>NZ_JAANNX010000007.1:0-239526 GCF_013363615.1 Streptomyces sp. CAI-85 | reverse complement strand
AGCTGGTGAAGATCGACCCGAAGTCGATCGGTGTCGGCCAGTACCAGCACGACCTGTCCGAGGTGAAGCTGTCCCGCTCGCTGGACGCGGTCGTGGAGGACTGTGTGAACGGCGTCGGCGTGGACGTGAACACGGCCTCCGCGCCGCTGCTCGCCCGGGTCTCCGGCATCACCTCCGGGCTCGCCGAGAACATCGTGGCGCACCGCGACGCCAACGGCCCCTTCACCGCCCGTACCCAGCTCAAGAAGGTGGCGCGGCTCGGCCCCAAGGCGTACGAGCAGTGTGCGGGCTTCCTGCGGATCCGCGGCGGTGACGACCCGCTGGACGCGTCCAGCGTGCACCCGGAGGCGTATCCGGTGGTGCGGCGGATGGTGAAGACGTCGGGGCAGGAGGTGGCGGCGCTCGTCGGCAACACCGGTGTCCTGCGGTCGCTGCGGCCGGACGACTTCGTGGACGAGACGTTCGGTCTGCCGACCGTCACCGACATCCTGAGGGAGCTGGAGAAGCCCGGGCGCGACCCGCGGCCCGCCTTCAGGACGGCGACCTTCAAGGACGGCGTGGAGAAGATCTCCGACCTGGCGTCCGGGATGGTCCTGGAGGGGGTCGTGACGAACGTGGCGGCCTTCGGGGCGTTCGTGGACGTCGGCGTCCACCAGGACGGCCTGGTGCATGTCTCCGCCATGTCGCGGACGTTCGTCAAGGACCCGCGGGACGTGGTGAAGCCGGGTGACATCGTCAAGGTGAAGGTCCTCGACGTCGACATCCCGCGCAAGCGGATCTCGCTGACGCTCCGGCTGGACGACGAGGCCGCGCCCCAGGGCCAGGACCGTCCGTCGGGCGGTGCCCGGCAGCAGCGCGGCGGTGACGGGCGTCCGCCGCAGCAGCGCCGGCAGAGCGGCGGGCAGGGTGACGGCCAGGGCGGCGGCCGGCGCGGCGGCGGCAACGGCGGTCAGCGCGCGGGCGGTGCGCGTCAGGCACCGGCACCGGCGAACAGCGCGATGGCCGACGCGCTGCGCAAGGCGGGCCTGCTCGACCCGAAGAAGGGCCGCGGCTGAGCCGGGGTGACGCAAGGCGGGCCCCGGTGTGATGCCGGGGCCCGTCCGTTCAGCGTTCGGTCACCTTGCCGGCCGCGACCTCCAGGCGGCGGGTGACCCGGACGGCGTCCAGCATCCGCCGGTCGTGGGTGACAAGGAGCAGCGTGCCCTCGTAGGCGTCGAGCGCCGATTCGAGCTGCTCGATGGCCGGCAGGTCCAGATGGTTCGTCGGCTCGTCCAGGACGAGCAGGTTGACGCCCCGGCCCTGGAGGAGGGCGAGGGCGGCGCGGGTGCGCTCGCCCGGTGACAGGGTGACCGCCGCGCGCGTCACATGGTCCGACTTCAGCCCGAACTTGGCCAGCAGGGTGCGCACTTCGACCGGTTCGGTGTCGGGTACGGCCGCGCAGAAGGCGTCGAGCAGGGACTCCGGGCCGTGGAACAGCTTGCGCGCCTGGTCGACCTCGCCGATCAGGACGCCCGAGCCGACGGCCGCGTGCCCGGCGTCCAGCGGGATCCGGCCGAGCAGCGCGCCCAGCAGGGTCGACTTGCCCGCGCCGTTCGCGCCCGTGACCGCGACCCGGTCCGCCCAGTCGATCTGGAGGGTGACCGGTCCGAAGGCGAAGTCGCCGCGCCGCACCTCGGCGTCGCGCAGGGTGGCCACGACCGCGCCGGAGCGTGGGGCGGCCGCGATCTCCATGCGCAGCTCCCACTCCTTGCGGGGCTCCTCCACGACCTCCAGGCGCTCGATCATGCGCTGGGTCTGGCGGGCCTTCGCGGCCTGCTTCTCGCTGGCCTCGCTGCGGAACTTGCGGCCGATCTTGTCGTTGTCGTTGCCCGCCTTGCGGCGCGCGTTCTTCACGCCCTTGTCCATCCAGGAGCGCTGCGTCTGCGCCCGGTCCTGGAGCGCGGCCCGCTTGTCGGCGTACTCCTCGTAGTCGTCGCGGGCGTGCCGGCGGGCGACGTCGCGTTCCTCCAGGTAGGCGTCGTAGCCGCCGCCGTAGAGGCTGATCCGCTGCTGGGCGAGGTCGAGTTCGAGGACCTTGGTGACCGTGCGGGTGAGGAACTCGCGGTCGTGGCTGACGACGACGGTGCCGGCCCGCAGGCCGGTCACGAAGCGTTCGAGGCGCTCCAGTCCGTCCAGGTCGAGGTCGTTGGTGGGCTCGTCGAGGAGGAAGACGTCGTAGCGGGAGAGCAGCAGGGAGGCGAGGCCCGCGCGGGCGGCCTGGCCGCCGGACAGGGACGTCATCGGCTGGTCGAGGCCGACGGCGAGGCCGAGCGAGTCGGTGACCTCCTCGGCGCGCTCGTCGAGGTCGGCGCCGCCCAGGCCGAGCCAGCGCTCCAGGGCGGTCGCGTAGGCGTCGTCGGCGCCCGGCGCCTCGTCGACCAGCGCCTGCGTCGCCTCGTCCATGGCGCGCTGCGCCTCGGCGACCCCGGTACGGCGGGCGAGGAACTCCCGGACGGTCTCACCGGGGCGGCGCTCGGGTTCCTGGGGCAGATGGCCGACGGTCGCGGTCGGCGGGGAGAGCCGCAGCTCGCCCTCCTCGGGCGCGGTGAGCCCGGCGAGGAGGGTGAGCAGGGTGGACTTGCCCGCCCCGTTGGCACCGACCAGCCCGATCACGTCTCCGGGCGCGACGACGAGGTCGAGCCCGGAGAAGAGGGAGCGGTCGCCGTGCCCGGCGGCGAGGTTCTTGGCGACAAGGGTGGCAGTCATCAGGTCGTAGATCCTAGGCCCTGTGCGCCGATGGCCCCGCCCTGGTCCGCCCCGGTCTCCCGTCCCGGTCTCGCCCATCGCCGTACGTTCGGCTAGCGTCCCGGCGTGAGTACTCGGGCGAACGGTGACAACGGTGACGTGGTCGTGGTCGGGGGCGGGGTGGTCGGGCTGACCACGGCGGTGGTCCTCGCCGAGCGGGGCCGGCGGGTGCGGGTGTGGACCCGGGACCCGGTGGAGCGCACCACCTCGGCGGTGGCCGGGGCGCTGTGGTGGCCGTACCACATCGAGCCGGTCGCGGCGGCACAGGCGTGGGCGCTGCGCTCCCTTGAGGTGTACGGGGCGCTGGCCGCGCGGCCGGAGGAGACCGGGGTGCGGCTGGTCGACGGCGCGATGGGCGAGACGGACCTGGCGGACGTGGAGAGCTGGGCGGCCGGACGGCTGCCGGAGCTGCGCCGGGCCACGGCACGGGAGTACGCCCCCGGGCCCGCCGTGTGGGCGCGGCTGCCGCTGATCGACATGGCGGTGCATCTGCCGTGGCTGCGGGAGCGGTTGCGGCGCGCGGGCGGTGCGGTGGAGGAGCGCACGGTGTCCGATCTGGCGGAGGCCGACGCCCCGGTGGTCGTCAACTGCACGGGCCTGGGCGCCCGGGAGCTGGCCGGGGACGCGTCGGTGCGGCCGGTGCGCGGGCAGTTGGTCGTGGTGGAGAACCCGGGCGTGGACACCTGGCTGGTGTCCACCGCCCCGGACGGCGCGATGGCGTATCTGTTCCCGCAGCCGGGGCGGCTGCTGCTGGGCGGCACCTCCGAGGACGACGTGTGGGGGCTCGACCCGGACCCGGCGGTGGCCGAGGGGATCGTGGCGCGGTGCGCGGCGCTGCGGCCGGAGGTCGCGGGCGCGCGGGTCCTGGAGCACCGGGTGGGGCTGCGCCCGGTGCGTGACGCGGTACGGCTGGAGCGGACGGCCCTGCCGGACGGGCGGCCGCTGGTGCACCACTACGGGCACGGCGGCGCGGGTGTGACGGTGGCCTGGGGGTGCGCGGAGGAGGCGGCCGCGCTGGTCGCCTCCTCCTGACGCGGCCCTCGGGGATGCCGGTCCGGGACGGCTCAGGGGATCCGGTGCGACCGTGGTGCGGCGGGTACGCCGTCCAGGCGTCCTCCGGGGACGGCGGGCGGGCCCGTGACGCTCCCGGCCGTGGCGGCGGCAAAGGCGGGAGCGCCGCCGACGATCGGGACCCGGGCCGAGGTGCGGGCCAGGTCGAGGGTGAGGGCCGGGGTGTCGGCGGGCGGGTCGATCAGGTCCCGGTCGGTGCCCGCGACGATCAGCGCGAGCCGGTGTCCGGCCGGGACGACATGGTCGGTGGCCGCCAGCTCGACGGTGATCGTGTACGCCCGGCCCGGGGTGAGCGGGGCGCCCTTGCCGGGGTCGGCGTGGGTGCCGAGGTCGGCCCAGCCCCGGCTGAGGACGGTGAAGCCGACGTCGGCCGTCGCCGCCCGCGTCTCCTTGTAGCAGGCGCTGTCCCCCGCCGTGCTCGCGCCCCAGCAGGTGCGGTCGGTGAGCGTGGTGATGCCCTCGCCGCTCGCCGTGTAGTCCCGGATGGTGTCCGGGCCCAGGTCGACCAGGACGGCGCTGAGATGGGCGGTCGGGGTGGTGGGCGTGGCGGTGACGGTCACCCGGGAGGAGCCGGACAGCCGCAGGTCGCGGGTGAGGGGCCCGGTGACGAAGCCGGCCTTGTCGGGGGTCGGGGTGTCGACACGGGCGGCCCAGTCGCTCTCGCTCAGCCGGGGGTCGTCGGTGAAGGACGCGGTGCCGGTGCCCTTGCGCAGACCGAGGGTGCCGACGCCCGGCTGCGGTCCGGGGGCGGGGCGCAGGGTGGCGGTGCGGGTGCCGGCCGGCGGCCAGACCTTGGAGGTGACCCACTGGTCCGGGTGGCGTTCGATGTCCGCCATCGGCTCACGGTCGATGCCGTTGTCGTAGCCGAGGAGTTCATGGTCGAACCAGCGGTGCAGGGTGTCGACCCAGTCGGCGCGGCGGAAGTCGAAGGGGTCGACATGGCCGGTCTGGGAGAGCCAGATCTTGCGGTCGACGCCGTTCTCCGCGAGCGCGTCCCACCACTGTCCGAAGTGCTTGGCGCGGACGTTGAGGTCCTGGAGGCCGTGGACGACGAACACGCTGGCCTTGATCCGGCGGGCGTCCGCGACATAGTCGCGCTCGGCCCACAGGGGCGTCAGGTCGCCGGTGCGCGGGGCGCCCTCGACCAGCCGCCGCCCCGTCTCGGCGCACCGGGCGCGGGCGTCGGGGCTGTTCACGTAGTCCGCGAGCCGGTCGGGGCCCGAGTCGTAGAGCGGGGCGCCCTGCTGGAAGTAGTAGTCGTACCAGGAGGAGATGGCGGCGATGGGGACGATCGTCCGCAGGCCCTTCACCCCGGTGGCGGCGACGCCGTTGGCGATCGTGCCGTCCCAGCTCTTGCCGATCATGCCGGTCCGGCCGTTGCTCCAGTCCGCGGCGGCGGTCGTGGCGCCGGTGCGGGTCGTGTACGCGCGGGCGCGGCCGTTCAGCCAGTCGACGACGGCCTTCGCGGAGCGGATGTCGGAGCGGCCGCCGACGTCCACGCAGCCGTCGGAGCGGCTGGTGCCGGCCAGATCGACGCCGACGACGGCGTAGCCGCGCGGCACGAAAAAGTTGTCGTAGAAGAGCGGCACCCCGACGACGCGGCCGTCCGCGTCGTACGTCTTGCGCTGGCTCTCGTTGCCGCGGCCGCAGCAGGCGTAGTAGGGGCTGGCGTCCATGATGACGGGCACCTTGCGGCCCCGCTCGGCGGGTTCGCGGGGGCGGACGATGTCGACGGCGACCCGGTCGGGGCGTCCGTCGCCGTCGCCGTCGAGCCCGGTGTCGACCCAGACGGCCTCGCGGATCGCGTGCTCGTAGGAGTGGACGGGGCGGCTCTCGCGCGGGGCGCCGGGGCCGGTCGTGCCGTGGGCCGCCGCCGGGGTGAGGAAGGCGGCCGTCAGCAGGGTGACGGCGGCTGCCGCGAGCATTCTCCAGATCGTGAAGCGCGTGCGTGTCGGCATGCGCGGGACGGTACTCGGGTCAACTCCCGTACAGAAGAGGGCCGTTGTGGCGGTCGTGTGCCGGGTGTGGCCGGATCACGTCCATGGGGGTGGTTCGGCCGTGACGGCCGAATGGCGATCGTGTGACAGCGGGGGCGTCGGCGGATCCTGGGCACAGGAAGTTCCTAGGCTTCCAACAGACCGCAAGTACCCCCCACTTGGAGTTCACGTGCATCCCAGACTCATCGCGCCGGGCGCCCTCGCCGCCGCGTCCGTCCTGCTGGCGATCCCGGCGTCGGCCGCGAGCGTCGGACCCGGTGCGCCGGGCATCGGCGACCCCTACTACCCGGCCTACGGCAACGGCGGATACGACGTCTCGCACTACGACCTCCGGCTGAAGTACCGGCCGGCCACGGACGAACTGGAGGGCACCGCCACGATCCTGGCGCGGACCACCCAGGATCTCTCGCGCTTCGACCTGGACTTCCTGCTCGACGTGGACGAGGTGCGGGTCAACGGTGTGAAGGCCGCGTTCGCCTCGACGGGCGAACACGAGCTGGAGATCACGCCGAAAACTCCGCTGGCCAAGGGCACGCCCGTCACGGTCGTGGTGCGGTACCACGGTGTGCCGTCCTCGAAGCAGGCGTACGGCTTCACGAGCTGGCACCGCACCCCGGACGGCGGAGTCGGCGCCAACGAGCCCGAGGCGGCCTGGTGGTGGTTCCCCAGCAACGACCACCCGAGCGACAAGGCCACCTTCGACGTGTCCGTGCAGGTGCCCGACGGCACCCAGGCGATCTCCAACGGCACGCTCCAGTCGGCGGTCTCCCGGCTCGGCTGGACCCGCTGGTCCTGGCGCTCCGACAAGCCGCAGGCCACCTATCTGGCCACGCTCGCGGTGGGCAGGTTCGACCTCACCACCGGGACCACGGAGAGCGGCATCCCGGTCGTCAACGCGTACAGCAAGGACCTGGGCGCGAACGCCGGGGCTGCGCGGGCGAGCGTCGAACGGACCGGGGAGATCGCCGACTGGCTGAGCGGCTATTTCGGCGCGTATCCGTTTAATTCACTTGGCGGGTATGTGCCGAACACGAACACCGGGTACGCGCTGGAGACGCAGACCCGGCCCTTCTACAGCCCGCGGCAGTTCGCGAACGGCTCCAACACCTCGGTCGTGGTGCACGAGCTGGCCCACCAGTGGTACGGCGACCTGGTGTCCGTCGCCGGGTGGAAGGACATCTGGATCAACGAGGGCTTCGCGCGGTACGCGCAGTGGCTGTGGTCCGAGCACGAGGGCGAGGGCACGGCGAAGGAACTCGCCGACCACGTCTACGCCTCGCACCCCGCCGACGACCCGTTCTGGAAGGTCGCGCCCGGGGACCCGGGGCCGGAGAACCAGTTCCACCTGGCCGTCTACGACCGGGGCGCGCTGGCCCTCCAGGCGCTGCGGGACGAGATCGGCGACGACGCCTTCTTCACCCTGCTGAAGGGCTGGCCGCAGCGGTACGCCCATGGCAACGCGTCCGTCGAGGACTTCCGGCGGTACGCCGAGGAGGTGTCGGGGGCGGCGCTGGACGCGCTGTTCGACACGTGGCTGTTCCAGCCGTCGAAGCCGACGCCGGCGGCGGCGCGCGCCGCGTCCCTCGCGGTGCCCTCCGGTGCCTCGGCGGCGCCGGTCGAGCCGCGCTCGTGGCGGAAGATCGCCGCGACGAACGGGGTGCACGACACGCACTGAGCGGCGCGCGAGCGTCCCTCAGTGGAGGGCGTCACGGGTCGCCGCGGCGCTTTCCGTGGCGGGGATCGTGCAGGCGTACGCCCCGGCCTTCGCCCCGAACTCCGCGCATCTGAGCGGGGGTTCGCCGCCCAGACGGCCGTAGAGGAAGGCGGCGGCGAAGGCGTCGCCCGCGCCGTTGGAGTCCACCACCGGTGCGGGCGGTACGGCGGCCGGTACGTGCGTCAGCTCGCCGTCGGCCAGCAGACGCGCGCCGGCCGCGCCCGCCGTGGCGACGACGATCCGGGCGCGGCCGCGGCCGGCGATCCGGCGCATGGTGGCCTCGGGGTCGGTGAGCGCGGCGGCGGAGAGGAAGACGATGTCGGCGGCGTACGCGAAGGACTCGTGGTAGGGGTTCTCGCCGTCCCAGTCGTGCAGGTCGGTGGAGAGCGTGACGCCCGTCTCGCGCAGCACGGGCAGGGCGTCGGCGCAGGGCTGGGTCAGGGACACGTGCGCGTGACGGCTCGCGCCGGCGAGCAGGCGCAGGGTGTCCTCGGGGAAGCGGTCGCCGGGGTGGGCGCGGCTGGTGTCGTACAGGGACAGACGGCGGCCGTCCGGGCCGACCAGGTTGACCGCGCGCTTGGTGCCGAGGGGCTGGGGTACGGCGGTGAGGGCGATGCCGTGCTTGTCGTGCAGGGCGCGGACGAGGTCGCCCTCGGGGTCGTCGCCGAGGAAGTCCAGGTGGTGCGTGCGCAGGCCGAGGGCGGTGAGGCCGAGGGCGACGAAGTCGCCGGTCTGGCCGGCGCGGGTGCGGATGCCCTGGTCGATCATGTAGCTGTCGGCGTACGGGAGGGGTAGCTCGGGGACGTGGACGATGGTGTCCACGCCGGCTCCGCCGAGGACGAGGACGTCGATCTCCTTCGGCATGGTGCCCCTCCGTGTGGTGTTGTCGGCGAGATCGCAGCGTATCCGCTGCCGCGGGGGCCGCAGGGGGTGAGTGCGGGTCGGTGGGGGCTGGTCGCGCGGTTCCCCGCGCCCCTTTCGGGGTGGGCGTGGGTGTCGCAGTGTCGGTGGGACAGTGATACTGCTGCACATGACGATCGAGACCGAGGAGACGGACCTCACGGTCGACGAGTTGGCCGCTCGTGCCGGGGTCACGGTGCGGACCGTCCGCTTCTACAGCACCCGGGGGCTGTTGCCGCCGCCGGTGATCGGTCCGCGCCGGGTGGGCCGTTACGGGCCCCGGCATCTCGCGCGGCTCGCGCTGATCGAGGAGCTCCAGCGGCAGGGCATGACGCTGGCGGCGATCGAGCGCTATCTCGGCGGGCTGCCGCCGGACGTGGACGCGCACGGGCTCGACCTGCACCGCGCGGTGGTCGCCTCCTGGGCGCCGGCCGACGTGGAGACGGTGACCGGGCGGGAGCTGGAGCGCCGGGCCGGACGGCCGCTGTCCGAGGAGGAGATCGGCCAGCTCACGGCGATGGACGTGCTGGAGGCAGCCGGTGACGGCTCCTACCGGGTCGACTCCACGCTGCTCGCGCTCGGGGTGCGGCTGCTGGACGTGCCGCTGTCGCCGGAGGTGATCCTGGCGGCCCGTACGACGCTGATCGAGCACTCGCGGGCGGCGGCGCACGAGCTGTCGCGGCTGCTGCGGGACGCGGTCGCCGAGCGGGACGCGCGGGACGTGAAGTCGCTGACCGCCCATATGCATCCGCTGGTGGTGCAGGCCCTGCTGACGACGTTCCAGCGGTCGCTGCGGGACGAGCTGCGGCAGTGGCTCACCGAGCCTCCGGCGGAGGAGTGAGCGCCACGCGCGGGACCCGGTCTCGGGGTCCCGCGCGTGGGTCGTGCGTCAGGGGGTGTCGGTGAAGGTCTCGCCCCTCTCCGCCTTCTCCACGAGCAGCGCCGGGGGCAGGAAGCGGTCGCCGTAGCGGTCGGCCAGCTCCCGCGCGCGGGCCACGAATCCGGGCAGGCCGCCCTCGTAGCCGTTGATGTACTGGAGGACGCCGCCGGTCCAGCCGGGGAAGCCGATGCCGAAGAGGGAGCCGATGTTGGCGTCGGCGACCGAGGTCAGGACGCCTTCCTCCACGAGGCGGACGGTGTCGAGGGCCTCGGAGAACAGCATGCGTTCCTGCATGTCCCGGAAGGGGATCTCGACGCCCGGCTTCGTGAAGTGCTCGCGCAGGCCCGGCCAGAGCCCGGCGCGCTTGCCGTCCACGTACTCGTAGAAGCCGGCGCCGCCGCTGCGGCCGGGGCGCTCGAACTCGTCCACCATGCGGTCGATGACCGTGTCCGCCGGGTGCGGGGTCCAGGTGCCGCCGGCCTCCTCGACGGCCGTCCTCGTCTCGTTGCGGATCTTGCGCGGGAGGGTGAGGGTCAGTTCGTCCATCAGGGACAGGACCTTCGCCGGGTAGCCCGCCTGGGCCGCCGCCTGCTCGACCGACGCGGGCTCGATGCCCTCGCCGACCATCGCGACGCCCTCGTTGATGAAGTGGCCGATCACCCGGGAGGTGAAGAAACCGCGGGAGTCGTTGACCACGATCGGCGTCTTGTTGATCTGGCGGACGAGGTCGAAGGCGCGCGCGAGCGCCTCGTCGCCGGTGCGCTCGCCCTTGATGATCTCGACGAGGGGCATCCTGTCGACGGGCGAGAAGAAGTGCAGACCGATGAAGTCGGCCTGGCGCTCGACGCCTTCGGCGAGGGCGGTGATGGGGAGCGTGGAGGTGTTGGAGCACAGCAGGGCGTCGGGGGCGACGATGTGCTCGATCTCCTCGAAGACCTTGTGCTTGAGGGCGGTGTCCTCGAAGACGGCCTCGATGACGGCGTCACAGCCCGCGAGGTCGGCCGGGTCGGCGGTCGGGGTGATGCGGGCGAGCAGCGCGTCGGCCTTGTCCTGGGTGGTGCGGCCCCGGGCGACGGCCTTGGCGCACAGCGTCTCGCTGTAGCCCTTGCCCTTGGCGGCGGCTTCGGCGGAGACGTCCTTGAGGACGACGTCGATGCCCGCGCGGGCGCAGGAGTAGGCGATGCCGGCGCCCATCATCCCGGCGCCGAGGACGGCGACCTTGCGGACCGTGCGGGGCTCGACGCCCTGGGGCCGGTTGGCGCCGGAGTTGACGGCCTGGAGGTCGAAGAAGAACGCCTGGATCATGTTCTTCGACGTCTGCCCGGCCGCGAGTTCGACGAAGTAGCGGGCCTCGATGACCTGCGCCGTCTCGAAGTCGACCTGGGCGCCCTCGACGGCGGCGGCCAGGATGTTGCGCGGGGCCGGGTAGGGGGCGCCGTTGGTCTGCTTCTTCAACGTGGCCGGGAAGGCGGGCAGGTTGGCGGCGAACTTGGGGTTGGCGGGGGTGCCGCCGGGGATGCGGTAGCCGGGCCTGTCCCAGGGCTGGGCCGACTCGGGGTTGGCGTCGATGAACGCGCGTGCCTTGGCGAGGAGTTCCTCGGGGGTGGCGGCCACGTCGTCGATCAGGCCGTTCTCCAGGGCCTTGCGGGGGCTGTACTGGGTGCCCTGGAGGAGGACCTTCAGCAGGGCGTCGGCGATGCCGAGGAGACGGACGGTGCGGACGACGCCGCCGCCTCCGGGGAGCAGGCCGAGGGTGACCTCGGGGCAGCCGATCTTGGAGCCGGGGGCGTCGAGGGCGACGCGGTGGTGGCAGGCGAGGGCGATCTCGTAACCGCCGCCGAGCGCGGCGCCGTTGAGCGCGGCGACGACCGGCTTGCCGAGGGTCTCGATACGGCGCAGATGCCGCTTGATCTCCAGGCCGCCGTCGAGGAGCTGCTGCGCGGTCTCGGGGGTGACGCGGATCAGGTCGCGCAGGTCGCCGCCGGCGAAGAAGGTCTTCTTGGCGGAGGTGATGATGATGCCGCGGATGGAGTCCTTCTCGGCCTCCAGACGGTCGGTGACGGCGGCGAGGGACGCGCGGAACGCCGCGTTCATGGTGTTCGCGGACTGGTTCGGGTCGTCCAGGACGAGGGTGACGAGACCGGTGCGGTCCTGTTCCCAGCGGATGGTGGTGCTCTGTGTCATGACGGGGGTCTCCGTTGAAGTCGCTTGGTTCCGCCGGGGTTTCAGACGCGCTCGACGATCGTGGCGATGCCCATGCCGCCGCCGACGCACAGGGTGGCCAGGCCGTACCGCTTGTCCTGGCGCTCCAGTTCGTCGACGAGGGTGCCGAGGATCATCGCGCCGGTCGCGCCGAGGGGGTGGCCGAGCGCGATCGCGCCGCCGTTGACGTTCACCTTGTCCAGGGACAGGCCCATGTCCTTGACGAAGCGCAGCACGACCGCGGCGAACGCCTCGTTGATCTCCACCAGGTCGATGTCGTCGATGGTCAGCCCCGCCTTGGCCAGCGCCTTGCGGGAGGCGGGCGCGGGACCGGTGAGCATGATCGTCGGCTCGGAGCCGGAGACGGCCACGGAGACGATCCGGGCGCGCGGGGTGAGGCCGTAGCGCTCGCCGACCTCCTTCGAGCCGATCGCGACCAGGGAGGCGCCGTCGACGATGCCGGAGGAGTTGCCCGCGTGGTGGACGTGGTCGATGCGCTCCACCCAGTGGTACTTCTGGAGCGCCACCGCGTCGAAGCCGCCGAGTTCGCCGATGTCGGCGAAGGACGGCTTCAGCTTGCCGAGGGACTCCGCGGTGGTGCCCGGGCGGGGGTGCTCGTCGTGGTCGAGGACGACCAGACCGCTGCGGTCCTTCACCGGGACCACCGAGCGGTCGAACCGGCCGTCCTTCCAGGCCGTCGCCGCGCGCTCCTGCGACAGCGCCGCGTACTCGTCCACGTCACGCCGCGAGAATCCCTCGATCGTGGCGATCAGGTCGGCGCCGATGCCCTGCGGCACGAAGTTGACCGTCAGGTTCGTCATCGGGTCGTTGAACCAGGCGCCGCCGTCCGAGGCCATCGGGACGCGGGACATCGACTCGACGCCGCCCGCGAGGACCAGGTCCTCCCAGCCCGAACGGACCTTGGCGGCGGCCAGGTTGACGGCCTCCAGACCCGAGGCACAGAAGCGGTTCTCCTGGAGGCCGGCCACGGTGTCCGGCAGCCCGGCGGCGATCGCGGCGATCCGCGCGATGTCGGAGCCCTGGTCGCCGACGGGTCCGACGACACCGAGCACGATGTCGTCGATCGCGGCCGGGTCCAGCCCCGGGAAACGGTCACGGAGTTCATGGATGAGGCCGACGACGAGATCGATCGGCTTGGTGCCGTGCAGGGCGCCGTTCGCCTTGCCACGCCCGCGCGGGGTGCGGATCGCGTCATACACAAACGCTTCGGTGCTCACGAGGGGCCTTTCAGTGAGGGTCGGAGACGGCGGTCTCGGGGGTGGGGCGGGGGCGGTCGAGTTCGGGGGTGGGGCGGGCGTGGTCCCGCTCGGGGGCGGGGCGGGCGTGGTGCCGCTCGGGGGGGGGGGGGGGGCGGTCAAGTTCGGGAGCGGGGCGGGTCTGGTCGCGCTCGGGCGCGGGGCCGGCGAGATCACGCTCGGAGGCGGGGCGAGTCTGGTCGCGCTCAGGCGCGGGGCCGACGAGATCACGCTCGGAGGCGGGGCGAGTCCGGTCGCGCTCGGGCGCGGGGGCGACGAAGTCACGCTCGGAGGCGGGGCGGGTCCGATCGCGCTCAGGGTCGGGGGCGGCGCGGTCACGCTCGGCGGCGGAGCCGGCCCGGTCACGCTCAGGCGCGGGGCCGACGAGATCACGCTCGGAAGCGGAGCCAGCCCGGTCACGCTCAGGCGCGGGGCCAGCGAGGTCACGCTCGGAAGCGGAGCCGGCCCGGTCACGCTCAGGCGCGGGGCCAGCGAGGTCACGCTCGGAAGCGGAGCCAGCCCGGTCACGCTCAGGCGCGGGGCCGACGAGATCACGCTCGGAAGCGGAGCCAGCCCGGTCACGCTCAGGCGCGGGGCCAGCGAGGTCACGCTCGGGGGCGGGGGCCGGTCGGTCGCGCTCGGGCGCGGGGCCGCCGGTCCGGTCGAGGAGGTGTGGGACGTCCCAGTCGTCGGCCACCGCGGTGGTGTCGGCGCCGGGCAGGGCCGGGCCGCTGCGGACCGTCGTGGGGGTCGCCGAGAAGCGGGGCGCGGGTGCGGGCTGGGTGATGCCGCCGTGGTCGGTGAAGGTGCCGCGGGCCGCGAGGTGCGGGTGGTGCGGGGCCTCACGCAGCGACAGCACCGGCGCCACACAGGCGTCGGTGCCCTCGAAGACGGCCGTCCACTCCGCGCGCGTACGGGCCTTGAAGCGGGCGGCGACCGCCTCGCGCAGTTCGCCCCAGCGCGTCCAGTCGGCGCGGGCGCCGCCGACGTCGCCGAGGCCCAGGAGGTCCACGAACGCGTCGTAGAACTGCGGTTCGAGCGCGCCGACGGCCATGTGGCCGCCGTCGGCGGTCTCGTAGGTGCCGTAGTACGGGCAGCCGCCGTCGAGCAGGTTGGCGGCGCGCCGGTCCTGCCAGCCGCCGGCCGAGAGCATGCCGTGGATCATCGCGGAGAGGTGGGCGGTGCCGTCCACGATGGCCGCGTCGACGACCTGGCCGGTGCCGGTCGCGCGCGCGTGGTGCAGGGCCGCGAGGACGCCGACGACGAGGTAGAGGGAGCCGCCCGCGTAGTCGCCGAGCAGGTTGGCGGGGACCGGCGGGGGCGTGCCGGGGTCGCCGATCATGCCGAGGGTGCCGGTGAGGGCGATGTAGGCGATGTCGTGGCCGGCGCGGTCGGCGAGCGGGCCGTCCTGGCCCCAGCCGGTCATCCGGCCGTAGACGAGGCGGGCGTTGCGGGCGTGGCAGTCGGCGGGGCCGACGCCGAGGCGCTCGGCGACGCCGGGCCGGTAGCCCTCGATCAGCACGTCCGCGCGGGCGGCGAGGTCGAGCACGCGCGCGGGGCCGTCGGGTGCCTTGAGGTCGACGACCACGGACCGCTTGTTGCGGTTGGTGACGTCGTGCGCGGGGTCGATGCCGAGGGCGGGGCCGCCGGGGCGGTCCACCCGGACGACGTCGGCGCCGAGGTCGCCCAGGAGCATGGCGGCGAACGGGCCGGGCCCGATGCCCGCCAGCTCGACCACGCGCACTCCGGTGAGCGGGCCGTGCCCGGGCGGCGTGTGTGCCGTTGTCATCCAGCCCCCTTGCTGTGACACAACCGATGTAACACCAGTGATGCTAGGAACACGTTCCAGTGGTGACAAGAGGTGACGAGCAAGCGCTTAGCCAGTCTAGGACGGAAGCGGCTCCGGCGGCGTACGGACGGAGGGCCGTGCGCTCAGCGGGCGTCCAGCTCCGCTATGAGCCGTTTGGGTGCGATGGTGCGGTAGCTCTCCTCGACCCAGTCGCAGAGCAGTTCGGCGGGCGGGGCGCCCTGCTCCTCCAGCGGGATCCGCACCCACCCCGACTTCCCCAGGCCGTATCCGGCGGGTTCGGCGCCCGGGGAGGCCAGCGCGTGCCCGTGCGCCGTCTCGTCCCGCAGCTTGCAGGTGACACCCAGGGGGTAGCTGCCGTCGGCCACGCCCAGGAAGACGAACACCTTGCCGTTGACCTTGGCGACGGACTCGCTCCACGGGAACTCCTCGGCCGCGCCGGGCAGACCGAGCGCGAACGCGCGTACTTTCTCCCATTTCCTCAGGGCGTTCCTGGCCACGGTCACCTGTCTGCCTCCGGGCTCGTCGTCGGGCTCCGCACTCCTCACGCTAGCCTCAGCCACCGACAGCGGCGCGGGCTGCGCGCACCGAGGGGTGCCGTGAGCGGACATGAGCGGACAAGGGGTGTCATGAGCAAGACAAACGGGACGGACCGCCCGTACGACATCGTGCTCTTCGGGGCGACCGGATTCGTCGGGACCCTCACCGCGGAGTACCTCGCCGCCCATGCTCCCGAGGGGCTGCGCTGGGCCGTCGCCGGGCGCGACGAGGGCAGGCTGCGGGCGCTGCGCGAGCGGCTGGGCACGGACGTCGGGGTGCTGCGGGCGGACGTGTCCGAACCTGCGTCCCTGCGCGCCCTCGCGGAGCACACGCGCGTGCTGGCCACCACGGTCGGCCCGTACGTCCGCTACGGCGAGGACCTCGTCGCCGCCTGCGCGGACCTCGGGACCGACTATCTCGACCTCACCGGTGAGCCCGAGTTCGTGGACCTCACCTACGTCCGGCACGACGCACGCGCGCGGGAGACGGGCGCGCGGCTGGTGCACGCGGTCGGCTTCGACTCCGTGCCGCACGATCTGGGCGCGTACTTCACCGTGCGGCAGTTGCCCGAGGGCGTGCCGCTGACCGTGGACGGCTTCGTGACCGCGGACGCCGCCTTCTCGGGCGGTACGTTCGCCTCCGCGCTCGGCCAGTTCGCGCGCGGCCGGCAGATGGCGGCGGCCGCGCGGGAGCGGGGCCGGCACGAGCCCCGTCTGATGGGGCGCCGGGTGGCGGCGCCCGTGGGCGGCCCCCGCTTCGCGGCGGAGGTGGGCGCGTGGGCGCTGCCGCTGCCCACGATCGACCCGCAGATCGTGCGCCGCTCGGCGAAGGCCCTGGAGCGCTACGGCCCCGACTTCCGCTACCGCCACTACGCGGCCGTACGACGGCTGCCGGTGGCCGTGGGCGGGGTCGCGGCCGTCGGGACGCTCGCCGTCGCCGCGCAGTTCCCGCCCGTCCGCCGCGCGCTGTCGGACCGGCTGAAGCCGGGCGAGGGGCCGAGCGCCGAGAAGCGGGCGCGGAGCTGGTTCAGCGTCAGGTTCGTCGGCGAGGGCGGCGGCCGACGGGTCTACACGGAGGTCTCGGGCGGCGACCCCGGCTACGACGAGACGGCCAAGATGTTCGCCGAGGGCGCGCTCGCCCTCGCCCTCGACGACCTCCCGCCGACGGCGGGGCAGGTCACGACGGCGGTGGCGATGGGCAACGCGCTCACCGAACGGCTGATCCGCGCGGGCATCCGCTTCCGGGTGGCGGCGACCCGCTGAGGCCGGGCCGTCACCGGCCGGTCGTCGCCTGCTGAAGCGCCCGCCGGCACAGGGAGTCGGCCCTGCGGGTGGTCTCCGGCAGCCGGAAGCGCGGGGTGAGCGCGAGGGTGTGCGCGCAGGCCCGCTCCAGGCTCACCCGGTGACCGACGGACACGAAGACCGGCTTGACGCCCGCCCTGGTCCGCAGGGCCCGCCCGACCTCCTCACCGCCCGCCGCGAGCAGCGGTGCGGAGGACCCGCGCGGACCGCCGGGCTCGTCGTGGGTGAAGGCGAACGGGTTCTTCGCGACCCCGATCGTCGGCAGACCGGTGAGCACGCCGAGATGGCTGGCGAGGCCGAACCGGCGCGGATGGGCCAGCCCGTAGCCGTCGCACACCACCAGCCCCGGGTCGCCGGGCAGCGCGTCGAGGGCGGCGAGCACGGTCGGAATCTCCCGGAATGCGAGCAGCCCCGGCACGTACGGAAAGGAGATCCGCCCGACGGCGGTGGCCTCGGCGACGACATCGAGACTCGCCGCGTCCAGCACCACGGCGGCGGCCACGACGACGTCCCGCTCGTCGTCGTACGCCACATCGACCCCGGTCACCCGCCCCACCCCGACCTCGGGCCCCACCTCGCCCAACACCACCCGAGCCCGCAACTCGTCCTGCACGGCCCGCGCTTCGGCTTCGGTCGCGGGCCAGTCCTCGGGGACATCGACGGTTGTTGTCATAGTGCGGACGAGCGTACGGCTCCCGGGGTGCGGGCCGATCAGCGGGCGAGGCGGGCCACCCGGCCCTGTTCCCCCGCCGCCCAGCAGGAGTGGTCGGTCGTGCACGTCACCGTGTCGTAGGAGCCGGTGTCGATCGTGTGCCAGGTGCGGCCCGCGTCCGTGGTCAGGTCGGTGCCCGTGGGGCCGACCGCGAGGGCCGTGGTGCGGGTGTGCGGGAGCCAGGTGACGCCGGAGCGGTAGGCGGGAGGTGCCGTGCGGGCGGGGCGCCAGGTGCGGCCGCCGTCGGCGGTCGTCGCGGCGGCCTGCAGGGAGGGCTGGTCGGGGCGGTAGTCGCCGCCGACGGCGAGGCCGTGCGCGCGGTCACGGAAGGCGAGGGCGAACACCCCGCGCGCGGGGTCCCCGGCCGGGACCGGCGTGCCGGACACGGTCCAGGTGCGGCCGCGGTCGGCCGAGTGCAGCACACGCGCGCGTGCCGCCCCGCCGGTGGCCAGCCAGACGTCCCGCGACCCGGCGGTGACCAGGCACTGACCGCTCGCCGCGAAGCCCGCCTCGCCCTCCAGCGCGGCCGGCATGCCCCGGTCCGGCAGCACCGTCCAGGTGCGGCCGCCGTCGCGGGTCGACAGGATGCGGAACCTGCCGTCGACCGGGTCGCTCATGGCGAGGCCGTGGCGGCGGTCGAAGAAGGCCAGGCAGTCGTAGAAGGCGCGGGCGTCGGTGTTGCGGAAGGACTCCGTCCAGGTGGCCCCGCCGTCGTCGGTGCGGTACACGCGAGACGCCTCGCCCTCGCCGATGGCCAGCACCACCGCGTGCCGCGCGTCGAACGCCTCGACGTCCCGGAACTGGAGGTCCGCGGCGCCCGGCGGAGAGACGTTCCGCCAGCTCGCACCGCCGTCGGTGGTGCGCAGCACGGTGCCCTGGCTGCCGGCGACCCACGCGGTGTGCCGGTCGACGGCCGCGAGGCCCCGGAACCGTACGGCGGGGGTGCCGGTGTCCGTGAGTTCCCAGTGCGGGGCCGTCTTCTCCGGTGTCGCGGTGGCGTGCGCCGGTGCGGCGGTCGTCGTCGTCAGGGAGACGAGCACCCCCGCGCTCGCCACCGCGGCCGCCCAGGCCCTCTTCCGCTTCGGTCCCGCCGCCCGTACCGTGCGTCGCGTCTTCCCCAAGCGCCTCATGGCGGGGGAAGCTAGCCCACGGTTCCGGTGGCGTCCAGAGGACCTCGCCCGGCTCGGGTTCGCCCCAACCGCCCCGGCCCGCACGGGAGATGGAACACGTCACTCGTGTGCATGAAACGCGGTGACCGAGGTCACTCGGAATCCGTGTGCACGAATCGGCCGGTTCCAGCGTCTCTATCGAGTGTCCGGCACCGTCCGACCGGCACCCGTCACATCGTCGTCGCAAGGGAGCAAGGCGTTGTCCACCGTCATCGAGCAGCCCGTAGAGGCCCGCCTGGTCGCCGCCGCGCCCAGGATGCCGAGCATCCCCGCGACGCTGCACTACGACCGCACCGATCCGTTCGCCGTCCGGATGACCTTCCCGGCCCCGGCCACCCTGGAGGGCGTGGAGGTCTGCTGGACCTTCTCCCGTGAGCTGCTCGCCGCGGGCCTGGACGACGCCGAGGGCCACGGCGACGTCCGCGTCCGCCCGTACGGCTACGACCGCACGGTGCTGGAGTTCCACGCCCCCGAGGGCATCGCCGTCGTGCATGTGCACTCGTCGGAGATCCGGCGCTTCCTCCAGGCCACGAACGACCTGGTGCCCACCGGTCTCGAACACCTCCAGCTCGACCTGGACCACGATCTGGCGGAGCTGATGCGCGACGCGTGCTGAGCCCGCCGGAGAGGGCCGCCGTTAATCCTTTGACAGCGCCACCGGCTCCTCCTACCGTGTGAAACGGTCCTGTTGCCGCCGATTGGAGAAGGACGTTGCTCGTCTGAGGTCCTGAGACACCACGCCACACGCGTCCCGTGTGTGCGCGCTGCGTGCGACCTCGGCGTTCGAGCCGTCCCTGCGCGACAGGGCTTTCCGTATGCCCTCGCGCTTCCCGCTCCCGCGGTGGTCGCCGCCTTCCGGTGTCTCGATACGCGTTGCCCTGACCGCACACGCAACCGCGAGGCCCGCTTTGACTCATTCCGCGACCCATTCCATCACCTGCTCCTCCCTCGCCTTCTCCTGGCCGGACGGCACCCCCGTCTTCGAGGACCTCGACGTCTCCTTCGGCCCCGGCCGCACCGGACTCGTCGGCGTCAACGGCTCCGGCAAGTCGACCCTGCTCAAGCTGATCGCCGGCCGACTCACCCCGGCCGACGGCTCTGTGCGCGTCGCCGGAGAGGTCGGCCACCTCCCGCAGAACGTGGCGCTCGACACCGCCCTGCGGGTCGACGAGGCCCTCGGCATCGCCGCCCGCCGGGCCGCCCTGCACGCCATCGAGGCCGGTGACGTCTCCGAGGAGCACTTCGAGACCGTGGGCGACGACTGGGACGTCGAGGAGCGCGCCCTGGCCACCCTCGGCGAGCTGGGGCTCGGCCACATCGGCCTGGACCGCACCATCGGCGAGGTGTCCGGCGGCGAGTCGGTGCTGCTGCGCCTCGCCGCCCTGCTGCTGCGCCGCCCGGACGTCCTGCTCCTCGACGAGCCCACCAACAACCTCGACCTGTACGCCCGCCGGCGGCTCTACGCGGCCGTCGCGGCCTGGCCGGGCGTCCTGGTCGTGGTCAGCCACGACCGCGAGCTGCTCGACCTGGTCGACCAGATCGCCGATCTGCGCTCCGGCGGGATCACCTGGTACGGCGGCAACTTCTCCGCCTACGAGGAGGCCCTCGCCACCGAGCAGGAGGCCGCCGAACGCATGGTGCGGGTCGCCGAGGCCGACCTGCGCAAGCAGAAGCGGGAACTGGCCGACGCCCAGGTCAAGCTGGCCCGCCGCAAGCGGTACGGGCAGAAGATGTGGGAGCAGAAACGCGAGCCGAAGATCGTCATGGGGGCCCGTAAGCGCGCGGCGCAGGAGTCCGCGGGCAAGCACCGCATCCTGCACGAGGAGCGCCTCGCCGAGGCCAGGGAGCGGCTCGACGACGCGGCGGACGCCGTCCGCGACGACGACGTGATCCGGGTGGACCTGCCGTACACGGCCGTCCCGCCGGGGCGCGGTGTCCTGAGCCTGCGGGACCTGGAACTCGCGTACGGCGCGCACGTGGCGGGCGGCCTGGATCTGCACGGCCCCGAGCGGGTGGCGCTGATCGGGCGCAACGGCGCGGGCAAGACCACGCTGCTGCGCACGATCGCCGGGGAGCTGGCACCCGTGTCGGGCGAGGCGCAGACGCATGTGCCGCTGCGGTTCCTGCCGCAGCGCCTCGACGTGCTCGACGAGGAGCTGACGGTCGCCGAGAACGTGGCACGGTTCGCGCCGGACGCCACCCCGAACCGGATCCGGGCGCGGCTGGCCCGCTTCCTGTTCCGGGGCGCCCGCGCGGACCAGAAGGCGGGCACCCTGTCCGGCGGGGAGCGCTTCCGGGCGGCCCTGGCGGCGCTGATGCTGGCCGAGCCCGCACCGCAGCTCCTGATGCTGGACGAGCCGACGAACAACCTCGACATGGCGAGTGTGCGTCAGCTCACCACCGCCCTGGAGTCCTACGAGGGTGCGCTGATCGTGGCCAGTCACGATCTGCCGTTCCTGGAGTCCCTCGGTGTGACCCGCTGGCTGCTGCTGGACGGGGAGTTGCGGGAGACGACGGCCGAGGAGGCGGCGGACCCGGCGTAGCGGACGGCCCGGAACGGGACGAGCGGGCGGGTCTCGGGAAAGGCACAGCCCGGCAACAGGGGTTTTGTCCTGGTGCACCGGGGCTGCATGATGGCTGACCGGCGCCGCCACCGAAGGCGCGCCGGCAGGCCGTCCGCCGCGCGATCCGCCGGGCGGCTCCGCGTTCCGCAGATCTGATCTGCACCCCCGCCGATCTCACCCCCGCCGATTCGGAGACCTGGACGTGCCCACCAAGAAGGCCCTCATCCGCCGCCCCGGCCCGCGCCTCGCCGAGGGCCTGGTCACGCACATCGAGCGGGAGCCGGTCGATGCGGAGCTGGCCCTGGAGCAGTGGGAGGCGTACGGCGAGGCGCTGCGGGCGCACGGCTGGGAGACCGTCGAGGTCGACCCGGCCGACGACTGCCCCGACTCCGTGTTCGTCGAGGACACGGTGGTGATGTACAAGAACGTCGCGCTGATCGCCCGCTCCGGCGCGGAGTCCCGGCGCGACGAGGTCACCGGTGTCGAGGAGGCCGTGGCGCACCTGGGCTGCTCGGTGAACTGGATCTGGGAGCCGGGCACGCTGGACGGCGGCGACGTGCTGAAGATCGGCGACACGATCTACGTCGGCCGGGGCGGGCGCACCAACGCGGCCGGCGTGCAGCAGGTGCGGGCCGCCTTCGAGCCGCTGGGCGCGCGGGTGGTCGCCGTACCGGTGAGCAAGGTGCTGCATCTGAAGTCGGCGGTCACGGCGCTGCCCGACGGCACCGTCATCGGCCACATCCCGAAGGTGGACCGGCCGTCGCTGTTCCCGAGCTTCCTGGCGGTGCCGGAGGAGTCCGGGGCGCACGTGGTGCTGCTCGGCGGCGCCAAGCTGCTGATCGCGGCGAGCGCGCCGAAGAGTGCCGAGCTGCTCGCCGACCTCGGGCACGACCCCGTCGTGGTCGACATCAGCGAGTTCGAGAAGCTCGAAGGCTGTGTGACATGTCTCTCGGTCCGGCTGCGCGACCTGTACGCCTGACGGATGAACCGATCACCTTTTCGGCCCCGGGACCAGCGGTTCCCGGGGCCGTTTCGGTGTACCCGAACACCCCCTGAAAACCCGGTTGATCAGCGGTCTTTACGGCGACCTTAACCTACGGATTCGTAACCTACGGATTCGTAGCCTACGATCCCGTAAGTTCCGGCGCACGGCCGCCGGAGTGTTCGGCTCCGTTTCGCGTCCCCTGGAGTACCCCGTGACGATCACCTCCCCGCATCTCGGCAGCCCCGCCGTCTGGACCGACGCCAAACTGCTGTACGCGCTGGAGGAAGTGGTCGAGACCGAACTCAACCGGCATCTGAAGGTCGCCAAGGACTGGATGCCGCACGAGTACGTCCCCTGGAGCGACGCCCGCAACTTCCCCGGCTTCTTCGAGGACGGCGAGTCCTGGGACAAGGAGCAGTCGAAGGTCACCGAGATCGGCCGGATCGCGCTCGTCGTCAACCTGCTCACCGAGGACAACCTCCCGAGCTACCACCACGAGATCGCCTCGCTCTTCGGCCGGGACGGCGCCTGGGGCACCTGGGTGCACCGCTGGACCGCGGAGGAGGGCCGGCACGGCATCGTCATGCGCGACTACCTGCTCGCCTCGCGCGCGGTGGACCCGGACAAGCTGGAAGCGTTCCGCATGGCCCACATGAGCGAGGGCTTCGAGTCGGACAACCGCCACTCGATGCTGCACTCGGTCGCCTACGTCGCCTTCCAGGAGCTGGCCACCCGCATCTCGCACCGCAACACCGGCCACCAGTCGGGCGACCCCGTCTGCGACCGCATGCTGGCCCGTATCGCGACCGACGAGAACCTGCACATGGTCTTCTACCGCAACCTCCTCAAGGCCGCGTTCCAGCTCGCCCCCGACCTCACCATGCAGGCCGTGCGGGACGTCGTCGTGAACTTCCGCATGCCCGGCCACGGCATGCCCGGCTTCGAGCGGTTCGCCGCGCAGATGGCCATCGGCGAGGTCTACAACCTGCGCATCCACCACGACGACGTGCTCCAGCCGGTGCTGCGCCACCTCAAGGTCATGGACATCGACGGCCTCGGCCCGGAGGGGCAGCAGGCGCAGGACGAACTGGGCCTGTTCATGGGCGGCCTGGACTCGGAGGCGTCGAAGTTCGACGAGAAGCTGGCCGCCCGCAAGGCCCGTATGGCGGCACGCGCGGCCGGCTGACGCGCCGCTCGTGTCAGCACGCGCGTCCGTATCAGCGCGCGCGTCGTAGCTGGAGCCGTTCCTTCTCGGAGAGACCACCCCAGACGCCGAAACGCTCGTCGTTGGCCAGGGCGTAGTCGAGGCAGGCCGTGCGCATCTCGCACATTCCGCAGATGCGCTTGGCCTCCCGCACCGAACTGCCCGGCTCGGGGAAGAAGAAGTCCGCCCCGGTCTGCGCGCACAGCGCCTCCCGCTGCCAGGCGAGGTCGGGAGTGGAGATCGTGTCCGTGTACATGCGGAGGATCGTGCCGCGCGGCGAAAAACGTTCGATCAACGTCGCATATACGTGCGGTCGGCGTGGTCGGCCGTACGTGTGGGCAGTGCGGCCGTGCGGCCGGTGAGGCCGGTGGCTCGAAGGCGGGCAGTCCGATGGTGGCCCCGCGGCGGGCCCCGACGCACGGCGGCGCGCGGGACGCGCCGCACTCCGGCGGCGATTGTCAGTGGGCGGTGCCAGACTCGACAGGGCAGGCAACGGGACCCATCCGAGGAGGGCGCAGATGCTCACCACCCGTTTCGTCGACGGCGCTCCGAACTGGATCGACGTGGGCACGCCGGACATCGACGGCGCGACGTCCTTCTACGGCGCGCTCTTCGGCTGGCGGTTCGAGTCGGCGGGCCCCGAGGCCGGCGGCTACGGCTTCTTCACGTCGGACGGCAGAACCGTGGCGGGCGGCATGCAGACCACGCCCGAGCAGGGCCCGCCGTCCTGGACGGTGTACTTCGCGACACCGGACGCGGACGCCACCGCCAAGACGGCCGAGCAGGCGCACGGCAGCGTGCTGGTCCCGCCGATGGACGTCATGGGGCAGGGCACGATGGCGATCCTCGCCGACCAGGCAGGGGTGTCGTTCGGGCTCTGGCAGGCGGCGCGGACCAAGGGCGTGGACGTCGTGGGCGAGCCCGGTTCGCTGTGCTGGGTCGAGCTGTACACGCCGGACATCGCGGCGGCGGCCGCCTTCTACCAGGCCACGCTCGGTCTGGAGACGTGCGCGGTCGCCTTCCCCGGCGGGACGTACACCAGCGTCAACCCGGCGGGCCTCGGCGAGGACGCCGCGTTCGGCGGGGTCGTCCCGCTGGCCGACGATCCGGTCGAGGCGCGCACGGGCTCGTACTGGCTGCCGTACTTCGAGGTCACGGACGTGGACGGGATCGTGGCCCGGGCGCAGGAGCTGGGCGGCTCGGTGCGGATGCCGGCCACGGACGTGGAGAGCGTGGGCCGGCTGGCGAGACTGGCCGACCCGTACGGGGCACGCTTCGCGGTGATCAGGAGCGCGGGCCCGCAGCAGGCGTGAGGCGGGGCCGCACCGGACCGGGGTGCGGTCAGGCCGAGGCGCGGCGCACCAGGGTGGTCGGCAGGACGAGGCCGGTCGGCGGGTCGTCGGTGGCGTTCGGGTCGAGGCGGCGCAGCAGCAGCCGGGCCATGATGCGGCCCATCTCCTCGATGTCCTGACGCACCGTGGTCAGCGGCGGATCGGTGCCCTCGGCGACGGGCAGCATGTCGTCGAAGCCGACCACGGCAACGTCCTCGGGCACCCGCCGCCCCTGCTCGCGCAGCACCCGCAGGGCGCCGGACGCGGCGAGGTCGTTGGCCGCGAACACGGCGTCCAGGTCGGGCCGGCGGGCGAGGAGTTCGCGCATCGCCCGCTCACCGCCGCCCGGCGTGAAGTCGCTCTCCGCGACGAGCTGCGGATCGGCGTCGTCGCGTACGTCCCGGAACCCCTGGAGGCGGTCCGCGGCGGAGGTCTGGTCGAGGGGGCCGGTGATGTGCGCGATCCGGGTCCGGCCGAGGCCGGCGAGATGACGGACGGCCGCGCGGGCGCCGCCGCGGTTGTCGCTGTCGACGTACACCGCGGCCTCGGGGCCGCCGTGCCAGTCGGGGCGGCCGCCGAACACGGTCGGGATGCCGGCGCCGCGGATCAGGCGGGGCAGCGGGTCGTCGAGGTGCAGGGAGAACACCAGCGCGCCGTCGACATGGCCGCCGGCGAGATAGCGGGCCACGCGCACGTGGTCGTCGCGGCCCTCGGTGAGCAGCAGGACGAGTTGGTTGTCGTGGGCGGTCAGCTCCTTGCTGATGCCGCGGAGCTGGAGGGCGAAGAAGGGGTCGGCGAAGACGCGGGTCTCGGGTTCGGCGATGACGACGGCGACCGCGTCGTGGCGTCGCGTCACCAGGCTGCGCGCGGCCTGGTTGGGCACGTACCCCAGTTCCTCGACGGCCTGCCGCACCCGCTCCACGAGCGGCTCGCGGACGCCGTCGCCGCCGTTGACGACCCGTGAGGCGGTGGCCCGGGAGACACCGGCCCGCGCGGCCACGGCCTCCAGGGTGGGGCGTGGCGCGGTCTCGGTCACGACGGGGCTCCTCCTCGGTGGATGCGGGACAGGATAACTCCGCGAGGCGAGGTGAAAACGCCGAGTCGCCCCAGTCCGCGCCCCCTACGCCTCCCCCTTCTTGGCCCGGCTCGGCTGGACCCGTTTCGGCTCGCCCGGCATCTTCGGGTACTCCGGCGGATACGGCAGGTCGCCGAGCCCGTGCTCGTGTTCGTCACGGCGGGCCAGTTCGAGGAGGGCCTCGAGGGAGAAGGCGTGGTCGTCCATGTCGGCGTGGACGTCCCCGAGTTCGGCGAACCGGGCGGGCATGGTCGCGATGTCGAAGTCGGCGGGATGCGCCACCCCCACCTCCTCCCAGCGCAGGGGCGCCGAGACGGGGGCGTTGGGGCGGGGCCGGACGGAGTAGGCGGAGGCGATGGTCCGATCACGAGCGGTCTGGTTGTAGTCGATGAAAATCCTCTCGCCCCGTTCCTCCTTCCACCACTTGATGGTGACCTGGTCCGGCATGCGCCGTTCCATCTCGCGCCCGACGGCGATCGCGGCACGGCGCACCTGGGTGAAGGTCCAGCGGGGCTCGATCGGCACGAAGACGTGCAGCCCACGCCCGCCGGAGGTCTTGGGCCAGCCGCGCAGACCCCCGAACTCGTCGAGAACGGCGCGCAGTTCGTGGGCGGCGCGGACGGCGTCGTCGTAGTCGGTGCCGGGCTGCGGGTCGAGGTCGATCCGGAGTTCGTCGGGGCTGTCGACGTCGTCGCGCCGCACCGGCCAGGGGTGAAAGGTGAGCGTCCCGAACTGCGCGGCCCACAGCACGGCCGCCTCCTCGGTCGGGCACATCTCGTCGGCGCTGCGCCCGCTGGGGAAGGTGATGTGAGCGGTCGGGATCCAGTCGGGCATGTTCTTCGGCGCCCGCTTCTGAAAGAACGACTCCCCACTCACCCCGTCGGGGTAGCGCTCCAGGGTGGTGGGCCGATTGCGCAGGGCCCGCAGAATGCCGGGCGCGACGGCCTGGTAGTAGCGGGCGAGGTCCAGCTTGGTGAACCCCCGCTCCGGAAAGAACACCTTGCCGGGACTGGACAGCCGCACCGTCCGTCCCCCCACCTCCAACTCCACCGCATCACCCATGCGAGCCACGCTAGGCGCAACCCGGAAAGCACGCATACCGGACAGAGTGGTCGACACCGAGCAGGACCCGCGGGACCGGAGCGGGACGCCGCCATCGTCCAATCGGTCCGGCGGCCCGTCGGCATCACGAGCCGTCGATCAGCTTCATCACTGCGGGCGGAAGCTCCGAGCCGGAGTAGACGGCGACGAACGTGGCTTCCTTGGGTGCGTCCCCGACCGCGATGGCCACCTCGGGCGGAATGCCATCCACCTCGTAGACGGTCTCCGTCGTCTCCGGGCTCCCGGCATCATCCTGGCCGCCGGTGTCGTCACAGGGCGGTCGAGTGGCGTCGCCGAGCTTCTCCCCGACGGTGAACTCCACGTTCGCGACGTCCCGGTACGTTCGGTTCTGGTACAGGATCAGAAACGCGCAGGACCCTGACTCCTCTCCGTCGCTGCTGCTGCCCGCCGTGCACGCGACGGCCGACACCATCGCGGCCGCCGCCAGGCCCATGAATCGCCCGACCCTACCCATCAAACGCTCCTCGGCAGACGCACCTGAGACGTGTCCCGCCTCAGGACTACGACGGGGCGAATGCCGTATTCGTTCGAGGCACCGCGCAGCGAGCGGAGGTGACGCGCCGCTCGTAAAGTCGGATCATGGATCTCCCCGTCATGCCCCCCGTCAAGCCGATGCTCGCCAAGTCGGTGGCGCAGATCCCGCCCGGGATGCAGTACGAGGCCAAGTGGGACGGGTTTCGGGCTCTTGTGTTTCGGGATGGGGGTGAGGTCGAGGTGGGGAGTCGGACCGGGAAGTCGTTGACCAGGTATTTTCCGGAGTTGGTGGAGGCGTTGCTGGGGCGGGTGCCGGAGCGGTGTGTGCTGGACGGGGAGATCGTGATCGCTCGGGAGGGGCGGCTGGACTTCGACGCGCTGACGGAGCGGATCCATCCGGCGGCGTCGCGGGTGCGGACGCTCGCCGAGCGGACGCCGGCGTCGTTCGTGGCGTTCGATCTGCTCGCGCTGGAGGACAGCTCCCTGGTCGACGTGCCGTTGGCCGAGCGGCGCGAGCTGCTCGCCGCGGCGCTGCGCGGGGTGACGCCGCCCGTGCATCTGGCGCCGGCGACGACGGACGTCGAGGTCGCGCGGCGCTGGTTCGAGGAGTACGAGGGCGCGGGTCTGGACGGGGTCATTGCGAAGCCGCTCACGCTGCGTTATCTCCAGGACGAGCGCGCCATGTTCAAGGTCAAGCACGAGCGCACCGCGGACGTGGTCGTCGCCGGGTACCGCTTCCACAAGAGCGGGCCGGTGGTCGGCTCGCTGCTGCTCGGGCTGTACGACGACCGGGGCGCCCTTCAGCACGTCGGGGTCGCGGCGGCCTTCACCATGAAGCGGCGGGCCGAGCTGGTGGAGGAGCTGGAGCCGCTGCGCATGGAGGACGTCTCCGGGCATCCGTGGGGCGCCTGGGCCGACGAGGCCGCCCATGAGAGTGCCCGGCTGCCGGGGGCGCCGAGCCGGTGGTCGGGGAAGAAGGACCTGTCGTGGGTGCCGTTGCGGCCGGAGCGGGTGGCCGAGGTGGCCTACGACCACATGGAGAACGGCGCCCGCTTCCGGCACACGGCCCGGTTCCGCCGCTGGCGTCCGGACCGTACGCCGGAGAGCTGCACGTACGCCCAACTGGAGGAGCCGGTGCGGTACGACCTCGCGGAGATTCTCGGCACCCGGGCGGATCGGCCGACGCCCTGATCAGAGGGTCAGGGGGTCATCAGGATCTTCACCGCGCCGTCCTGCTTGTGCTGGAACATCTCGTACGCGTGCGGCGCCTCGCTCAGCGGCATCCGGTGCGTGGCGAAGTCGTCCACGCCGAGCGGGTCGTCGTCGGTGAGGTAGGGCACGATGTCGTCGCTCCAGCGGCGCACGTTGGCCTGGCCCATGCGGATCTGGAGCTGCTTGTCGAACAGGGTGAGCATCGGCAGCGGGTCGGTCATCCCGCCGTAGACGCCGACCAGGGACAGGGTGCCGCCGCGGCGCACCAGGTCGATGGCCATGTAGAGGGCGGCGAGCCGGTCGACGCTGAAGCGTTCCGCGAGGGGGGCGCTGATCTGGCGCGGCAGCATCGCGGAGGTGTTCTGGACCAGCCTGGCGGCCGCGCTGCCGTGCGCCTCGGTGCCGACGGCGTCGATCACGGCGTCGGGCCCGCGCCCGTCGGTCTCGTCCCGGACCGCCTCCACGAGTTCCTTCTCGCTGTCGAAGCCGCGCAGGTCGAACGTCTCCACCCCGCGCCCCCGGGCCCGCAGCAGCCGTTCGTCCACCAGGTCCACCCCGAACACCCGGCCCGCGCCGCGCGCCAGGGCGACCCGGCAGGCCATGTCACCGATGGGGCCGAGGCCGAGCACGGCCACGGTGCCGCCCTCGGGGACGTCCGCGTAGGCGACGGCCTGCCAGGCGGTGGGCAGCACGTCGGAGAGATAGACGAACCGGTCGTCGGGCGGCCCCTCGGGGACCTTGATCGGGCCGAACTGCGCCTGCGGCACCCGTAGATACTCGGCCTGGGCGCCCGGCACCGCGCCGTACAGCCGGGTGTAGCCGAACAGGGCGGCGCCCATGCCCTCGCCGGTGACCTGGGTGGTCTCGCACTGGGTGGGCAGCGCGTTGAGACACATCCAGCAGTTGCCGCAGGCGATCTGGAAGGGCACCACGACCCGGTCGCCCGCCATCAGGTCGGGGACGCCCGCGCCGACCTCCTCGACGATGCCCATGGGTTCGTGCCCGAGGATGTCGCCCGGGGTCATGAAGGGCGTGAGCACCTCGTAGAGGTGCAGGTCGGAGCCGCACAGCCCGGTGGAGGTGATGCGGATGACGGCGTCCGTGGGTTCCTGGATCTCCGGATCGGGCACGGTCTCCACCCGGACGTCCCGCTTCCCCTGCCAGGTCACTGCCTTCATGGTGTCGCGCTCCCTCCACGGGGCACCGGTCCGCCCGGCGGGTCCGGGGATCCCGGGTCCCGGCAGTCGCCCGGGTACCCGTACCGCCACCACATGAACCACGACATGCATCACGGCATGAATCACGGCAGCAGTCACGGCAGTCCCTCGGCCGATCTCGGCCCGCCATGGCGCACACCAGTCCGACAAGCGCACAATCAAGTCACGGAACGGGGGTACCGAAGGTGGCGGACACGCGACGCGCGAGACGGGCCGTGGCGGCGGTGCTGGCCGCCACGGCGGCACTGTGCCTGGTGGCGACCGGCTGTTCCACGTCCTCCGGTCCCCCGTCGGCGGACGACAGCCGGGGCGCGGACCGACGGCCGAGCCCCAATCCCCCTCCCTCGCCCACCGCCACCGAAGCCCCCGCCGCTGGCCCCGTGCTCGCCGTGAAGATCGACAACGCCCCCGCCGCCCGGCCGCAGACCGGTCTGGGCGCCGCGGACGTCGTCTACGTCGAACAGGTCGAGGGCGGCCTGAGCCGACTGATGGCCGTGTACGCGACCGCCGTCCCGAAGTCCGTCGGACCGGTGCGCAGCGCCCGCGAGTCCGATCTTGAGCTGCTGGGACAGTTCCGGGAACCGGTGCTGGCGTTCTCGGGCGCGCAGAGCAAGCTGCTGCCGCTGATCGACCGGGCGCCGGTGGACCCCGTGACGCCGTCGGACGTGTCCGGCGCCTACTACCGGGGCACGAGCCGGGCCGCCCCGCACAACCTCTATCTGCGGCCCGCCCGGCTGCTGCCCACCCCGCCGGGCCCGGCCGGGCTGACCACGGGTTTCCGGTACGGCCCGGCGCCCGAGGGCGGCACGCCGAAGGCCACGCGGACCGTGCGCTATCCGGCCGCCCGCTTCACCTTCACCTGGTCGGAGCGGCAGGACCGCTGGCTCGTCGCCATGGACGGCCGCCCGGCCGAGACGACCGACGGCAAGCGGCTGGGGCCGGCCACCGTGGTCGTGCAGTACGTGACCGTGCGGCGGTCCGGCTTCCAGGACTTCCTGGGCAACAACACGCCGTACACCGAGACGGTCGGCTCGGGGCGGGCGGAGGTGCTGCGCGGGGGCCGGTCGTACGACGTGCGCTGGACGCGTCCGAGCGCGCTGGACGGGACCACGTTCACCGGCGAGGACGGCACGCCGGTGGACTTCGCCGAGGGCCAGGTGTGGGTGGTGTACGCGAAGGCGCCCTGAGGCCCCGCGAGGAGACGCCCCCGTCAGGGTTACGGCGTGACAGCCGGCTCCGCCGGATTGCGCAGCCCCTCCGCCGCGTCCGCGACCCTGCGGATGAGGTCGAGGAACAGGGTCTGCTCGTCGGCCGAGAGCGGGGAGAGGAACACCTGGTTCATCCGGGCGGTGCGCACGGTCAGCCGGCGGTGGGTGCGCAGCCCCTCCTCGGTGAGCGCGAGGAGGTAGCGGCGGCCGTCCTCCGGGTCGCGGACCTTGTCGAGCAGGCCCCGCCGGATGAGCCGGCTGATCACCTCGGCGACGGTGGAGCGGTCGAGGCCCACCCGCTCCCCCACCGTGCGCTGGTCGAGGTCCCGCTCGGCGACGAGCGCGTTGAGGACGGCGAACTGGGGCGAGGTGATCTCCTCGGAGACCATCGCGTTCCACAGCAGGTAGTGGGCCTGCTGGAGCCGCCGGGCCAGGTGTCCGGGGTGGCTGGTGAGGTCCACGGCGGCCATGTGCGCTCCTCGGCGAGGTGAGAGATTTCGTCGGTGCACTGAACAATACCCGGTGATCCCTTCGGCGTCTCGGGTCCCATGAGTGATCGGACCGCCAACGGCCTGGGGTCTTGACTGCGCCGTGCGGCGATGACAGCGTGTGGCCACCTCGGAGAGATAATCAGTGCCCTGACTAATTCGGTGGCACGCAGCTTCGGTGGCAGGCGGATTCGATGACAGACAGAGAGGGGGCTCCCCCGATGGACAAGGTGGTGGCCACGGCCCTGGAGGCGGTGGCCGACGTGCCGGACGGCGCCTCGCTGGCGGTGGGCGGCTTCGGACTGAGCGGCGTGCCCGGCGTCGTCATCGGCGCCCTGTACGAGCGGGGGGTGCGCGGCCTGTCGGTCGTCTCCAACAACTGCGGGGCGATGGAGTCGGGCCTCGCGGTGCTGCTCGCCGCCGGGCGGATCGCCCGGGTGACCGGGTCCTACATCGGGGCCAACAAGGAGTTCGCCCGCCAGTACCTGGCCGGGGAGCTGGAGGTCGAGCTGATCCCGCAGGGCACCCTGGCCGAGCGGCTGCGGGCCGGCGGCGCCGGCATCCCCGCCTTCTACACCCCGGCCGGGGTGGGCACTCAGGTCGCCGAGGGCGGTCTGCCGTGGCGCTACGACGGTGAGGGCGGCGTCGCGCTCGCCTCGCCGCCGAAGGAGGTACGGGAGTTCGACGGCGTGGAGTACGTGCTGGAGCGCGGGATCCGCACCGACTTCGCGCTGGTGCGTGCCGCGAAGGGCGACCGGCACGGCAATCTGGTGTTCAACAGGTCCGCCCGGAACTTCAATCCGCTCGCCGCGATGGCCGGGCGGGTGACGATCGCCGAGGTCGAGGAACTCGTCGAGCCCGGGGAGATCGATCCGGACGCGGTGCATCTGCCGGGGATCTTCGTGCAGCGGGTCGTGGCCCTGACCCCGGAGCAGGCGGCCGACAAGAAGATCGAGCGGCGGACGGTGAGCGTCTGATGGCCTGGACACGTGAGCAGATGGCGGCGCGGGCGGCCCACGAGCTGAAGGACGGGCAGTACGTGAATCTCGGCATCGGGCTGCCGACCCTGATCCCGAACCATCTGCCGGACGGCGTCCATGTGGTCCTGGAGTCCGAGAACGGCATCCTGGGCACCGGCCCCTACCCCACCGAGGACCGGGTCGACCCCGATCTGATCAACGCGGGCAAGGAGACCGTGACGGTCCTGCCCGGCGCCTCGTTCTTCGACTCGGCGCTGTCGTTCTCGATGATCCGGGGCGGGCACATCGATGTCGCCGTGCTCGGCGCCATGCAGGTGTCCGAGACGGGTGACCTCGCGAACTGGGCCGTGCCCGGCAAGCTGGTGACGGGGATCGGCGGGGCCATGGATCTGGTGCACGGCGCCCGCCGGGTCGTCGTCGTGATGACCCACACCGCCAAGGACGGCTCGCCGAAGATCCTCGCGGAGTGCGCGCTGCCGCTCACCGGCAGGGCGTGCGTGGACCGGATCGTCACCGACCTCGGCGTCCTGGACGTCACACCGGACGGGCTGCGGCTCGTCGAGACCGCGCCCGGGGTGGGCGTCGAGGACGTCGTCGCCGCGACCGGCGCCGAACTGACCGTCGCGCAGGAGCTGTTGTGAGACGCGGAGGAACCACCGTGAGAACCGTCTATGTCGTGGACGCCGTCCGCACCCCGGTCGGCCGCTACGGCGGTGCGCTCGCCGGGGTCCGCCCGGACGACCTCGCCGCCCATGCCGTACGCGAACTCCTGGACCGTAGCGGCGAGTTGGATCCGGCCCGGGTCGACGACGTGTACTTCGGGAACGCCAACGGGGCCGGTGAGGAGAACCGCAACGTGGCCCGGATGGCGGCGCTGCTCGCCGGTCTGCCGACCTCGGTGCCGGGGGTGACGGTCAACCGGCTGTGCGCCTCAGGCCTGGAGGCGGTGATCCAGGCGGCCCGCGCCATCGCGGTCGGCGACGCCTCCGTGGCCGTCGCGGGCGGCGTGGAGTCGATGACCCGGGCGCCGTACGTGCTGCCGAAGGCGGAACGGCCGTTCCCCGCAGGGCACTCCGAGCTGTACTCGACCACGCTCGGCTGGCGCATGGTCAACCCGAGGATGGACCCGCGGTGGACCGTCCCGCTGGGCGAGTCGGCCGAACTGATCGCCGAGAAGCACGAGATCAGCCGCGAGCGTCAGGACGCGTTCGCGCTGGACAGCCATCGCAAGGCCGCGAAGGCCCGGGCCGGGGGCCTGTTCGACGCCGAGCTGGCGCCGCTGTCCCTGCCGCGGCGCAAGGGCGAGCCGGTGCTCTTCGACGCCGACGAATGCGTACGGCCGGACGCCTCGCCGGAGGCGATGGCCGCGCTGAAGCCGTCCTTCCGTACGGAGGACGGCACGGTCACCGCCGGGAACGCCTCCCCGCTGAGCGACGGCGCGGCCGCGCTGCTCCTCGCCGACGAGGAGGGGCTGCGGGCCATCGGGCGCGAGCCGCTGGCGCGGGTGTCGGCCACCGGGGTCTCCGCGATCGAGCCGCACTACTTCGGGCTCGCCCCCGTCGAGGCCGTGCACCGGGCGCTCGCCAAGGCCGGCCGGTCGTTCGCCGACCTGTCCCTCCTCGAACTGAACGAGGCGTTCGCCGCCCAGGTGCTGGGCTGTGTCGCCGAATGGCCCGCGTTCGACCCGGCGATCCTCAATCCGCAGGGCGGGGCCATCGCCCTCGGTCATCCGCTCGGCGCCTCCGGTGCCCGGCTCGCCGGGACGGTCGCCCACCAGCTCGCCCGCCGGGGCGGCGGCACCGGCGTCGCCACCCTCTGCATCGGCGTGGGCCAGGGCCTCGCCCTCGTCCTCGAACGCTGACACACCCCGGGAACCCCCTATGACTCTCACCCAGCAGGACATCGACCAGGAGATCGCCGCCGCGCGCGCCGCCTACGAGAAGCGGATCGCGGACGGCGGCCCGGTCGAGCACCAGCCGCGCCGCGACTACCCGCCGTACCGTTCGTCGGCGCTGCGGCATCCGAAGCAGCCGCCCGTCACCATCGACGTGACCCAGGACCCCGAACTGGTCGAGCTGCACTCCCCCGCCTTCGGCGAACGGGACGTCACCGAGATCGACAACGATCTGACCCGGCAGCACCACGGCGACCCCATCGGCGAGCGCATCACGGTCTCCGGCCGGCTGCTGGACCGCGACGGGCGGCCGGTGCGCGGCCAGCTCGTGGAGATCTGGCAGGCCAACTCGGCGGGCCGCTACGCCCATCGGCGCGAGCAGCACGACGCCCCGCTGGACCCGAACTTCACCGGCGTCGGCCGCACCCTCACCGACGAAGAGGGCCGCTATCGCTTCACGACCGTCCAGCCGGGCCCGTATCCGTGGCGGCAGCACCTCAACGCCTGGCGGCCCGCCCACATCCACTTCTCGCTCTTCGGCTCGGCGTTCACCCAACGGCTCGTGACCCAGATGTACTTCCCGGGCGACCCGCTGTTCCCCTACGACCCGATCCTCCAGTCGGTGACGGACGACGCGGCCCGGCAGCGGCTGGTCGCGACCTACGACCACGCCCTGTCGGTGCCGGAGTTCTCGATGGGCTACCACTGGGACATCGTGCTCGACGGGCCGCGGGCCACCTGGATCGAAGAAGGACGCTGACCTGCCATGACACGCATCGACCCGAGCCGGCCCGAGACCGTGCCGCCCACCCCGTCGCACACCGTCGGACCGTTCTACGGTCATGCCCTGCCGTTCCCCGGCGGCGGCGACATCGCCCCGGCCGGCCATCCCGCCACCGTCACCCTCCAGGGGTATGTGTACGACGGCGCGGGCGCCCCGCTGCCGGACGCCTTCCTGGAGCTGTGGGGCGCCCGTCCCGACGGACGGGTCCCGCGCACCGACGGTTCGATGCGCCGCGACCCGGCCACCGGCGGCTTCCTGGGGCGCAACGGCGTGGAGTTCACCGGCTGGGGCCGGGTGCAGACCGACGCCGACGGCCACTGGACCGCCCGGACGCTACGGCCCGGCGCCCGCGGGAACAGCGCCCCCTACCTGAGCGTGTGCGTGTTCGCACGCGGTCTGCTGGTGCACCTCTTCACCCGGATCTACCTGCCCGGCGACGACGCCTCGACGGCCGCCGCGCTCGCCGCCGACCCGCTGCTGTCCCGGCTGGACCCGGCGCGGCGCGACACGCTGATCGCCACCGACGACGGCGCGGGCACCTACCGTTTCGACATCCGCCTTCAGGGCGAAGGCGAGACGGTCTTCCTGGAGTTCCAGTGACACCAGCGACATCCGCTCACCCCGACGACGCCGGTCTGCTCGCCCCCGGGTGGACCGGCTCCCCCGCCGCCGCGGCGACCGCCGACGGCGCGTTCCTGCGCGCGCTGCTCGACGCGGAGGCCGCGCTGACCCGCGCCCAGGAGTCCCTGGGGCTCGCCCCCGAGGGGGCCGGGGCGGCGGTCACCCGGGCGGCCGCCGGGCCCTACGACGTCCGGTCCCTGGCCCAACGGGCCCGTGCGGGCGGCAATCCGGTGATCCCGCTGGTCGCCGATCTCACGGCGGCCACCGGCGAGACGTTCGGGCCGTACGTCCACCGGGGCGCGACCAGCCAGGACATCATGGACACGGCGACCATGCTGGTCGCCGCCCGCGCCCTGGATCTGGTGTCGGCCGACCTCGGCCGCACCGAGCGGGCGCTCGCCGCGCTCGCCGCCCGGCACCGGGACACGCCGATGGCCGGCCGGACGCTGACCCAGCACGCCGTGCCGACGACCTTCGGGCTGAAGGCCGCCGGCTGGCGGTCGCTGGTCCTCGACGCCCGCGACCGGACGACGGCCGTACGGGACGCGCTGCCCGTCCAACTCGGCGGCGCCGCCGGAACCCTGGCCGCCCTCGGCGCGTACGGTGCCCGGGACGCGACCGCGCTGCCCGCCGCGTACGCGCGTGAACTCGGCCTGCGGGAGCCGCTGTTGCCGTGGCACACCCTGCGCACGCCGATCGCCGACCTGGCCGGGTGCCTGGCCTTCTCGGCGGGTGCGCTGGGCAAGATCGCGGCGGACGTGCTCACCCTCTCCCGCACCGAGATCGCCGAGATCGCCGAGGGCGGCGGCGGGGGTTCGTCCGCCATGCCGCACAAGGCGAACCCGGTGCGCGCCACGCTGATCGCGGCCGCCGCCCGGCGCGCCCCGCAGCTCGCGGCGGTGCTGTACGGCTCGCTGGTGGCCGAGGACGAGCGGCCGGCCGGGGCCTGGCACGCCGAGTGGGAGCCGCTGCGGGACCTGCTGCGGCTGGCCGGCGGGGCGGCCCGGGACGCCGCCGAGCTGGCCGAGGGGCTGAAGGTGCGGCCGGACGTGATGCGGGCGAACCTGGACCTCACCCATGGGCTGATCGTCTCCGAGCGGCTGTCCGCCGAACTGTCGGCCGTACTGGGCCGGACCCGCGCGAAAGAGCTGCTCACCGCACTCGCCCCGCGCACTCGTACGGAGGGCCGCACGCTGGCCGAACTCCTGGCGGAGGAGGACGAGTTGCGGGGCCTCGACCTCGGCGCCCTCACCGACCCGGCCCGCTACACCGGATCCGCCGGGATCCTCACCGACCGCGCACTGGAGCGACGTTGACCGAGAAGCTGCTCAACCACCGTGCCGAGGGCCCGGATTCGGCGCCCGCGCTGCTACTCGGCCCCTCGCTGGGCACGTCGTACGCGCTGTGGGACAAGGTCGCGCCCGAACTGTCCGTCACCCACCGGGTGGTGCGCTGGGACCTGCCGGGGCACGGCGGCTCCCCCGCCGGACTGATCGGCCCCGGCGCCACCGTCGGGGATCTGGCCCGGCTGGTGCTGGCGCTCGCCGACTCCCTCGGTCTGGAGCGGTTCGGGTACGCGGGGGTGTCGCTGGGCGGTGCGGTGGGGCTGCATCTGGCGCTGCACCACCCGGAGCGGGTGTCCCGGCTGGCGGTGATCTGCTCGTCGGCCCACTTCGGCGGGGCGCAGCCCTGGGAGGAGCGGGCCGCGCAGGTGCGGGCCGAGGGGCTGGACCGGCTCGCCGATGGCGCGAACGCCCGCTGGTTCACGCCCGGTCACACCGTGCCGGGCCTGGTGGCCGACCATCGTGCCGCCGACCCGGGCGCGTACGCCGCCTGCTGCGACGCGCTCGGCGCGTTCGATCTGCGGGGGCGGCTGGACGGGATCGGCGTGCCGACGCTGCTGGTCGCCGGGCGGGAGGACCCCGCGACCCCGCCCGCGCATCTGCGGGAGATCGCGGACGCGGTACCGGACGCGACGCTCGTCGAACTCCCCGGCGCCTCGCATCTGGCGCCGGCCGAGCGTCCCGAGGCGGTCCTCGCGGCGCTGCGGGCCCACTTCGACGGGCTGGCCGGGCGGGGCATGGAGGTACGGCGCCAGGTGCTCGGCGACCCGCATGTAAACCGTGCGCAGGCCCGGCAGTCGCCGTTCACCGCCCGGTACCAGGACTTCATCTCACGCTACGCGTGGGGCGAGATCTGGACCGACCCGACGCTCAGCCGCCGCGAGCGCAGCATGATCACCCTGACCGCGCTGGTCGCCCACGGCCACCTCGACGAACTGGCCCTGCACGTCAGGGCGGCCCGCCGCAACGGCCTCACCCCGGACGAGATCGGCGCGGTCCTGCTCCAGACGGCCGTGTACTGCGGTGTCCCGGCCGCGAACTCGGCGTTCGCGACGGCCCAACGGGTGCTGGAGGAAGAGGAGTAGAGGAGAACCGGGTGCGCGCTGCTAGTCGGAGTCCAGCGCGCCCAGTCCCTTCAGCGCCTCTTCCGCCGTCGTGACCAGGCTGTCCGCGCCGCAGGTGCGGGCCAGGGCGAGGCCGCGGTTGAGTTCGGAGACGGAGCGGGCCAGGACGCCGTACTCGACGCGGGCGGCCGCGTGTTCGTACTGGCAGGGGGACGACTCCAGGTAGGTCGCGGCCTGTTGGGCCAGACGGACCGCGCGCTGCCCGGTCTCCAGGGCGGCGGCGCAGCGCAGGGCCTCGCCGATCGCCGTGTCGGTGCCGAGGCGTTCGGCCTGGCGCCGGGCCTCGGAGGCGAGCCGGGCGGCGCGGGCCGGATCCTCGGTGGCCAGCGCCCGGGCGAGGTCGACGGCCCAGGGGACCATCACCGGGTTGAGGTGACCGCGGGCGGCGGCCGCCTTCTCGGCCTCCTCCAGTTCGTTGACGCCGTCCTTGAAGCGGCCGACGGCGAGCAGCAGCCGGCCGCGCACGGAGCGCGGGTCGGGCAGCACGATCGTGGACGGGTAGGGCGGTCCGAAGTCGAACTCCTCGGCGACCCGCCACGCCTCGTCGACATGGCCGCGGGCGAGCAGGACGTCGACCAGGTTGCAGGTGGCCGACCAGTACAACGGCAGTCCGCGCCCGACGCGTTCGGCGAGGACGAGGGACTTGCGCAGGGACTCCTCGGCCTCCTTGAGACGGCCCCGGCGGCGCAGTCCGAGCCCGAGGTAGGCGTGGGCCAGGGAGGTGTGGCCGCCGCTCCAGCCTGCCGACTCGTAGGCGCGGACGGCTTCGTTGAAGAGGGTGTCGGCGCGGTCCAGGCGGTCGGTGTAGGCGTAGGAGCTGGCCAGCATCATCAGCAGTTCGATGCCCCACTGGGGGTCGGTCCAGCCGAGGCCCGGGGCGAGGCGGCCGTTGACGAGGGCGCGGTCGCAGAACTCGATGACCTCCTCGGCGTTCTCGCCGTGGGTCATGGCGTCGAAGCCGCGCAGGATGAGCAGGGCGCGTTCGGAGTTGTCCCGGCCGGCGCAGGTCGCGGCGAGCCGGGCCAGCCGGTCGGAGCGGGCCGGGGAGGCGACCTCCGCGTGGATGCCCTCCCACATGAACTGCACCGCCTGGAGCCGCATCTTGGCCGGGCCCGGGGCGTGCCGGGCGGCCTCCGCCTCGACGGTGCGGACGGCCTCCCCCAACTGGTCGTTGTGCATCAGCGCCTGGGACAGACGGATCACGGCGTCCACTCGCAGATCGCCGTCGAGGCCGGTCATGGCGAGGGCGGTGCGCAGATGGTCGACGGTCTTGGCGGGCGCGGTCAGCAGGGTGGCGCAGCCGAGGTCGTAGAGCACCTGCGCGTGCACCTCGGGGGCGGGTGGTTCGGCCAGGGCGCGTTCCAGACAGCGGCGGGCCGCGTCGGGCGCGCCGACGGCGAGGTGTTCACCGGCCGCGCCGCGCAGTTGCTCCACGAGTTCCTGGTCGCCCTCGGGGTGTACCTGGATCAGGTGCCGGGAGGCGGCCGCGAGTCCCTTGCCCGCGTCGGTGACGACCTGGGCGGCGATGCCGTGCATCGCGGTGCGCAGACTGCCGGGGATGGAGTCGTAGACGGCGGTCGCGATCAGCGGGTGGACGAACTCGAGGTCGCCCTCGGCGACGGGCGCGGCCGCCGGGTCGGGGTCGGTCAGGATGCGGGCGGTGCGCAGGAGTTCGGCGCAGCGCACCGCGTCGTCGCGTTCCATGACGGCGAGCCGGGCCGCCTCGTCGATGGAGATGCCGACGCCGAGGATCGCGGCGGCCATGGCGAAGCGGGTGGCGTCGACGCCCAGTTCCTCCAGGCGGGCGACGAGTCCGCCGCCGCGGGCCGACTTGCTGAGCGGGCGCAGCTCGATGGCCGACGCCTCGCTCGGTTCGAAGCCGCTGTCGCCGACCTTGGCGAGGAGTTCGACGGTGTCGTAGGGGTTGCCGTCGGTGACGGCCCACACCTCGCGGCAGAACGCGCCGTCGGCGTGCGGGCCGAGGGTGGCGCGGGTGAGCCCGGCGACGGCGGCCGGGGTCAGCGCGCTGAGGCTGGTGACCGAGGGGCCGGCGACGGCGCCGATCGTGGCGAGGTGGTGGGCGGCGTCGCCCTTGATCTCGCCGGGCCTGCGGGCGACGACGACCAGCACGGACAGGTCGTCGAGGCGTTCGACGAAGGCGGCGAGCCAGCGCAGGGTCTCCAGGTCGGCCCAGTGCGCGTCGTCGATCAGCAGCACGAGCGGGTAGTAACGCCTGGCGAGGCGCCGTACGGCGGCCACCAGGCCGTCGCACACGGCCTGCGGGTCGGGGTGCCCCTCGCCAGGTTCCGCTATACCGAGGGCGGGTCCCGCGATGTCGTACCAGTCGCCGAGGTACTCGCGGGCCTCCTCCGGCAGCAGGGACAGCAGCGCCGGCTGGAGCAACTGCCGTACCACGTTGAAGGGGACGGCCCGTAGCGTCTCGCCGCCGCGGGCCGACCACACCGTGCAGTTGCGGGCCTCGGCGATGCGACGGGTCTCGGCCAGGAGTGCCGTCTTTCCCAGTCCCGCCTCGCCCCGGAGCACCAGCAGATGGCCCGAGGAGGACCGGTCGGCGCACAGGGTGTCCACCGCCTGCGCCAGAACGGCGACTTCCGCGTCGCGCTCCCACAGGGAAGCCGAGGCGGCCGCGGCCGGCCGTACCTCCGTCATCCCGCTACCTCCCCAAGTCGCCCGAACGACGTACAGACCACGAGCGTAGCCCTCCGGCGGCCCGTTCGGAGGCCGGTCCGCGCAGGTCCTGCCTCGACGGGTGACGGCGCGGCCCCCGGCAGGGCCCGACGGGCCTGCGGGGACGGCCCCGGAACGTCAACGACGGGCGACGCGAACCGAATTGACGTCGATTTCCCGCCAGCGGCGCCACGGGGGCGCGGGGAGGCGCCGGAGGGGCGCCGGCACGGATCGGGCTCCCTCTCATCCGCCTTTCACCGATGCCAAATACGGTGGGGGTATGACGCAGGTGACTCCTCCCGGGTGGTACCCCGACCCGGGGCAGAAGAATGACGGTCCCGCCACCGAACGCTGGTGGGACGGCACGGCATGGACGGACCAGACCCGCCCCGTGGGCTCGGCCGCCCCTTGGGGTCCGACCGCGCAGGCGCCGGCCGACGGAACGTACGGCGCGTACGGGGCGTACCCGACGTATCCGGCGTACCCCTCGCCCCCGGTGGGCGGCGGGCGGCGCGGGCTGCGCACCGGGATAGCCGTGGCCGTGGCGGTCGCGGTGCTGGCCAGTATCGGGGTCGGCGTGTGGGCGCTGGCCAGGGACGACGGCTCGGGCGGCGGCAACGGCACCGCGCAGGGGTCCGGCGGGCAGGGCGGGCCCGGCGGGCGGGACGGGGGGCCGTTCGGCGACTCCGGTGGCTCGGGCGGTTCGGGGGGCTCGGGCGGTTCCGGCGGCTCCGGTGACTCCGGCGGGTCGGGGGGCTCCGGTGGGGGCACGCCCTCCCCCGGTGAGTCCGAGGCGCCGAAGATCAAGAGCGGTTCGGTGCCCGACCCGGTCAACGGCATCAGCATCCCGATCCCGGACGGCTGGACCGGGCAGCAGATGAACGTGGGCGCGCAGGTGTCGTCCGACTCCACCTACCCCTGCCCCGGCGACACCTCCAAGACCTGCACCAAGGGCGGCGTGTACTCGGCGCCGGCCGAGGTGCTGGAGGCCACGGGCGACACCGCCGAGGAGGTGGCCAAGGCGGACATCGCGAAGAACGCGGAGGACTCCTACGGCGGTGACACCTACGGCGCGATCACCTCGCACAAGGTGCTGGCCTCCAAGGCGGTGACGGTGGCCGGGCAGAAGGGCTACCTGGTGCGCTGGCAGGCGGTCACGAGCAAGGGCGCCGACGGGATCGTGGAGTCGGTGGCCTTCCCGGCCCCGGCGGACACGGGACGGCTGGTGGTGCTGCGGTTCGGCATCGACGCCGACCAGAGCGCGTCGGTCATCGACACCATCCTCAAGGGCGTGAAGGTGTCCAAGGGCGGGGGCAGCGGCCAGGACGTCTGAGCCGCGGGAAGAGTTGTAGGAAAAGAACACCGGCCGGGTGGGGCGCCCCTCCGCTCAAAGGGGAGCCCCGCCCGGCCGGGGGTTGCGCGCCGCCCCCGTCCCCACGGTGCGGCGCGGTCAGGTCACCGTCCGGTCATCCCGGGGACGGCGGCCTGGGTCTGGGTGTGCGCCCGCGTCCCGGCCTGTGCCGGTGGCGGGACCTGGGCGAGTCCGAGCGCCGGGAGGACGGCGGCCTCCACGAAACGCACCAGGTAGTCCTGGTCGGCGTACTCCCCGTCCACCACGGGACGGGCCCGGATCACACCGAACATCTGCGCGGGGACGTACTCCAGCGCGGGATGGTCCGCGGCGACCTCCCCGCGTTCGACGCCGCGCCGCAGGATCTCCCGCAGGGCCTCGATCTCGGGGTCGATCAGCGCCTCGCGCAGCGCGAGCGCCAGCTCTTGGTCACCGGTGACGGCGTGGCCGAGAGCCTGGAGCAGTTTGGTGTCGTTCGTCGACCAGCGGCCGGTGGCGCGGGCCGCCTCGCGCAGATCGGCGGCGAGTGAGCCGGTGTCGATGCCGGCGAGCCGCGCGGTCCGGCGCGAGCGCAGGGCCGCGACGACGAACTGCGGTTTGGTCTTCCACTGCCGGTAGAGCGTGGACTTGCTGCACCGGGTGGTCGCGGCGACCCCCTCCATGGTGACCGCCTCGTATCCGCACTCGCGGATCTGTTCCAGGACGGCGTCGAAGAACTCCTGCTCGCGCTGGGGCGTGAGCTTGGAGCGGCGCGTGGCGGTGACCGGCTCCGGTCCGTCCGCGGCCTGCGACGTCATCGTCCCTCCTCATGTCCGGCGTGGTTCCAGTGTGGCGCATGTCAATCGATACGCCAGTGTACCGGTACTCGAACGTATCGGTACACTGCCGTATCGGTACGCCACCGTATCGATCGATCAAACGCACCACCGTCAGTGAAGGGGCCGGGGGATGAATGCCCGCACCGAGCCTGGAGAAGCGGAGCCGGTCACACCGGCACGGCCGCCGATAGCGCGCGAGCTGCTGCTCGTCGCCGGACTCTTCCTCGTCTACAAGTTCGGGCGGCAGCTCGCCACGGGCCACACCGCCGAAGCCTTTCGCAACGCCCATGACGTCTGGCACGCCGAACGGTGGCTGCGCCTGCCGGGCGAGGGCGCGGTGCAGTCCCTGCTGCTGCACGGCGACACCCTGACCGAGGCCGCGAACACCTACTACGCGGCCGTCCACTTCCCGGCCACGCTCGCCTTCCTGGTCTGGCTCTATCTGCGGCGCCCCGCGCACTACGTGTGGGCGCGCCGGGTGCTGGCCGCGCTCACCGCGGCCGCCCTGGTGCTGCATCTGGCGTTCCCGCTGGCACCGCCGCGGATGCTCGCGGCGACCGGGCTGGTCGACACGGCCCGGGTGTACGGGCCCTCGGTGTACGGGCCGCCGCACAGCGACCACCTCTCCAACCAGTTCGCGGCGATGCCCTCGCTGCACTTCGGCTGGGCGCTGATGGTCGCGATCGGCCTGATCGTCGCGACCCGCTCGCGGTGGCGGTGGCTGTGGCTGCTGCACCCGCTGCTGACCCTGCTGGTGATCGTGGGCACGGCGAACCACTACTGGCTCGACGCGCTCGTGGCGGGCGCGCTGCTCGGGACCGTCCTCGCGGTCGTGCGCGCGCCCCGGCGGCGTGCCGTGACGACCGCGGGGCGGGGGCGTGTGGTGGCGCGGGGGGTTCCAGTACCGGCCGCGGCCGACGAACGCGTCTTCACACGAGCGGGAGCGGGCCGATGAACGCCACCCTGCTCGCCGTCGTCCTCTCGCTCTTCTCCGCCGTCGCCTACGCGTCCGCCGCGGTCGCCCAGGAGCGGCTGGCCTCCCGGTCCACCGGGAGGGGCCTGCCGCGGCTGCTGGGCAGCGGCGCCTGGTGGTGCTCGGTGGGGCTGAACGCCGCGGGCGCGCTGCTGCACGTGGTGGCGCTGCGGTACGGGGCGCTGACCGTGGTGCAGCCGCTGGGCGCGCTGACGCTGGTCGCGGCGGTGCCGATGGGCGCCCGGATCGCGGGACGGCGGGTCAGCGCGCCGGAGTGGCGGGGCACCGCCTACACGCTGGCCGGCCTGGCCGCCGTCCTGGTGACGGCGTCGGGACCGGCGCCCGACGATGTGCTGAGCGGGCCCGAGGCGGTGGCGGTGGCCGGGGCGACGGCGGTGCTGATCGGGCTGCTGGCCCGGCGCGGCACCCGGCCCGGACTGCGGCACGCGACCGCGTCGGGCTTCGCCTCCGGGGTGGCCTCGGCGCTCACCCAGACGGTGACGGTGGCCGCGACGGACGGCTCGGCACCGGTGCTGAGCGTGCGGGTGATCGGGGTGGCGCTGCTGGTCGCCGCGTTCGCGGCGGGCGGGCTGCTGCTGGCGCAGACCGCCTACCGGGGCGGACTGGGCGCCCCGCTCGCGATGGTGACGCTGGCGAATCCGGTCGCCGCCGCGGTGATCGGCCTGGCCCTGCTGGGCGAACGGCTCCAGGGCGGGCCGACGGGCGTCCTGCTGGCGCTCGCCGGGGCGGGCCTCGCGGGGCGGGGTGTGGTGCTGCTCTCACGGGCGGCGCCGGAACCCGCTCCCGCGGCGCCGGAACCCGGAGCGGGAGATGAGGACGGCTCGGACGACGCGCACCCCGTGGCCGTCGTGCTCGCCCTGAAGCCGGAGACGGCGTCGGCCGAACCCGCGCTGCTGCCCCGGCCCGCGACCGGACCGGGGCACCTCACACCGCTGTGAGCGTCGGTGATGTGAGCGCGACCGGTGTGAACGTCAGCGGAGTGGGCGTCGACGGTGTGGACGTCGGCGCCGTGCGCGCGGTCAGCCCAGTCCGCGCGCGTCCTGCTTGAGCGCGGTGTCGACCGTCAGCGCGGTGGCGACGACCAGGCTCAGCAGCGGCTCGGGGAGCTGGTAGTGGATCTGGAGGACGTAGTTGTCCGCCGTGGTGAACATCGTCTTGGCGAGGCCCTCCCACGTCTTGGTGATCCGGGCGACCTCGTTCTGGGCGTGGTCGACGATCGCGAAGTTCCAGGCCCGCCAGTTCTCCGCCTTGATCGCGCCGACCTGCTGGCCACCCGCGTTGATGGCGAAGTTGATCTTCCCGAAGACGTTCTGCTGGACGATCTCGCCGACCGGCGTCCCGTCCGGACGGGTCACGATCACCCGGGACTTGAGGAACTTGGCCGGGCGGGTCAGCAGCAGCACCGGCTGACCGTGGACGTCACGGATCTCCAGGCGGTGCGTCAGGAACTGGTCGATGCTCGCGACGAAGCGCAGGACCTTGCGCAGCGCGCTCTGGCCGACCTGGATCACCGAGCCGAGCTGATTGCCCTGCTGGTCCATGACCTTGTACTCGTTGGTCAGCTCGATCAGCTTGGCCTTCTGGTTCACCACCAGCACGGGCTCGGTGAACAGGGTGCCGCCGCCGGGGCCGCTCGGGGCGACTCCGGCCTGCTGCTGCACCTGGCGCTGGACCCGGGGGTCCGGCCCGGCCTGCTGGTGCGGCACCTGCGGGGCGGGCTGCCCCTGGCCGGTGTGGGTGTGGTCGGTCCACTGGGTGCCGTCCCAGTAGCGCTGGGTCTGGGCCGCCCCGTGCGGATCCGGGTACCAGCCAGCAGGTGTGTTCGAATGCGTGGTCACCGGGGCACACTATCCCGAGCCCGCCGGGACCTGAACAGACCCCACCATGCGGTGTTCACCAGGCTTTTACCCCCGGGCGCTCCGGGGCGTCCGGCGCCGGCCGGGTCCGCGCCTCACTCCGTGACGAGGCCCGGATCACTCACCCCGGGACGGCCGTTCTCGACATGTCCGACGAACCGCCGCAGATAGGACGGCTCGTGGTCCGCGGTGACGGTGAGGTCGTACCACCGTCGGCTCGCGCCCAGGTCGACGGTGCGCCGTACGACGGCACCGGGGCGCACCCGGACGGTGGTCGTACGACCGCTGCGGCCGTCCGCCAGTTTCAGTACGGCGGTGCCGGTGCCGCGGTGGGTGAAGGTGAGTTCGACGTCGTCGCCGGCGTGCCGTGCGGTCACCTCGGGGCCGGTGCCGGTCCCCCGGAAGGTGCGCAGGAAGCCGTTGGGGCCGTGCACGGTCAGGTCGTACGAGCCGCCCGAGTACGCCGAGTTCCAGGTGTCGGCGACGGTCCGGCCGGCCGAGGCGGTGTAGTGCCACGGTCCGTCGGTGCGGTTGCCGGAGGTGACGAGGAAGACGGCTCCGGCTTCGGCGCCCGAGGCGAAGGTGAGCGTGAACCGGCCGGGACCGCCCTCCTCCTCGACCGTCGAACCGTCCACGTACGGCGCGTACTTGAGCGGCCGGGTGGGACGCGTGCCGCGCTCCTGCCGGGGCAGGACTCCCACGGCGGGCGGGGTCGGACGGTAGTCGGGGTGGCGCTCGCGGTCCGGGGGTTCGTAGCCGTCGGTGTCGGGGAAGGCGACCGGGCCGGTGTCGGTGCGGGTGAAGTCGAAGGCCGAGCTGAGATCACCGCAGACGGCCCGCCGCCAGGGTGAGATCTGGGGCTCGCGCACCCCGAAGCGCCGTTCCATGAACCGCACGACCGAGGTGTGGTCGAAGGTCTCGGAACAGACGTAACCGCCTTTGCTCCAGGGCGAGACGACCAGCATCGGCACCCTCGGCCCGAGTCCGTACGGTCCGGCGACCCGGTTGCCGCCGCCGGGGTAGAGGTCGAGGGTGACGTCGACCGTGGACCTGCCGCGCTCGTCGGAGGACGGCGGGAGCGGCGGGACGACGTGGTCGAAGAAGCCGTCGTTCTCGTCGTAGGTGATGAAGAGGGCCGTCCTCGCCCACACCTCCGGGTTGGAGGTGAGGGCGTCCAGGACCTGCGCTATGTACCAGGCGCCGTAGTTCGACGGCCAGTTGGAGTGCTCGGAGAACGCCTCCGGTGCGGTGATCCAGGAGATCTGCGGCAGCGTGCCCGCCCGTACGTCGGCCCGGAGCACGTCGAAGTAGCCGTCGCCGTTGCGGACGTCGGTGCCGGTGCGGGCCTTGTCGTGGAGCGGGTCGCCGGGCCGGGCGTTGCGGTAACTGTTGAAGTACAGCAGCGAGTTGTCGCCGTAGTTGCCCCGGTAGGCGTCCGGGATCCAGCCCCAGGAGCCGTCCGCGTCCAGGCCGTCGCCGATGTCCTGGTAGATCTTCCAGGAGACGCCGGCCCCTTCCAGGCGTTCGGGGTAGGTGGTCCAGTCGTAGCCGAGTTCCTCGTTGCCGAGGACGGGTCCGCCGCCGCGGCCGTCGTTGCCGGTGTGCCCGCTCCACAGGTAGTAGCGGTTGGGGTCGGTGGAGCCGATGAAGGAGCAGTGGTAGGCGTCGCAGACGGTGAACCGGTCGGCGAGGGCGTGGTGGAAGGGGATGTCCTCGCGGGTGAGGTAGGCCATCGTGGTGGTGCCCTTGGCGGCCACCCAGTTGTCGTAGCGGCCCCGGTTGTAGGCGGCCTGGCCGTCGGGCCAACTGTGCGGCAGCCCTTCCAGGAACCGCATGCCGAGGTCGTCGGCGGCCGGCCGGAACGGCAGCAACTCCCTGTCCCCGTACGGCTGGTGCCAGACCGGCTTGCCGCTCGGCAGCGTGACCGGGTGCGGGTCGCCGAATCCGCGCACGCCGCGCAGGGTGCCGAAGTAGTGGTCGAAGGAGCGGTTCTCCTGCATCAGGACGACGATGTGCTCGACGTCCTCGATCGTCCCGGTGCGATGGTTCGCGGGCAGGGCGGCGGCTCGCTCGATGCTGCCGGAGAGTGTGCTGAACGCCGTGGTGGCTCCCGCTACTTGGAGGAAGCGGCGCCGGTTGACCTCGGGCATGGGTGGGGGACCTCTCGGCGAAGGCGGCCTGTGCGGCCGGCCGTTGTGGGGGGGCACGCGCGTCAGAAGTCTTCCCGGGGCACGGAACATCGGGGAAGGGGCGGGTGGCGCCCATGTGAAAGTCGACGGTACGCAGGGGGTACGGGCGGTCTGCGGAACGCCGGAGTCCGGTGGGGGCGGAATTGCGGCGGGATGGCCGAGAAGTCGTGTCCGGCACGACGGCCGGAGAGACGCCGAATGGTCGGGTACACGCCAATAGCGGCCGCGGCCTCCCGCGCGCCGATTCATTGCGTCACCCACCGACTACAGTGCGCGTGCGCAGGCTTTCCGACGCCCTCACGGCTTCTCCGCGCATTCTTCACCAAGGGCATATTTCCGGCCGATCGTCGCATCCCGCATGATCCACGGGGACGACGCCGCTCGCACCGCCTGCCTAGCCTCCCGGGCCATGCGATCACCTCTGATGCGACGCCTCGGCCTCGCCACCGTCCTGGCCGCCGTCCTCGCCGTGTTCGGCCTGGCCCCCAGCGCGAGCGCCGACCCGGCGCCGGCCACGCTGACCTTCGCCACGAGCGGCGCGACCACGACGCCCGGCGGCACGGTGGATCTGTCGATGACGATCACCAACAACCACAGCTACGACATCTGGTTCGTGTACCAGACCATCGACCCGACCTGGCTCACCACCCAACGGCCTGATCTGAAGTACTCGTTCACCGGCTGCGCCCTCACCACCGCCGCCGGCAGCACCCCGTGTTCGGGCACCGGACCGGCCAACCTCGGCGGCAACTACGGCACCACGGTCCCGCCCGGCCAGAGCCGCACCGTCACGCTGACGCTCCAGGTCGGGGCGGACTCCGGCTGCAACGGCAACATCGGCTTCTACTCGTACTTCTACGCCGAGTTCAGCGACAGCACGAGCATCAGCGGCGGGCCCGTCCACACGCCCGAGACGCGCGTCCTCTGCTCCTGAACCCCTGCAAGAAACCGGCCGGTTGGGACAGAGGATGACCTGAAATCGGTCTGTGACCAGGCCCACATCGTGGTCTGGACCACCGGCAGTGCGCCCGGCGGGCCCCCGCGGTCCGCCGGTGCGCCGTTCAGCGCCCGGACCAGCACACGGAGCCCTCTCGCCCATCGGACCCCGCCCGTCCCCCGACGGAAAACCGTCCGATTCGGTTCCGGGAAGGACCTGTAGGACACCTGCTCTTTTCCGTCATGTTTCGCAGCATGACCACGAAAGCTACACAGACACACCACTATGTTGACGCGACGGATACGCGACGACTGGCTTCTGAGGGGGACGCCGGCGTCGCGTGAGGGGGTGCGTCCGCTCCATGAGAGCCGTGCTCACCCCTGCCCGGGGAGGGGACTTCACCGCATGAAGCGGACCACACGCACCACCGTCCTGACGGTGGGCGCGCTCATCGCCGCGCTCGGTCTGCCGGCCGGCGCGGCCCGGGCCGACGACACCACGCCCCGCATCGACCTGCGGGTGCTCGTGGTGAGCGACGGCGGACCGGCCACCGACGCGATCGCCGCGGAACTCGCGGCCGCCGGTACGCCGTTCACCGAGATCGACCTGAACGACACCGGCCGTCCGGTGATCGACGCGGACTTCCTCGCGGACACGGTCGACGGCCGGCCGCGCGCCAAGTACCAGGCCGTGGTCCTGCCCAACGACAATCCGTTCGCGGCCGGTTCGGCGGAGATGGCCGCGCTCGCCTCCTACGAGCAGACCTACGCGATCCCCCAGGTCGACGCCTACACCTACGCGCGTCCGGAAGCCGGTCTCCAGTACCCGGTGTACGGCGGCTACGCGGGCAGCCTCGACGGGGTGGCGGCCGCGGTGACCGCCGCCGGACAGGCCGGCCCCTTCGGCTATCTCGACGGTGCGGTCCCCTTCGAGGACAACGACGCGGCGGTGGGCGAGAGTTACGCCTATCTGTCGACCCCGGCACCAGGCGCCGACTTCACCTCCTACGTCGACGCGCCGATCCCCGGACAGTCCACCCGGGGCTCGCTGGTGGGCGAGTACCGGCACGACGGACGGCGAGAGCTGGTCGTCACGTTCGTCTACAACCAGTACCAGCAGCAGTTCCGGCTGCTGGCCCGCGGCATCGTGGAGTGGATGACCGGCGGGGTCCATCTCGGCGCCTCCCGCAACTACTTCGCGGTCCACGTGGACGACGTGTTCGCCGCCGACGACCGCTGGAACACCACCCTCAACTGCACGCCCGGCGACGTCGACTGCACCGACCCGAACGCCACGCCCGACCCGATCCGGATGACGCCCGCCGACGTCACCTACGCGACCTCCTGGCAGACCGGTCACGGCTTCACGCTGGACCTCGCCTACAACGCGGCCGGCACGGTCGACCAGCGCGCCGACAACAACGGCGCCGATCCGCTCGCCGACGCCCTGCTCGCCGAGAAGGATCGATTCCGCTGGGTCAACCACACCTACACGCACGCCTTCCTGGGCTGTGTGCAGGACACCACCGTGGTGCCGTGGAAGTGCGACTCCAACCCGGACGGCAGCGTGAAGTGGGTGAGCCGGGCCGAGATCGCCGACGAGATCGCCACCAACCGCGTGTGGGGCCAGACCGCCGGACTCCCGCTGGAGAACGACGAGTTGGTGACCGGCGAGCACTCCGGCATGAAGGTCCTGCCGCAGCAGCCGCAGGACAACCCGAACCTGGCGCTCGCCGTCGGCGACAACGGCATCGACTGGCTCGGCTCCGACAACTCCCGTGAGCCGCACCAGCGTCAGGTCGGCCCCGCCACCACCGTGCCGCGCTATCCGATGAACGTCTTCTACAACGCGGGCCGGGCCGCCGAGCAGGTCGACGAGTACAACTGGATCTACACCAGCCGTGCCCAGGGCGGCAGCGGCATCTGCGAGGACAACCCGGCGACCACCACCTGTCTGTCCGCCCCGCTGGACCCGGCCACCGGCTACGCCGAGCACATCGTGCCGCTGGAGACCCGGATCGCCCTCGGGCACGTCCTCGCCAACGATCCCCGCCCGCACTTCATCCACCAGTCGAACCTGGCCGAGGACCGGATCGCCTACCCGGTCCTCAATGGTGTCCTCGACGGCTACGACGGCCTGTTCACGGCCGACACCCCGGTGGTGAACCTGCGGATGAAGGACATCGGCGTCGAGCTGGGGCGCCGCGCCGCCTGGCAGGCCGCCCTGGACGCCGGCCAGGTCACCGCGTACCGGATCGGCGACACGGTCACCGTGCAGGCGCCCTCCGGCACGGCCGTCACGGCGACCCTCCCGGCCGGCAGCACACTGGCCGGCGGCGCGTTCGGGACGCCGTACGCGGGCGGGGTGTCCGGCTGGACGCCCGCCGGCACCGGCCCCCTGGCCTTCGCCCTGCCGGCCTCCGCCGCGGCCCCGGCCGCCGACACCTCCGAGGGACTCACGGCCACGAAGCCGGCGCCCGGCACCCGGGTCCCGGCGGGCGTGCGCGAACAGGTCGTCCCCACCGCGGGCGACTGAACGGCGTACCGCCGCACCCGACCCAAGGAGCGAGCCGGCCGCCCCCGCGGCCGGAACCCCACCGGTGGCCCGGAACCCCGGGCCACCGGGCACGACCACCCCACACCTCGGCCGTGGAGCACACCGATGCACGTTCCCCATGGCGCGCGACGCCCCGGCGCAACGCGCGTCACCCTGCTCACCGAAGGCACCTATCCGCACAGTCACGGCGGCGTGAGCGTCTGGTGCGACCAGCTCGTCCAGGGCATGCCCGACCTCGACTTCGACGTCATCGCCGTCACCGGCACCGGACGCGAACCGGTCGTCTGGGACCTGCCCGCCCAGGTCGGCGAGGTGCGGTCCGTCCCCATGTGGGGCGCCCCGCCCGAGGGCCGCACCCCCAAGGGCCGCGCGCTGGCCCGACTGGCCGCCGCCTACGAGGAGTTCCTCACCGCCCTGCTCGACCCGCGCGCCGAGAGCGGCTTCCCGCCCGCCCTGTACGCGCTGGCCCGTGCCGCCGCCGACGGCACGCTCAGCCCGTTCCTGCGGGGCGACCGGGCGATCACCCTGCTCACCTCGGTGTGGAACCGGCCCGGTCTCGCCGTGCGCGAGGCCCGGCCGACCGTGCACGACGCGCTCACCGCGACCGCCCTGCTGGAACACGCCCTGCGCCCGCTGGCCGCGCCGCCGCCGCGCACCGGGGTCGCACACGCGGTCAGCGGCGGTGTCGCCGTCCTGCCGGGGCTCGCCGCGCTCGACCGGCACGGCGTTCCGCTGCTGCTCACCGAGCACGGCGTCTACTTGCGCGAGCGCTACCTCGGCTACCGCACCGCGCCCTACCGCTGGCCGGTGAAGGCGGTGGTCCTCGGCTTCTTCCGGCTGCTGGCCGAGGAGAGCTACCGGCGGGCCGCCCTGATCACCCCCGGCAACCGCTACAACCGGCTCTGGGAGGAGGAGGGCGGCGCCGATCCCGAGTCGATCCGCACCGTCTACAACGGCGTGGACCCGGCCGCGTTCCCGCCCGCCGGGCCCGAGCCGCACACGCTCACGCTGAGCTGGGCGGGCCGGGTCGACCCGATCAAGGACCTGGAGACCCTGATCCGGGCCTTCGCCCTCGTCCGGGCGCAACTCCCGGACAGCCGCCTGCGGTTGTTCGGCGGCACCCCGCGCGGCGGGGAGGCGTACCGGGAGCGCTGCGAGGCGCTCGCCGCCGAGCTGGGGCACGCGGACGCGGTCACCTTCGAGGGCCGGGTCGACGACATCAAGGACGCCTACGCGGCCGGGAACGTGGTGATGCTCTCCAGCATCAGCGAGGGGTTCCCGTTCACCCTGATCGAGGCCATGTCGTGCGGGCGGGCCACCGTCTCGACCGATGTGGGCGGGGTCCGCGAGGCGGTCGGCGACACCGGGCTCGTGGTGCCGCCGCGCGATCCGGAGGCGATGGCGGCGGCCGCGCTGGAGCTGCTGGCCGACCCGGCGCGGCGCCGGGCGATGGGCGAGGCGGCCCGGCTGCGGGTGATCGAACAGTTCACCTTGCGTCAGACCATCGACACCTTCCGCTCCATCTATCTCGAACTGCCCACGCTCCAGCGGCCGTCGGCGCCGGTCGCGGCCCCGGCCGCACCGCTGCCGGCACCGGCGGGCACGGTGGCCGGATGAGCGGGCCGATATCCCTGGAGCCCGGCGGCGCCGAACAGGACACCCTGGCGCTGCGGCTGGCCGACGTCCGGCCGCGCCGCCGCCGTCCCCGCTGGGCCCTCGACGACAGCACGCTCGCCATCCGGCTGCCCCTGCGGGGCCCCGACGAGGAGGCGGTGAGCCGGCTCGCCGCCGATCTCGCCGACCGCATCGGCCCGGCCGTCCACCCCTACGAGGTGGCCGCGCTGCTGGAGGCGGAGGGCCTGACCGCGGCGACGATCAAGGAGCGGTACGGCCATCCCGACCTGTTCTCACTGGCCGCCGCGCTGTACGAGCGCGTCCCGCGGACCTTCCCGGAACCGGCGCGGGGGCCCGACCCGTGGCGTCCCGACACCGTGCGCTGCCTGCTGCGGGGCGCGCTGTTCGCCCTGCCCGGGCTGGCCTATCTGCTCACCGCGCCGCTGTGGGACGCGGGGGCCCATGCCTCCGCGCTGATCGTGGCGGGGCTGGTCTCCTGGGCCTGGGGGCAGGCGCTCGGCCACCGCGCGCATCTGCGGATGGTGGCCGGACGTCGGGAGGCTGCCCTGACGCTGCTGGTCGGCGCGCCCGCCGGAGCGGTGCTGGCCACGGCGGCCGGGGCGGTGTCCGCGGCGGAGTCCGGCGGGGTCGGCCCGGTGATCCTGGTGGTGGCCGCGCAGTCGCTGTATCTGGCGGCCGCCGGTGTGCTGCTGGTGCTGGCCCGGGAACGGCTGCTGCTCGCCGCGCTCACCCCGCTGGGCGCCGGGGCGGCCGTCCTGCCGTGGTGGGAGCCGGGCGAGGCGGCGCGCGCGGGGCTGCCCGCGCTGGCGCTGCTGGCCACGCTGGCGGTGACCGGGCGGGTGCTGGGGAGCGCGCTCGCGGCGGACCCGGCGTCAGGTGGCGCGGCCTCGGGCGTCGTACGGCCCGGTCCTCTGCGGTCGTTGCCGTACGGCCTGTTCGGGCTGGCGGCCGGGGTGCTCGTGCTGCTGGAGGGACGCCGGGAGCCGTACGCGGTGATCGTGCTGACCGTCAGCATGGGGCCCGCGGAATGGCTGCTGTACCGCTACCGGGGCCTGTCGGTCGCCGCGCTGCGGGCCGCCGCCACGCCCGCCGGGTTCCTGCTGCGGTCGGCCGGGATCCTCGGCCTGTGTCTGGCGGCCTATCTGCTGCCGCTGTGGCCGGCCGCCCTGCTGACCGGCGCCGCGCCCGCCGCCCTGCTCACGCTCGCGGCCGTCCTGTGGACCGCGCTGCTGCTCCAGGCGTTCGGTGCCGCCTGGCCGTCGGCGCTCGTCTGTCTCGCCGCGGCGGGAGGTGCCGGGGCCGTCACCCTGCTCGACGCGCCGCCGGGGCCCACCGCGGCACTCGCCCTGAGCTGCGGCACGGCCGCGCTCTGTCTCTCGGCGTGCGCGCTGTGGCGGCTCGGCCGTCCCGCGCCGCACGCCTGACCGGCATCCGCCCGTCGTGCCCTCCGCACGGCCGGCTCAACAACCCCCCACTCAACCGACCGGAAGGACAACGGAGTTGACCGCCACACCGCTCGCCGCCGTCACCGGAGCCGAGGGTTTCATCGGCTCCCATCTCACCGAGGCGCTGGTCGCCTCGGGACACCGGGTCCGCGCCATGGCCCAGTACAACTCCTTCTCCTCGTACGGCTGGCTGGAGACCCTGCACCCCGACGTCCTGGACCAGGTCGAGATCGTCCTCGGTGACGTCCGGGACCCGGGCTCGGTCCGCGGTCTGCTCGACGGGGCCGACACGGCGTACCATCTGGCCGCGCTGATCGCGATCCCGTACTCCTACCAGGCGCCGCACAGTTATGTGGACACCAATGTGACCGGCACCCTCAACGTGCTGGAGGCGGTACGCGCGTTGGGCACGCCCCGGCTGGTGCACACCTCCACCAGCGAGACCTACGGCACCGCGCGGACCGTGCCGATCACCGAGGACCACCCGATCAACACCCAGTCCCCGTACGCCGCTTCGAAGGCCGGCGGGGACCGGCTGGCCGACAGCTACCACGCCAGCTTCGACACGCCCGTGGTGACGCTGCGGCCGTTCAACACGTTCGGGCCGCGCCAGTCGATGCGCGCCGTCATCCCCACCGTCATCGGACAGGTCGCCGCCGGGCAGCGGGCGATCACGCTCGGCGATCTGCGGCCGACCCGGGACTTCACCTTCGTCAAGGACACCGCGCAGGCGTTCCTCGCCGTCGGCGGCGCGCCCGCCGAGCGGGTGGTGGGCCGCACCTTCAACGCCGGGACCGGCGGGGAGATCTCGGTCGGCGACCTGGTCCAGTTGATCGGCAAGGTGATGGACACCGCGCTCGACGTCCGCGAGGACGAGGCCCGGATCCGGCCCGCCAACTCCGAGGTGATGCGGCTGGTCGCGGACGCCTCCCGGCTCACCGCGGCCACCGGCTGGCAGCCCGCGCACTCCCTGGAGGAAGGACTCGCGCACACCGTCGAGTTCTTCCGCGACCCCGCGAACCTGGCCCGCTACAAGACCGGCATCTACAACATCTGACGCCCGTCCGGCACACCGCACGCGAGCACATCCGAGGAGTCCGAGAACTCCGAGTACGCGAGAACTCCGAGCACTTCGAGCACTCCTTGAACTCCGAGAACTCCCAGAAGGAGGAGACCATGCACGCAGTGATCCTGGCGGGGGGCAAGGGCGTCCGGCTGCGGCCCTACACCACCGCGCTGCCCAAGCCGCTCGTGCCCATCGGCGACCAGCACGCCATCCTGGAGATCGTGCTGCGCCAACTGGCCGGCGCCGGCTTCACCCACTGCACCATCGCCATCGGCCACCTCGGTGAGATCATCCGCGCCTATGTCGGCGACGGCTCCGCCTGGGGCATGCAGATCGACTACGCCACCGAGGAGAGCCCGCTCGGTACCATGGGCCCGCTGCTCACCCTGCGCGAGCGGCTGCCCGAGACGTTCCTCGTGATGAACGGCGACATCCTGACCGACCTCGACTACGCGGACGTCCTGCGCACCCACCGGGAGTCGGGGGCGCCGCTGACCATCGCCACGTACGCCCGCAAGGTGCACATCGACTTCGGGGTGCTGACCACCGACTCCGCCAAGGTGGTCGCCTTCACCGAGAAGCCCAGCATGAACTACCACGTCTCCATGGGCGTCTACGGCCTCTCGCGCTCCACCCTGGCCGACTACACGCCCGGACTCCCGCTGGGCTTCGACGAGTTGGTGCTCGATCTGATCAGAGCGCGCAACGAACCGCACGCCTACGAGTTCGACGGCTACTGGCTGGACATCGGGCGCCCCGACGACTACGACCGGGCCAACGCCGAGTTCACCACCCGCAAGTCCCATCTGCTCAAGGGAGCCTGAGCACCCCATGCGCATTCTCGTCCTGGGCTTCACCGGATACCTCGGAGCCCATGTCGCCGAACGGCTGCGCGTCCTGCCGGGCGCCCGCGTCCTGGGCGCCGGCCGTTCCGCCGGCGCCGCGTTCCCGGTCGACCTCGCCACGGCGCGCCCCGAGGAGCTGGCGAAGACCCTGGCCGCGGCCGCGCCCGACGCGGTGGTCAACTGCGCGGGCGCGACCGGCGGCGACGCCGTGACCCTCGCCGAGGTCAACGCGCGCGGACCGGCGGTGCTGTGCGAGGCGCTGCGCGAGGCGGCGCCGGGGGCCCGGCTGGTGCATCTGGGCTCGGCCGCCGAGTACGGCCCGGGGGCCCGCGGCACGCTGGTGACGGAGTCGGCGGCGACCTCCCCGGTCGGCCCGTACGGGGCGACGAAGCTGGCGGGCACGGCCGCGGTGACCGCGTCCGCGCTGGACGCGGTGGTGCTGCGGGTGGGCAACCCGGTGGGCCCCGGGGCACCGGCCGCCGGGCTGCCCGGCCGGCTCACGGCCCTGCTGCGGGACACGCACCGCGGCCCGGACGCGGTGCTGCGGCTCGGCGACCTGTCCGCCCACCGTGACTTCGTGGACGTACGCGACGTGGCGCGGGCCGTCGAACGGGCGGTCACGGCCCCCGGCCCGCTGCCGCCGGTGCTGAACATCGGCGCGGGCCGGGCCGTCCCGGTGCGCACGCTGGTGCGGGGCCTCGCGGCACGGGCCGGGTTCCGGGGCCGGATCGAGGAGACGGCGGACGGCGGCCGCTCGGCCCGCTCGGGAGAGGTGTCCTGGCAGTGCTCGGACATCACCGCCGCCGAGGCCGCGCTGGCCTGGCGCCCGGCCCACACCCTCGACGAGGCACTGGCGGCACTGTGGGAAGCCGACGGCGCGCGATGAGCCCGCCGACGCCGCTGTTTCCGCCGTTCGCGCTTCTCCCGCCGGACGGCACGCCGTGAGCCTGCTGATTCCGCTGTATGTGCACCCGGCCGACGATCCGGGCGCCTGGCACCGCCTGATCCAGGCGGCCGGGCGGACCTACGGCGTGATCCTCAACCCGGCGAACGGTCCCGGCGAACGCCCCGACCCGGCCTTCACCGCGGCCGCCGGTGCCCTGCGGGAGGCGGGCGCGCGGATCCTCGGCTACGTCGACACCGACTACGGGGTGCGCGAACGCGCCGCCGTCCTGGACGACGTACGCCGCCACCAGGAGTGGTACGCGGCCGACGGCTGCTTCCTCGACCAGGTGACGGCGACACCGGAGGCGCTGTGGGCCTGCCGGCGGCTGGTGCGGACGGTGCGCCGGGCGGGCGCAGGGACGGTGGTGCTCAACCCCGGGGTCCACCCGGCGCCGGGGTACGCCCGGCTCGCCGACCTGACCGTCACCTTCGAGGGGCACTGGTCGACGTACGTCTCGTCGTTCAGCCGCCCGCAGTGGGCCGCACGGCATCCGCCGGAACGGCTGTGCCATCTCGTCTACGGCGTCCCGGCGGCCCTCGTGCCGCTCGCCGTGCGCACCGCGGGCGAGCGGGGCGCCGCGGTCTGCGGCCCGGTGACCGGCGAACTGCCCAACCCCTGGGCCGAGTTGACCCCAGCCCTGACCGGATCGGAGTCATGAGGTACTACACGCTACGGGCGATGCTGCTGGCGGCCGCGCTGGCCCTGTCGGGCTGTTCCGGCACGGGCGGGGGCGGGGACGGTGGGGGCAAAAACGATGCCACACCCCCGCCGACGGGGACACCACGCTGGCAGCCCCGACCAGGCCTGGCCTGGCAGTGGCAACTGGACGGCCCGGTCGACCCGTCGGTGGACGTGCCGGTCTACGACATCGACGGCTTCGAGAACACGGCGGCGGACGTGGCCCGGCTGCACCGCGACGGCCGCAAGGTCATCTGCTACATCAACGTCGGCGCCTGGGAGGACTTCCGCCCCGACCACGCCGACTTCCCCCGGTCGGTGCTCGGCGGCGCCAACGGCTGGTCGGGCGAACGCTGGCTGGACATCCGGAAGATCTCGGTACTGCGCCCGATCATGGAGCGCCGCTTCGACATGTGCGCCGAGAAGGGCTTCGACGCGGTGGAACCCGATCTGGTGGAGGGCTACTCCGACGACACCGGTTTCCCCCTCACCGCCCGCGACCAGCTCCGCTACAACCGAATGATCGCCGACATCGCCCACGCCCGCGGCCTCGCGGTCGGCCTCAAGAACGACCTCCCCCAAATCCCGCAGCTCCTCCCCCACTTCGACTTCGCGGTCAACGAGGAGTGCGCCGAGTTCGACGAGTGCGCCCGCCTCACCCCCTTCATCAAGGCCGGCAAAGCGGTCTTCCACGTCGAGTACGCGGAACCCACCAGCACGTTCTGCACCGAGTCCCGCCGCCTCAACCTCTCGTCGATGCGGAAGCGACTGGAACTGGGGGTGTGGCGGAAGCCGTGCTGAGGGCGGCACCGGTGACCGTGTTCACAGCGGGCGCAGCCGACGTCGTAGCACCAGCCAGGACGCCCATACGAAGACGGCCGTCAGGAGCGCCAGCATGCCCAGGTCGATCAGCACTTGGCGGCCGCCGTGTTCCCACAGGGCGTCGGCGGCGGCGTCCGGGGCGAGCCGCCGTACGTCGGTCAGCGCCGCCGCCGCGGCCAGCCCCCAGCGGCCGGGCACGAACATCGCGGCCCAGTACGGCAGCCCCGAACCGTCCAGGGCGAACGGCACGCCGTTCAGGGCGACTTGGCACACGGAGGCCACGGTGGCGAGGGTGACCGCCCGTTCGAGACGGTCGGCGGTCGCCGAGATCAGCAGTCCCAGCGCCATCGAGCAGACCACCGTCCCGACGAGCGGGAGCACCGTCATGGTCGTGGCGTCCAGGCCGAACGCCGGGGTGGGTCCGGGTCTGATCCACCGGAACACCGCCACCGACACCCCGGCCTGGGCGGTGCCGACCAGCGTGTGCACGAGGAACTTCGAGGCGATCACGGGGCCGGGCGATACGCCGGTGCGGAACTCCCTCCGGATGATGGTGAATTCGGACACCACATTGCTGTAGGTGAGGGCCTGGCCGCACAACACGGCCCCGATCAGCAGCAGGTTGAGCGCCTGGAGGGCCTTGGGGTTGTCCGGTCCGGTGACGGCGAGACCCTGATCGGACGCGACCAGCGCGGCGAATCCGCCGCACAGCACGGCGAGGGCCATGAGCCCGGCCAGGGCGGCGGGGCCGCGGGCGTGCAGCAGGGCCAGTTCCCGCCGGACCAGGACCGCGGTCCGCCGCAGTGGACGGCCGCCGGGACGTCGCTTCGCCTCCGTGACCGGGCCCGCGGACGGGGTGTCGGCGGGTGCGGTGGCCCGACCGGCGTCGTCCGGCCGGGTGTCCGGATCGGCCGGGGTGCGTGGGGCGTCGGGCGCGGAGCCGATCCGGACCATGAGGCTCGGGAAGTCCGGGGCGTCGAAGGCCGCGAGCACCTCGCCCGGTGGGCCGAAGAAGACGGGCCGGCCGCCGGGGGCCATGACGAGGACCTTGTCGACGCCCACCAGTTGGTCGGTGGAGTGCGTGACCAGCACGACGGTCCTGCCCCGGTCGGCGATGCCCCGCAGGGTGCGCATCACCTCCCGGGCCGCTCCCGCGTCGAGGCCGGACGTCGGTTCGTCGAGCATCAGCAGGGACGGGTCGCCGAGGATCTCCAGCGCGAGCGAGACCCTCTTGCGCTGGCCTCCGGACAGTCGCTCCACACGGACGTCCAGCCGGTCGGCGATGCCGAGTTCCTCGCAGACGGCGTCGACATGGGCCCGGCGGCGCGCCGATCCGGTGTCGGATGCCAGCCGCAGCCGTGCCGCGTAGTCGAGGACCTGCCGTGCGGTGAGGGTGCGGTGCAGGTCGTCGTCCTGCGGCACGAAGCCCAGCAGGAGCCGCAGTTGGTCGAAGTCCGTCCTGCTGTCGAGTCCTTGCAGGGTCACCCGGCCGTGCGTCACGCGGAGTTCGCCGAGCAGGGCCTTGAACAAGGAGGACTTGCCGGCCCCCGAAGGACCGAGGACGGCCAGGACCTCTCCCGGCCCGACGGTGAAGGACAGGTCCCGCAGGGCCGGGCCGCCCCCGTGCTCGGCGGACAGCCGCCACACCGACAAGGTGGCCGCCGTCGCGAACCGGCGCTCCCTCAGCTCGCCGTCGCGTACCAGGGTGAACCTGCTGCGCCCCACGGAGAAGGACATGCCCGGGGTGATCCTGGCCCACGACACGGCCCGGCCGTCGACGAAGGTGCCGTTCCCCCGGCCACCGTCCCGCAGGTGGTACTGGCCCGGCGCGACGTGCTTCAGGGTCGCCTGCTCCACGGCGACGCCCCAGCCGGGGATCGCGATCCGGTGCTCGTGGGGGCCCGCGTCGGCGTCCTCCCGGCCGATCACGGTGACTTCGCCGAGGCGGTGCGTACGGGACCCGGACCCGGCGTCGTCGGCCCGGGGCCGTGGGACACGGGCCTCGGGCGGCGGTGTGCCGCGCAGGATGTGCAGGCGGGCCCGGCCGGCGGGCGTGCTGATCACGAGGTCGGTGCCGTCGGGGACGTCCCGCAAGTGCACGACCGCGCCGGTGACCTCGGCGTCGCCCAGCCAGATCCGCGCGTCGCCCGGAAATCCGCCGACCGTCCAGTGGTGGAGGTGGCGGATCCGGGCCAGCACCGGGGCCGGGGCGGCGGAGCCGGGGAGCCGTATCTCGCAGTCGGGCGCGCCGCCCACGCGGTAGGTGCGGCCCTGGACCAGGGGGGTCCGGGTGCCGTCGACCTCGATGGTCAGGGGATCAGTCATGTCGGCCTCCCGTCGGAACTACTCGAACAGCCGGTCGAGGGACCAGTCGACCAGCACGATGACGCCGTAGCACGCGAGCCCCAGAAGGACCAGGACGGCGCCTATGGCGAAGACCGTGAGTATGCGGTCGATCCAGTCCACGGTCTGAGGCGGGGCGGGCTCCGACGGCGGCTCGGCAACCGGCGGCGGAACCGGGGCAGATGGCGGGACCGGGGCCGGTTGCGGGGCAGGAGTCCGTGCGGCCGGGGGCGTCCACCGCTTGCGCAGGCTCCCGTCCACCGTGACGTACATGCCCCGGTCGGTGACCAGTCGTGGCCATCCCGTCGCCAGGGAGGCCCATCGCTCGCGTGCGTCCGGCAGTCGGCGGGCCAGGCAGGCGTCCGTGAGCAGGTCCAGGGTGGGCGAGGTGACACAGCCGAGCAGAGCGCTCCTGTCGATCTGTGTGCTCTCCAGGTTGTCCTGCACGCACCGTACGACCGACCAGGCGATCTTGTAGTAGTCGGAGCGCTCGTCGAACGGGCCGGCTTCGGGCAGCTTCCAGCCCTCGGGATCCCCGGGCGGAAAAGGGGACTTGTCGTGCAGCGGTGCGCAGGAGTCGCAGTCGATCAGATGGACGCGGGCGCCGCCGTCCAGGGTGAACAGGGCGTTCCTCGGTTGGAGATCGCCGACCGCCCAGCCGTGGCCGTGCAGCCACTGGGCGGTCTCCACGAGCCGCCCCAACACCGCGAGTTTCACCGGGGGTTCGTAGTAGGGCATGCCGAGCCGGCCGGCCGAGGTGCGGGTCCGGGCCAGGTTGTCGAGGGCCCGGGGCAGGGTCATCACCTGGTTCTTGCGCCGGACCGTCTGCATGAACGCCTGCGGCGCCGGTGCCATGAGGACACCGCAGACACCGTCGGCGTCGGTGACCGCCGCGCGGGGCCAGGCGCAGCGGCGGTCGAGCAGTTCCCGCTCGGTGCCGGGCAGTTCGTGGCGCCAGGCGACCAGGTCCGCGAGGGCGCCCGCGTCCAGGTCGTCCCGGGTCTGCGGCAGGTACCGCTTGAACAACTGCCGTCCCAGGCCCGGCACTTCGCACATCCGCAGCTCGGCGGCCTGGCCGCCTCCCGGGAGCCGGCCGTCGCCGAGACGCAGCTCGGCGAGGTCCACACGGCTCCGATGCGACACACCCACGCTCCCCCCCCTTCACGCCGCTGTGACATTCGCGCGTTCGCCCGCCGGACCCGGGCCCTGCGGGACGGGCTCAGGGGACGGCCGTGTCGGCGTTCTCCGGCCAGAGGGCGACCACGGTCCGGTCGTCGTTGTAGGTGGCCTTGCGGAAGTCGACGTCCCGCAGGAACCCGAGAAGCGACGGCGGGTGCTGCCACCGTGCGCCCAGGGCGAGCGTCAGCGGTGACCGCGCCCCGATCGCGTCGGCGAAGCCGTCCGTGGCCAGCACGAGCACCTCGCCCGGCAGCCACTCCGTCGCGACGGTCCGCAGCGCGTGCGGGCGCTGCGGCAGGGTCTGGACCCGTTCGTCGCCGGCGCCCCGCCCACCCGTCGGCCGTGCGTCGAGCAGGGCGCTCCAGGCCCCGTCCCGCAGCCGCAGGACGCGGCTGTCGCCGACCACCGCCCCGAAGAGGCGGGGGTCCTCGGCCGGTGTCCTGGATGCGATCAGCACGGCCAGGGTGGTGGCCGGGGGTCCGGGTGCGAACATCCGCCACCGGCGTCCGGCGGCCTCGTCGGGCGGCAGGGACCCGGTGCGCCGTGTGATGTCCTCGGCGGTCCGCTCGAACACGTCCTGCCACCAGAGGGGGCCGTCGGGCGGTCCGTTCCTCAGTCCGTCGATCACCAGACGGCCGGCGGACGCGACGGCCTCGGAGGAGGCGGCGGCCGCGTGCGTCGCCGTGCTCACACCGTCGGCGACCACGGCCACCAGCCAGGGCAGCTCGTCATCGGTGTGGAAGGCGAACGCGTCCTGGCGGCCCTCGCCCGACTGCATATGGCCGCGTCCGCGCACGGTGGCCATCCGGACGGTGACCCCGCCGACGGCCCCACCGTCGACGGCGATGGCCGCACGGTCGTGGCTGACGACCGGCGGGAGCAGGACGGAGACGCCGCGCGGCGGACGGCCCGCCCGGAGGGGTTCGGGGTCGGCGGGGTGGGAGTCGGCGGTCTCGTGCGGGGGCTCGACCGACTCGGGGCGTGTCTCGTCGGGCGAGCTGTCCCCCTGCCCGGGCCCGTCCTTCCGCGCGGGCCCGTCCTTCTGTACGCCGGGGTGCCGGGCGGACGCCGAGATGTCGTCCGGAGCGGGCTCGCCGTCGATGGCCGCGCGCGGTGCCGGACCCCGGTCCGCCGCCTGTCCGTTGGTCCGGTCGGCGTCGCCCGGGACAGCGCCGGCGCCGGACGCGTCGGACGACGACACGGGGGCCGGGCAGGTGCCAGGCCCGGTACCGCCGCCCCGGGCCTGACGCCGGGCCCTTCGCCACCCGGCGCCGATCAGGGGCAGCCGTCGGAACGCACCGCGAAGGCGCCGCCGCGACCGCACGGGCGGTACGGCGCCGTCCCGCGGCGCCGCCGCGAGCAGCGGTGCGAGAGCGCGCAGGACCCGCAGGACGCCCGTCACGACGCGGTGAGCCATCGCATGCCCTCCGGAACGCGCACGTCGAGGCCGTTCCCGGAGACCGAGGCGCCGATCGTGACGAAGAGGGTGCCGATCAGCCCCTCCACCAGCGTGCTGACCGGCGTGCCCTCCTCCGCGGTGAAGGCCAGGGACCGGGTCGTACCGTCCCTGAGCGTCGTGGTGGTGGCCATGCGCAGCAGGGTGGCGGGCCGGATGTTGCCGAATCCGAAGGCCACGATCTGCGGCTCGTAGGGGAGTTGGGCGAGACGGTCGCGCTCCGGGAGCCATCGGTCGTCGGGCTGGCGCGCCGAACCGACGTACGGATCACCGTCGGTGAGGAAGAAGACCGCCGGCCGCTTGAGCGCGTATTCGCGTTCGAGTGCCGCGCAGTCCGCCTGGATGATCGTGGCCAGATGGGCGAAGACCTTCGCGAAGTCGGTCTGGGCGCCCTTGGGCAGCTCGCCCAGGTCCTGGACCTCCTCGGGCCGGGTCAGCGGCAGGAACGTCTGGGCGTCCTGCGCGAACGTGACGATGCTGATGTGCGCGGCCTCGGAGGTCGTGGTGTCGACCTCCAGTTTCCACAACAGGTCGGGCACGGCCTCGCGCAGGGCGTCGTACGGTGTCCGTCCCGACGTGCCCTCGGCCGCCGGCGCGGGCTTGTAGACGCCCTCCTTCCACATGGACTGGGACACGTCGCACACCACGTAGAAGGGGAACGCCCTCTCCAGCCCGTCCTGCGTCTCAGGGTTCACGATCTCCCCACCTCCCCCGACCGGCACACCCGCAGCCGGTGAAACGAACGGATCGGCAAACTACCCTTGATGGGATGTCAGTTCACCCTATTTGCTGAAGTGGTACACAAGGCAGATGATTCTTCGCGTGCCCGCTGACGCGACCTTCACTCGCCGGTCCCCCGACCGGCCGACCTTCGCCTGGTGCCGGGCCGCCGCGCGGGCCGTGCGGGCTGCCGAGTGCGGGGGTGCGGCCGTGGCATCCGTGCGGGGGCGGTCGGTCAACGGGCTGGTGCGGGCTCGGGGGCCGTTGAGCGTGATGCTGTACGCTGCGGCGCGGGAGAACCGGCTCGTCCGGCAGGGTGAGCGTGGGTTCATGCTGCTGGAGCCGCCGTTGCTCGCGTCCCGGCGCGTCTTCGGGCCCGGGGTCGGCGACCGGCTGCTCCGGCTGGTGGACCGGCGGTGGGACGCGCTGCTGTTCGGCGTTCCGGTCCTGGTCGGCTTCGGCGCCGTGGGCTGTCTGCTGCCGTTCCCCGCGGGCCGGCTCACGGCCCTGTTCCTGACCCTAGCCGTGCTGGTACATGTGGCGGTGTGGACGACCGCGGTGGCGGTGACGGGCGCCCTGTCGCTGTGGCGATCGTTCGGGCGGCGGGGTGCCGGTCCCCGGGCGGTCGCGGAGTCGCTGGCCGCCGACCACTGGACCGTCGCGCTGTGCCATCTGGAGGACGTGCGCAGGACCGACGAGTTGCTCCGTCGTGCGACCGGCAGGCTGCACGTCCTGATCCGGACGCACGCCGAATCGGCGGCCGCGGCCCTCGGCTACGAGGTGCGCCGGGGCGAGGCGGCGGAGACGCTGGTCCTGCTGCGCCGCGGTGTCACCACCGACGCGGTGCGGCGACACCTCGACACCCGCGACGAGTCCGGGCGGGCCACGGACGTGCCGAAGGAAGTGCCGGTCGAGGTCCTGGTGTTCCATCCGGCCGGCCGGAGCCCCGATCCGGCCGGCAGCAGGATCGTCAACGGCTCCTTCCTCCTGTGGTACTTGGGCGCCATGGCCGTCGTCGTCCTCGTGGGGGCCTCGTTCGTGGCGGCCTGGGAGCGCGACGCGTGCGCCGGCTCCTGCCCCGGGCGGCCGACCGGCTATCGCGAGGCGGTGCGCTGGCTCGCGCAGCGCCTGTTCCTGTCCGATCCCGCCGGACTCGCGCCCGCGACCGGTGCGGCCCAGTTGTTCGGATGGCTGTGCGGACTCATGGCCGTCCTGCTCCTCCCGGTCGCCTTCGTGGCCGTGCGCCAGCAGCACCGGGCCAACACCGCGGCCAGAGAACCTCATCGCAGGCTGGAGAGGAGAACGATGCCCACCAAGCTTCTGCTTCTCGTCGTCACGCAGGACGAACGGGACGCCGTGTTCGAGGCGGTCAGCTCGGTCAACGGCACGCCGCCCACACCGCGTTACCTCGGCGACCGCACGGTGTTCGACCTGGGCCGGATCAGCGACGTGGACCTCCACGTCGTACAGAGCGAACAGGCGTCGGGCGGCCCCGCCGGCTCGGCCCTCGTGTCGGCGTCGATGCTGGAGCAGGTCCGGCCCGACTTCTTCGTCATGGTCGGCATCTGCTGCGGTCTGCGGCCAGGAAAGCAGCGACTCGGCGACATCGTCGTCTCCGGCCAGCTACGGATGATGGACCATCAGCGCGTCGGCGACGCGGACGGAAAGCCGGTGATCACCCTGCGCGGCGACAAGGTGTCCGCCTCCGGACTGCTGCTCGACCGGCTGCGCGTGGCCCAAGTCGGCTGGAAGGGCGCCGCGGTGCACTTCGGTCTGATGCTGTCCTCCAGCGTGCTGATCGACTTCGCCCCGCACCGGGACGCGTTGGTGGAACTGGAACCCGACGCCGTGGCCGCGGAGATGGAGGGCGGCGGGATGTACGCGGCCGCGGCGCGGGACCGGGTGCCGTGGATCGTGGTGAAGGCCGTCTCGGACTGGGGCGCGGGGAAGACCGACGACGTGCAGGCCGCCGCGGCGCGCAACGCGGCCGATCTCGTCGTCCGCATGGTGAGCGAGGGCGCCCTGGATCCGCACACCTGGCAGAGCCGTCACACAAGCTGACCCGACGTCAAGAGAGGGGACCCGTGGCCCTGTTCAACAAGAAGTCACGCACCGTCGACTCGCTCATCCGCGAGGCCAACGCGGCGTTCGCGAACTTCTCGGCGGATTCCGAGTATGTCGAGAACGTGCTCAAACCCGTGCTGCCGAAGCTGTACGCCGCCGTCAAGATGCGGGACTTCACGTCGACGGACCAACTGGAGGCGGTGGCGGCGCCGTTGAAGACCTTGCCGCCGCTCGACGCCGCGCTGTGTGCCGCGTCCGTGCTGCACGCCGCCGGACGGCTGCTGGCCGCCGACCCGTTGGGCGAGTCGCTGGCGAACTTCGTCGCCATCGCCGGCACCGCCGCTGCCTGGAAGGCGGTGCCGCTGGTCAAGGAGCCGCGGGACGTACGCCGTCTGATCGACGCGCTCAATGTGCTGTGGCGGTACGAGCCCTCGCCCTACCGCGAGGTGGACCACGCCCAGGCCGTGTACGCCGGCGGGCATCTGGCCCTCGCCCTGGGGCTCGACCACGACGCGTTGACCAGCCGCTGGCGGGAGGCTCTCCGGCTGCTGTCCGAGGTCGACCCGGCGCTGGGCCGCAGCCCGCAGGAGCGCGAGACGATCGCGCGTACCCGGCAGCACCTGGAGCGTGAGTGGAGCGAACAGCTCGCGTCCCTCTCGGCCGGGGAGTGAGATGGCCCGGTTCAGAGGGAAGGACGCCCGCATCGAGGCCGCCACCGGGCTGTACCGCCGCTTCCTCTTCTCGGAGCCGGTGACCGTCCCCACCCTGGAGGACGCGGCGATGGCGGCGATCGTCGACGGCGTGGTCGACCGGGTCGCTCCCGGCACCTCGCTGGGCGTCTCCCTGCCCGCACCTGACCCCGACCCCAACGCCCCGCGCATCGCCCTCCTCACGGAGGCGATCGACCTGCTGGACCCGGTGCTCGCGCGGCGGGTCCGCTCACCCGGCCCCTCCGCACTGTCGCTGGCGGCCCGCTGCCTGTACGCGCTGTACCGCGAGACGGGCGACACCGCAGCACTGCGACGCGCGGTCGGGCTGGGGGAACGCGCGGCCGCCGTCGCGGCCCCCAAATCCGGCCCGGACCCGGCGGATCCGTACCCCGACATCGCGCACGAGTTGAGCATCGCGCTGCTCGACCTCGCCGCGCACGAGGAGGGAACGGACGCCCTCTCCCGCGCCGTGCACCACGCCGTGCGGGCCTTCCGCGCACCCTCCGCCTCCGACCGGCTCAAGACCGCCTGCCAGAGCCTCCTCAGCCGTGCCTTCACCGCGCTCTTCCAGCGCACCGGCGAGGACGAGCATCGCGAACAGGCGCTTCGCATGGCCGTGTTGGGCCGGGAGTTCACCGAGGAGACGGTCACCGCCGAGGACGCGTACAACCTGGGCTCGCCGTTCCTGGCGGCCCACGAGGCGACGGGTTCGGTGCGCGACCTGGAGACCGCCGTCGTGTCGTTGCGGGAGGCGGTGGACCGCGACCCCCGCCCGGACCATCTGCTGGCACTGGCAAGGGCGTTGCGCCTGATGTACCCGGTGAACGGCGACGAACGCGTCCTGCGCGAGTCCGTGACGATGTCCCGCCGTGCCCTGGCCGCCGCCCGCCCGACGGAACCCGGGCGCCACCGGTACCTCGAACAGGCGGCGTACGCCCGGCTGCTCAGCCACGCGGCGCACGGCGGCCGGGGTGTCGTGGACGTGGCGGTGCCCCTGCAACGCCTGGCGATCGGCTCGCTCCCCGAGGGCCACCCGGGCCGGCTCGACGCGATCGGCACCCTCGCCGACATCTGGCTGGCGCGGTACGAGAAGACGCGGTCCACCCCCGACCTGGACGGCGCGGTCGAGGCCACGCTGACGGCGATGCGGCTCGGCCGGGGGCGTCCGGACCACCACCGGCACCGGGCCCGCTACGGCCGGGGCGCACGGCTGATCTACGAGGACACGGGCGACGTCGCTCATCTGGACCGCGGCATCCACGCCACCCTGAAGGCGCTGGAGACCGACGATCTGCCCGCGGAGCTGAAGGCGGCGTACCTGGTGCAGGGTGCCGCCATGCTGCTCGACCGCACGGAGCGGGTACCGGACGCCGAGATGCGGCAGGCCGCCAGGAACATGCTGTTCGAGTGCTCCAAGCTCGACCACGGGGACCTTCAGGTGCGGATCGAGTGCGCCCGGCGCTGGGCGGATCTCGCGGTCTCGGAGGAGTCCTGGCACGAGGCCGGTCTCGCCTACCTCGGCGCGCTGAGCACGATGCCACGGCTCACCGCGGCCGAGGTCAGCCGCCAGTCCCAGGAGAGTGCCCTGCGGCGCTTCTCCGGGATGGCCTCCCTGGGCGCGGCCTGTTCCCTGAACGTCGGGAAGGCGATGGCAGCCCTCACCCTCCTGGAACTGGGCCGCAGCGTGCTGCTGACGCAGGAGATCGCCCTCTACGACGAGGTGCGGGCCCTGCGGACCTCCGCGCCGGATCTCGCCCGTGAGCTGGCCGAAGAACTCAGGACACGCGACGAGTCCGCCGCGGCTCTCGGCGCCCGCATGATCCTCGCGACCGCCGGTCTCCCGGGCGACGGACGCCTCGCCGACCGGCATCGGGTCGCCGGCCGCAATCTCCAGATCCTGCGGGCGCAGATCCGCGAGGTCCCCGGCCACGAGAGGTTCTTGTCCGGGCTGACGGAGGAGGATTTCCTGTCGGTGTCCGAGCGCGGGCCGATCGTCGTGCTCAACCTCAGTGCGCTCAGGACGGACGCACTGGTCGTACGGCCGGACGGGGTCACGGTCGTTCCGCTGCCCGCGGTCACCCCGGAGCGGGTCGGCGCACTCGTCGACACGTTCCTGACGGCCGCGGAGGACCCGGACGACCACGGCGGCACGGCGATGCTCGACGCCCTGGCCTGGCTCTGGGACCACTTGGCCGAACCGGTGCTCGCGGTCGCGGCACCGCCGCCGGGCCCCGGCCCGCTCCCACGCCTGTGGTGGTGCCCGACCGGACCGCTGAGCCATCTCCCGCTGCACGCGGCCGGACACCATCTCGCGGACGACGGGCGGACGGTCCTGGACCGGGTCGTCTCCTCCTACACGCCGACGATCACGGCCCTCAGCCGGGTGCGCGCCCGGCGGACCACCCCGTCGGCCCGCGCCGGGCTGCTGGCGGTGGCGGTGGGCCGTACGGCGAGCGGCACCGAAGTGCCGTTGCCGGGCGCGCACTCCGAGGCCGCCGCGGTCGCCGCGATCCATCCGGCGACCACCGTCCTCGCCGACGGCGAGGCCACCCGGGCGCGGCTGCTGGCCGAACTGCCCCGGCACCCGCGGGCGCACTTCACGTGCCACACCCGCTCCGACCCCCGCTCGCCCTCCCTGAGCCGGCTGGTGCTGCACGAGGCGGACGACGAGCTGACGGTCGGCGACATCGCCCGACTCGACCTGTCGTCCGTGGAGTTGGCGTATCTGTCGACCTGTGACGCGGCGCGGCCGGGGGCGGAGATCCCCGACGAGTCGGTCCACATCGCGGGCGCCTTCCTGATCGCGGGTTACCCCGATGTCGTCGGCACGCTCTGGCCGATGCCGGACGCGACGGGCCGCCGGCTCGCCCGGCACTTCCACCGGCGGCTCGCCGAGGGCGACGACCCGGCGCGGGCCCTGCACCGGACGACGATCCGGGCGCGCCGCAACGCCCCGGGCCTGCCGGTCGGTTGGGCGAATCTCGTCCACATCGGCGGCTGACGGGCCGGGGGCGAAAAGCCTTTGACGGCGCCGGGAGACGTGGCTGATCGTGTGCCGGTCGCAGCCCACCCCGAGGGAGTTCCGCATGATCGCAGTCACCGCCGCCTCCGGCGCTTACGGCCGACTGGTCGTCGCAGGATCAGGGCCCCTGCTGCCCGCCGGGTCCGTCGTCGCCGTCGTCCGCGCACCTGAGCGGGCAGCCGACCTCGCCGCCGAGGGGATCGAGGTACGGCGCGGTGACTACGACGATCCCGGCAGCCTGCGCACGGCGTTCAAGGGCGTGGACCGGCTGCTGCTGGTCTCCTCCCCCGAACTCGACCCCGCCCGCCGGATCCTCCAGCACCGCACCGCCCTCGACGCGGCCCGCGCCGCCGGGGTCGGTCACGTGGTCTACACGAGCTTCCTGGGCGCCGGCACCCGGCCCGAGGGGGTCACCGCGGCCCACCACGCCACCGAGCGCGCGCTGAGCGACAGCGGTCTGCCGCACACCGTGCTGCGCCATCCCTTCTACAGCGAGGCGTTCCTGCACGCCGGTCTGCGGGACGCCGTCGCCTCCGGTGAACTCCCGCACGGCACCGGGGGCCGTGGCCTCAACACGGCGTTCCGCGCCGACCTCGCGGAGGCGGCCGTACGTGTGCTCACCGAGGACCGACACCTGGGCCGGGCGCACGACTTCACGGGCACCCCGTGGACGTACCCGGAGCTGGCCGAGGTGCTCACCGCGGTGTCCGGCACCCCCGTCGTCGCCCGGGAGCGCACCGAACCGGCCCCCGGCGCCCACGGCTGGCTGGAGGACCAAGTGCGCGCCGGTGAGCTGGAGTTGCGGACCGACGACCTCGCCCAGGTGCTGGGACGCCCGCCCGTCGCTCTCGGAGAGGCCGTCAGCGCCCTGCTCGCCTAGGCTCTCGGCTCACGTGGTCACCGAGTAGGAGTGGGCGCCCGTGCCGGCCAGGGCGCCGCCGTCGACGATCAGGTACTCGTCGCGGATCGGGCGGCCCGCGAACCAGGACTCCAGGATCTCCCGGGTGCCGGCCGCGTAACGGGCCTGCGCGGAGAGGGAGGAGCCGGAGATGTGCGGGGTCATGCCGTGGTGGGGCATGGTGCGCCAGGGGTGGTCGGCGGGGGCGGGCTGCGGGAACCACACGTCGCCCGCGTAGCCCGCCAACCGCCCCGAGCGCAGGGCGCGGTCGACGGCGTCCCGGTCGACGATCCTGGCGCGGGCGGTGTTGATGAGATACGCGCCACGCTTCATCGTGCCCAGCAGTTCGTCGCCGAACAGGCCCTCGGTCTCCGGGTGGAGCGGGGCGTTGACGGTGACGACGTCGCAGTGCGGCACCATGTCGGCCGCGCTCTCGTGGAAGACCAGGCCGAGTTCCCGCTCCAGTTCGCGCGGCAGGCGGTGCCGGTCGGTGTAGTGCAGGGTCACGTCGAAGGGCGCGAGGCGGCGCAGCACGGCGAGTCCGATGCGGCCGGCGGCGACCGTGCCGACGTGCATGCCCTCCAGGTCGTAGGAGCGGGCCACACAGTCGGCGATGTTCCAGCCGCCGTCGAGGACGACCTGGTGGGAGGGCAGGTAGTTGCGGACCAGGGACAGCGTCATCATCACCACGTGCTCGGCGACGCTGATGCTGTTGCTGTACGTCACCTCGGCGACCGTCACGCCGTGGGCGACGGCCGCGTCGAGGTCGACGTGGTCGGAGCCGATGCCGGCGGTGACGGCGAGCTTGAGGTTCTTCGCGGCGGCGATGCGCTCGGGGGTGAGGTAGGCCGGCCAGAAGGGCTGGGAGATCACCACGTCCGCGTCGGCGAGTTCACGGTCGAAGACCGAGCCGGCGCCGTCCTTGTCGGAGGTGACGACGAGGGTGTGCCCGGCCTTCTCCAGGTAGGCGCGCAGGCCGAGTTCGCCGGAGACGCTGCCCAGGAGGTGGCCGGGGGTGAAGTCGATCGCCTCGGGGGTGGGGGTGGTCTGGCCGCCGGGGTAGTGGTCGATCGCGGGGAGGTCGTCGCGGGCGTACGTCGTCGGGTATCCGTCGGTGGGGTCGTCGTACAGGACGCAGAGCACCTTGGCCATGTCACGGCTCCTCAACTGGCCTTGCGGGAAGGTGGGTTCACGATCGCCGCCGTCGGAGGGGCCGGTCAAAGCGTTCCTCGCTATGGCCGTATAGGCGGCGGCTATCGGTGCTCGTCCCCGCCGAGGTAGGTCCGCAGGAGTGTGTCCAGGGCCTGGCGTACGTCGGCCTCGCGGGCGACCGTGAGGAGGGCGCCGGCGAGGACGGAGGGCGGGTCGTCCGGGCCGGTGACCAGGCCGACGCGCGGGCCGTGCGCGGGGCCTTCCAGGGGGACCACCCGCATGCCGTCCGGCACGCCGGACATGTGCAGCCACGCGTGCGAGATCACGCTCGACCAGCGGCCGCCCGGCAGATGGGCGTACAGCCCGGCGACGGTGTCCGACTCGATCGCGGGCGCCGCCTTCGCGCCGTCGGCGGCGAAGCACGCGTCGATGATGCGCCGGTTGCGCATCCGCGGGCCGAGCAGACAGAGCGGGAGCGCCGCCGCCTGGGCCCAGCGCACGCGGGAGACCCCGGCGAGCGGGCCGTCGACCGGGGTGAGCAGCACGTACCGCTCCTCGTAGAGCGGCAGCCGGCCCAGGCCCGCCAGGGTCTCGTCGTCGAGGTACGTCATCGCCGCGTCCAGTTCGAACTCGGTGAGCCCGTGCCGGATCTCCTGCGACGACAGCGACTCGATGCTCACCCGGGCGCGGGGGTGGCGCTCGCAGAACGGGTTGGTCAGCAGGGACGCGACGGGCAGCGCGGTGGGGACCACGCCGAGGCGGAGCGTGCCGGTGAGCCCGTCCCGCAGGGCCGACAACTCCTGCCGCAGTCCGTCGCGTTCGGCGAGGATGCGATGCGCCCAGGCGAGCACCACCTCGCCCTCCGGGGTCAGCCCCTCGTACTTGCGCCCCCGGCGCACGATCGGCACACCCAACTCGTGCTCCAGGCGCCGTATCGCGGCGGACAGCGACGGCTGGGAGACGTAACAGGCGGCGGCCGCCCGGACGAAGTGACGCTCCCTGGCCAGCGCGACCAGGTATTCGAGCTGACGCAGCAGCACGCACGTCCCCCCAAGGTTCGTCAGAGAGTCAGGAGTTCCTCGTAAAAGCCGCCGAACCCGCGCTCCCGGTGGACGAGATGGATCTCCAGGATCCAGTGGCAGCGGCGTCCGGCCTTGTCGGTGCGGCGCAGCGGGGTGTCGTTGGCGGGGGTGATGTACGACTCGGTGTCGGCGCCGTCGATCGTCTCGTGCGGGAACTCGCCGACCAGGTGCCCGGCGTGCCAGCCGCCGAGTTCCCAGCCGGCCTCGGCGGCGAGCCGCTCCACCTCGGCGTACAACTGCTTGCCGGTGATGTCCTCGTGCGCGGCGAAGTACCGCTTGCCCGCCGCGAACAGTTCGGGCAGGGCGTCGCGCAGCCGGTGTTTGTCGGGGTCGTCGCCGAGGACGAAGGTGCGGCCGAAGTCGGCCTCGTACTCCTCGAAGATCGGCCCGAAGTCGGCGAAGACGATGTCGTCCGCGGTGATGGTCCGGTCCGGGGGATTCTCCCGGTAGGGCGCCAGGGTGTTCGGGCCGGAGCGCACGATCCGCTTGTGCCAGTGCCGGGTGGTGCCGAAGAGTTCGTTCGCCAGATCGCGCACCCGGTCGCTGACGGCCCGCTCGCTCTCGCCCGGCGCGACCAGGCCCCGCTTCCCGATCTCCGTGAAGAGCCGCCCGGCCTTGGCCTGAGCGTCCAGCAGACGCGCCGCCCGTGTGGGTTCATCATGTGCCATGGCGTCGAACGTGCGCCTGTCGCACATCGCATCTGCAAGCCCATCCGTATATTTTCCTCGCATGCGCGGTCATCCGATCCCTCCAGGACAGCGTCTTGTGCACGGCTGGCCCGTCTCGCACTACGGCCCGGTCCCCCGCTTCCGGCCCGAGCGCTGGAATCTGCGGGTCTTCGGTGCCACCGCCTCCGGCGAGACGCACGAGTGGCGGTTCGACGATCTGGCCGCCCTGCCGCGGGTCACCGTGGTCGCCGATCTGCACTGCGCGAGCGGTTCCACCTCCACCGGCCACGAGTGGTACGGCATCCCCGCCGCCACTGTCCTGGACCTGGTCCCGCCCGCGCCGGGGATCACGCACGTCATGGCCTGGGCCGAGTACGGCTACTCCGCCAACCTCCGCCTCGGCGACTTCACCTCCCCGCGCACGCTCATGGCCACCCACCACGACGGCGAACCCCTCACCGCCGAACACGGCTTCCCGCTGCGCCTGGTCGTGCCGCACCTCTACGGCTACAAGAGCGTCAAATGGCTGCGCGGCATCGAGTACATGACGGCCGACCGGCGGGGCTTCTGGGAGGAGCGCGGCTACCACAACCTCGCCGACCCCTGGAAGCAGCAGCGGTACTCCTACCAGGAGGACGAGGCTGCCGAAGAGGACGGCGGTGGCGGCCCGCCGCCTCCGACCGAGGCGCCGTCGGCGACCTGAACGCCGACGGTGCCCGGTCAGGCTGTGGGGGTGGGCACCACGGTGAGATGGTTCGCGGTACGGCGTGCCGTACGGGTCCTGCGGGGGGCCGGGGCGGGGCGCGGCTCGCGCAGGATCATCGTCAGCCGGGTGTAGCCCAGGTCCTGGAGGGTGCGCGGGGTGTCGCCGACGATCCGGCACTCGGTGACCCCCCGGCGCGGGTCCGGGTGCAGCAGCGGGCGGATCGCGCCGTCGTGCTCCACGGCGTCCTCGCCGACCAGCCGGATCCAGTGCGGCAGGCCCTGCCGGTAGGCGGCCTCCATGAGCGGGTCCTGGGCGATCTCGCGGCGGATCGCCTGGAGCACATGGTCGTGGCCGTGGCGCTCCAGCGCGGCGGCGAAGCCCGCGAGCATCGGCAGGCACCAGCTCGACTCGTGGTCGCCGAGCAGGGTGGCCGCGTCGGGGTGGAAGAGGACGAACCGCAGGAAGTTGTCGCCCGGCAGCGCGGTCGGATGCGGGCTCATGTCCCGGAAAAGTGTCTCGAAAGCGGTGTTGGCCAGGACGACGTCCCAGCGGTGGTCGAGCACGAGGGAGGGGAACGGCACGGCCTCGAGGTACCCGGCGTAGTCCTGGAGGTACGCCCGCGCCTCGGGACTGTCGGGGGCGGGCCGCGACGCGGTCCGCTGCCCTCCTGCCTGATACGCCATCGGGCGGTCACCCCTCTTGCCTCTGCGGCCTTCACGCGGCGTGCCGATCCTGCTGCCCTGACGCGAGTCGTGTCAACTATCGTGGCATTCGGCGCTCGTTGACGGCTGAAATTGGCCACAGTTGTGGCGAGACCTGGATGTGAGTTCGAAAGACCCGCTACTCTCCACGCAGTTCACGGCGCCCGTCTGTGCCTGTGAGAGGGACGTGAGAGACGTAGGAGACCTGTCGGTGTCGGATGGCTTCGAGGTTCCGGGCGCCACCGCGACGATACTGCTGTCGGCCGTCGTCGCCCGTGTCGCCGCACTCGCCGACCGGCTCGGTGTGGACCACACGGAGGTCTTCGACACCCGGCGGCTGTCCGTCGCCTCCGGTGTCCCCGAGCCGGTGGTCAAGTCCCTGCTGGGCGGCCGCCCGGCCGGCGAGCCCGATGTCCAGGCCCGCTTCCTCCAGCGCCTGGACCTGCTGCGCCGCACCCGGCTGAAGCCGAACGGGCGCAGATACACCCAGCAGGAGATAGCCGACGGTGCCGGGATGTCCCGGCAGCAGGCGGGCGCGCTGATCAACGGCGACCGCCGCCCCACCATGGAGCACTGCGACGCCATCCAGCGCTTCTTCCGGGTGCACGCCGGTTTCCTCACGGCCGAGGACCCCGAGGCCCTGGCGGGCACCCTCCAGCACACCGAGCAGGAGCTGCTCCAGAAGCTCGCCGCACGGGAGGCCGCCGCGGCCGCCGTGGATCCGCTGGAGAGACTCCTCCAGGACCACGGGGTGCGCGGGATCGCCTGGCGGGCCGCGCAGTTGCCCACGGACCAGCACCGCGACAAGGTCGCCGAGTGGCTGGACATGCTCCTGGAGAGCGTGAAGCGGCCCGAGTCGTGATCCGGGGGAGAACTGTGGGCATCGCGAAGGAAATGCGCCGCCTGTGCGGCGAACTCGTCTCCGAGCTGGACCTCCCGGCCCCCGCGGCACCGGCCGACCTGTACACCGCGCTGTGCGACGGGATGAGCCGGCGGCGGGGCCGTCCGGTGCTCTTCCGCATGGCCGCGTTCCCGGCCGACACGGCGAGCGGGCTGTGGCTGGACATGGCCGACCAGGATCTCGTGGTCATCGAGGAACGCACCGCGCCCGACCATCAGTTGGTGATCCTGGGGCACGAGCTGTGGCACATGAAGGCCGGGCACTGCGGTCACCATGTGGGCGGCGCTGCCGTCGCGGCCCGGCTCCTCACGGAGGGCGCCGACCTCCAGGCGACCGTGCTGCGGGTCGCGGCGCGCACCCGGTTCGACCAGGACGACGAGAAGGAGGCCGAGAGCTTCGGCCTGCTGCTCGCCAGCAAGTGCCGTGCGCTGCTGCCGGGTTCGTCGGCCCGCCGTGGCCGCCGCGACCATCTGGCGGGCCGGATCGAGGCGTCCCTCGGCTACCTGGGCCCCCAGGGCTGACGCGTCGCGCGCCCCTGGAGGCCGTCAGGTCGCGCTGCGTTCGCTCGCCTCGCGCAGCTCCCGTACGGCCTGGTCGCTCAGGCCCGCCGTGTGGTGCGCGGGGCGGCCCTCGCGCAGGAGCGCCCGCCAGCGGTCGCGGCTCCAGTCGGCCGGGGCCGTGCTGCCGGTGAACTCCTCGATCAGGTCGCGGAACCGGGCGGGGTCGCTGTGGAACGGGAAGTGCCCGGCGCCCTCGAAGATCTCCAGCCGGCTGCCCGGCATCGCCTCGTGCGCGCCGTAGGCGTGGCGGACCGGTACGACGCTGTCCCGGTCGCCCCACAGCAGCAGGGTGGGCATGCCGGCGGTCAGATAGCAGCGGTCGAGCATGGTCACCACCTGGCCGCGCCAGTCCACGACCGCGCGCAGGGTGCGGATGAAGGCGTTGCGGGAGGTGTCGTCGGGGAGGGCGTCGACCAGGGTGAGCAACTCCGGTGCGTCCTGACCGAGATCGGTGTCCAGGAGCCGCATCAGGCCCACGACGAGGCCGACATGCAGCCGCATGCCCGGTAACCGCAGCGCGGACAGGGCCAGATGGGCGCCGGGCAGCGACACCAGCCGCAGCGCGGGGTTCACCTCGCGGCCGACCCCGCCCGCGCTGACCAGGACGAGCCGTTCGGTGCGCTCGGGGAACTGGTAGGCGAACTGCATCGCCACACCGCCGCCGAGCGAGTGCCCGACGAGGGTCGCCGACTCCACGCCGAGCGTGGTGAGCAGATCGCGCACACCGTTGGCGTACGCGGCCACCGAGTAGTCGGCGCGCGGCTTGTCGGAGGCGCCGTGCCCGAGGAGGTCGGGGGCGATCACGGTGTGGGTGCGGGCGAGGTCGGGGATCAGTTCGGCCCAGGTCGCCGAGGAGTCCCCGATGCCGTGGATCAGGACCAGGACGGGCCCCTCCCCCGCCATCCGGAAGGCGCGACGGTAGCCGTGCACCACGCGGTACCGGAGTTCCAGTTCGCCGTCCCCGACCGGGCGCAGCCGGGTGGCGCGCGCGGGGTGCCGCTGCGAGACGTCGACCACGGGCTCGCCTCCTTGATTCGCTGCCTTTTCTCTGCCTTTTCTCCAGCGTAGGGAGGCTTTCCCCCGGGGGGTTTCGAGGAGGTTTCGCCTCCGCTAAGCGGGCGAACCGGCGTGCGGCTCGACCGGATTGTCAGTGGTGCCCGGCAAGCTGGGAGGTGCGCCGTCGGAGGGCGGCGTGCGCGCCCTCGGGGCGCGTGGGAGCGACGCCGACACGGGGAGAGCCGACCGATGCCCACAGCCGTACTGACCGACCGCGAGCGCACCGCCGTGCAGGCCTACCTGCGTCTCCTGCACACGGTCCGCGCCACGCTGGACGCCGGGCCCGCCGACCCGTCGCGGGTCCGCAGCGCCCCGATGGTCCCGCCCGCCGTCCTGGCCGAGGCAGACGAGGCCCTGTCGGAGGCGGGCCTCGCGGGCAACGAGGAGGAGTTCTTCCGACTCCTCGCGAGCTGGTGCCCCAGAGCCTGACCGACGCGGTCCGGGGCCCGGTGGATCTCAGGCGTGGTGCACGGCGATCGCCGTCGCCACCAGGCCCCGGCTCGCCGTCCAGCGGCCGTCGAAGTGACCGACCCGGCGGCCGCCGACCAGGGGGCCGGGGACGAGCAGGCGGGCGCGGAAGGTGCCGGTGAAGGGGGCGGAGGCCACGTCGGAGGGGGGCGGGTCGGTGTGGAACTCGATGTCCGCCTCGCTGAAGTCCAGCCACTTCCGGGTGAGGGGGAACCACGCCTTGTAGACGGACTCCTTGGCGCTGAACAGCAGCCGGTCGCCGTGCAGCCCGGGGCGGTCCGCGGCCAGGCGCAGGAGCCGCTCCTGTTCGGCGGGGAGTGCCACGGCGGACAGGACGCCCTCCGGGAGGGGTGCGTGCGGTTCGGCGTCGATACCGAGGGAGGCCAGGTCGGCGGCGCGGACCAGCGCGGCCGCGGCGTAGCCCTCGCAGTGGGTCATGCTGCCGGTCAGCCCGTCCGGCCAGCCGGGCGCGCCGCGCTCGCCGGGCAGCACCGCCTGCGGGGCCACGCCGAGCTTGTCCATCGCCCGCCGCGCGCAGGACCGTACGACGGTGAACTCGCGGCGGCGTTTGGCGACCGCCCGCACCATCAGCGCCTCCTCCTCCGGGAAGAGCGGCCCGTCGCCGAACTCGCGCACGCCGTCCTCGCCGAACGCCTCGACGGCCACCACCGACTCGGGCAGCAGATCCGCGATCACGGCGCCGTCACCTCCGCCGGCAGGATGCGCCGCAGCCGTCCCGGGGGCTGCGGCCGCTTGCGCCACTCGCGCGGGTAGCCGACCGAGACCTCCTCGAAGCGGACGCCCTCGTGCCGGGTGGTGCGGGGGATGTGCAGATGGCCGTAGACCATCGCGGCGACCCGGAAGCGGTGGTGCCAGTCGGCGGTCAGGGAGGTGCCGCACCACATGGCGAACTCGGGGTGCCACAGGACGTCCATCGGGTGGCGGTCGGTCGGGTAGTGGTTGACGAGGACGGTCGGCAGTTCGTCGGGGATCGCGGCGAGCCGGCGCTCGGTCTCGGCGACCCGCGCCCGGCACCACGCCTCCCGGCTCGGGTAGGGGTCGGGGTGCAGCAGGTACTCGTCGTTGCAGACGATCCCGGTGCCGTGCGCGTACTCCAGGCCCTGCTCCTTGGTGGCGCAGCCGGCCGGGAGGAAGGAGTAGTCGTACAGGAGGAAGAGCGGGGCGACGGCGACCGGCCCGCCGGGGCCCTCCCACACCGGGTAGGGGTCCTCGGGCGTGATCACGCCGAGGTCGCGGCAGACGTCGACGAGATGCTCGTAGCGGGCGACGCCGCGCAGGGTGACGGGGTCCGAGGGATGGGTCCACAGCTCGTGGTTGCCGGGGGCCCAGATCACCTTTCGGAAACGGCTCGCGAGGGTCTTCAGGGCCCAGCGGATGTCGGCCACGTTCTCCGAGACGTCCCCGGCGACCAGCAGCCAGTCGTCGTCCGTCTCCGGTGCCATCTCCTCCACCAGGGCGCGGTTCTCGGGATGGCCGATGTGCAGATCACTGATGGCCAGCAGCCGTCCGGCGCCGTCACCGGCCTTCGACGTCACCTTGCGCCCCCTGTTCACGAACCCTCGAAAGAGCACCACCACAACACATTCGGGGCCGGGGAACAAGGCGGCACCGGAGCACCGCGTGCGATCGTCCGGTGACCCACGGGTCAGGTCCTTACCCGACGTCGCCGCATTCGTGAACAAGATCAGAAAATCCGTAACACGGGCGTTGCACGCGGCACCCCTCGGAAGCCGTATGATCGCCCCACCACCACCGCCATGAACGTCCCTTCACGCAGGGCGGTTTGGTGACCCTCCACTCCCCCTGCCCGGGCCGGGCCCGCTTCGCCCTGCCCGCACACCGTGAAAGGCGGCCTCGCATGGTCTCTCGCGTACGCGTCTGGCTCAACCGCACGTACGCGGAGAACGTGTTCTTCATGGATCAGCTCCGGCGAAATCCGAGCGACCGCGCCGTCGACATCCATGCGACGCACGGCGACGCCGACTCCCCCGTGCTGGCCGCCGCCGACACCGCGGACCTGGAGCCCGAGGGCCTGTCCCCCGCCGCCTACGTCGAGTACGCGCTCGACCAGTGCCAGCGCCGCGCGATCGACGTGTTCGTGCCCCGGCTGCACCAGGCGGCGATCGTGGCGCACCGCGCCGACTTCCGGGCGATCGGTACGGCCCTGCTGGCGCCGACCCCGCAGGCCGTGGCCGTCTTCGAGGACAAGGTGATCGCCTACGAGGCGGTCCAGGCGATCGGCGTGCCGGTACCGCCGTGGTACCGGGTCCGTACGGCGTCCGAACTCGTCGCCGCCGTCGAGGAGTTGGAGGAGGCGGGGCACCGGGCGTGCTTCAAGCCGGCGTCCGGCGCGGGCGGGGTGGGCTTCCGTGTGATCACCCGCACCCCCTTCTCGCTGGTGCACCTCAGCGGCTTCCCGACCCCCTACGTCCCGCTGGACATGGTCGTGGACGCGCTGGAGCGCGCCGAGGAGAGCGTGGACTGGCTGGTGATGCCGCGCCTGGAGCAGCCCGAGGTGTCGGTGGACTGCCTCACCGGGCCCGACAACCATCTGCGCATGGCGATCGGGCGCACCAAGAACGGCCGGCGCCGCGGCTTCACCCTGCACGAGCAGTGGCTGGAGCCGGCCCGGCGGATCGCCGAGGGCTTCGGGCTGCACTATTTGTCCAACATCCAGTTCCGGATGTTCGGCGACCGTCCGGTCCTGATGGACGTCAACACCCGCCCGGCCGGCGGACTGCACCAGCTCTCCCTGTGCGGGGTCAACGCCCCCTGGGCGGCGGTGCAGTTGGCGCTCGGCGAGGACCCGGGGCGGATCGACCCGCCGTTCCTGGGCCAGGACTACACGGTGGTGTCGGGGCCGCGCCAGCTCCGCCCGGTCTCCCTGCCGCACCAGCGGGCCGAGGCGGCGGCCGACACCGCCGCCGCCGAGCCGCTGCTCCCGGCCGTCCCCTCCCCCGCCGAGCCCGTGGAGCCGGTCGCGTCCGTCGAGCGGGTCACGTCCGTCGAGCGGGTCACCTCGGTGGCGTCCGCGACGTCGGTCGAGTCCGCCCAGGTGACACCCGCCGGCGCGGCGGAGGCCCTGCCCTTCTGACAACGGCCCACCCCTCGGCTCACCGGTATGGACCAATCCTGTCTCTCTCCTTGACAGCGGGATTGGTCCATACCACATTCGTTGCGCACCCTCTTGCACCTCTCTGCACTCCCGAACACCCCACATCTTCAGGGAGATCGCGTGCGCAGCACACTCTTCCGGCGTTCCAGACGCCGTCTCCTCGCCCTGCTCGGCACCGCCGCCCTCGCGTTCACCGGAGCGGTCGCCCTCCCCGGCACCGCCCAGGCCGCGAACGTCCTCTCCAACCCCGGCTTCGAGTCGGGCTCCCTCTCCCCCTGGTCCTGTTCCGGCAACCTCGGCTCGGTCGTCTCCTCCCCCGTGCACGGCGGCACCAAGGCCCTTGCCGGGGCGGTGAGTTCGAGTGACATCGCCAAGTGCTCCCAGACCGTCTCCGTGCAGCCCAACACGGCCTACACGCTGAGCGGCTGGGTCCGGGGCAGCTACGTCTACCTCGGCGTCGACGGCGGCGCCTCGACCTGGACGACGTCCCCGTCGGCGTACAGCAGGCTCTCGGTGTCCTTCACCACCGGGGCCTCGCAGACCAGTGCCACGATCTATGTGCACGGCTGGTACGCCCAGGGCACCTACCAGGCCGACGACATCAGCCTCGACGGCCCCGGCGGCGGCACCGACACCCAGGCGCCGACCACGCCCACCGGGCTGACCTCGACCGGCAAGACCTCCTCCAGCGTGTCGCTGTCCTGGAACGCCGCCACCGACAACGTCGGCGTCACGGGCTACGACGTCTACAACGGCTCGACGCGGGCGCTCACCGTGTCCGGCACCTCCGCCACGGTCGGCGGGCTCTCCCCGAGCACCGCCTACACCTTCACCGTGCGCGCCCGGGACGCCGCCGGGAACGTCTCCGGCGCCTCCTCCGCCGTCACGGTCACCACCAGCGCGGGCGGCGGTGGCGGAACCGGCTTCAAGCAGGCCGCCCCCTATCTCTACGAGGGCTGGGGCGACCCGCCGAGCGTCTCCACGGTGATGAGCGCGACCGGCGTCAAGTGGTTCACCATGGCGTTCATGCTGGACGGCGGCGGCTGCAACCCGATGTGGGACAGCAGCCGTCCGCTCACCGGCGGCGTCGACCAGAGCGTCATCAACCAGATCCGCGCGGCGGGCGGCGACGTCGTACCGTCGTTCGGCGGCTGGTCGGGCAGCAAGCTCGGCGCCAACTGCTCCTCGGCGAGCGCCCTCGCGGCCGCCCTCCAGAAGGTGATCGACGCCTACGGGCTGAAGGCGATCGACATGGACGTCGAGAACAGCGACGAGTTCGAGAACGAGGCCGTGCAGGCGCGGATCCTCACCGCGCTGAAGACCGTCAAGGCCAACAACCCGGGTCTGAAGACGATCGTCACCTTCGGCACCTCGACCACCGGGCCGACCTACTTCGGCAACCGGCTCATCGAGCAGGCCAAGTCGCTCAACGCCGACATCGACGTGTTCACCATCATGCCGTTCGACTTCGGCGGCGGCTCCGACATGTACGGCAACACGGTCAACGCGACGGAGGGGCTGAAGAACAAGCTGAAGTCCACCTTCGGCTGGGACGACGCCACCGCCTACGCGCACATCGGCATCTCCGGTATGAACGGGCTCTCCGACCAGCAGGAGAACACGACACCGGCGATATGGACGGCAATTCGAGATTGGGCCAACGCGCACCACTTGGCCCGGCTCGCCTTCTGGTCGGTCAACCGTGACCGGCCCTGCCCCGGCGGCGGAGTGACCAGCAACTGCTCGGGCATCAGCCAGAGCAACTGGCAGTTCACCTCCATCACGGCCGGCTTCACCGGCTAGGCGCACACCCGCGGGTCCCCTGTTCCCCCGGATTCCGGTCCGGGGGAATCTTTTTTCGCGAGGGGTGTATCACGGCCCGTGGGGCGCGCTCTTAAAGGTGCAACCGTGAGGACCCGCCGGGGACGTCGGGGGGCGACGGGGGAAACCCCGGCGGGTCCGCGGGAGCACGGGGGAACGGGGACAGGGGGAAGGACCACGGGGGACACCGGAGATCAGGGGGATCTCCGGGCACGGGGGATCGGGTCGGTCGGCCGCTGTCACGGGGAGCGGCCGCCCGATCACCCCTCTTCCGGGCCGGCGCGCTAGCGCAGGTAGGCCAGCCCCGGGTGGACCTCCCGGTAGCCCTCGACCAGCCGGCGCGCGACGTTCACGGAATCGACGAGCGGATGCAGCGCGAACGCCTTCACCGCCGTGGCCCGCGAGCCCGACTCGGCGGCGGCCAGCACCTCGCGCTCCACCGCCTTGACCGCCGTGACCAGCCCGGCGGCATGATCCGGCAGCGGGGCGGCGGCCATCGGATGGGCGCCGTTGGCGTCGACCAGACACGGCACCTCGATCACGGCGTCCGCGTCGAGCGCGGCAAGCGTCGCGCCGTTGCGCACGTTGAGGATGAGCGTGGCGCGTTCGTCGCGGGCGATGGCCCGCATCAGGGCGAGCGCGACCTTCTCGTAGCCGCCGGAGAGATCGTCGGCGTCACGGTCGCCCGCGCCGGCCGTCTCGCGGTTCTCCGCCATGTAGGTGGCCTCGCGCTCGGCGCGGGTGCGGTCCCAGGCGGCCAGGGCCGCGGCGCCGGGGTCGCGCATCTCCTCGTAGAACCGGGCCTGTTGGCCGGCGAGGAAGGCGCCGCGGGTCTTCTCGGCCCGCTGGTAGGCGCGGACGGTCTCGCGGTTGAAGTAGTAGTAGTGCAGATACTCGTTGGGGATCGCGCCGAGCGACCGGAGCCAGTCGACGCCGAAGAGCTTGCCCTCCTCGAAGGAGCCGAGCAGGCCGGGGTCGGCGAGCAGCCGGGGCAGTTCGTCGCGGCCCGCGACGCGCAGCCCGCGGACCCAGCCGAGGTGGTTGAGGCCGACGTAGTCGATCCACGCCTCGTCCGGATCCGCGCCGAGGACCCGGGCGATACGGCGTCCGAGGCCGACCGGTGAGTCGCAGATGCCGATGACCCGGTCGCCGAGGTGACGGGACATGGCCTCGGTGACCAGACCCGCCGGGTTGGTGAAGTTGATCAGCCAGGCGTCGGGGGCGAGCCGGGCCACCCGGCGGGCGATGTCCACCGCGACCGGGACCGTGCGCAGGCCGTAGGCGATACCGCCGGCGCCGACCGTCTCCTGGCCGAGGACACCCTCCGCCAGCGCCACCCGTTCGTCGTCCGCCCTGCCCTCCAGGCCTCCGACACGGATCGCGGAGAAGACGAAGCCGGCGCCCCGGAGCGCCTCGTCCAGGTCGGTGGTGGCCGTCACGGCGGGGGCGCCGGGGACGCCGGCCGCCTGCTCGGCCAGGACCCGGGCGACCGCCTGGAGCCGCCCGGCGTCCAGATCGTGCAGGACGACGTCCGTCACCCGTCCCTCGCCACGGTCCGTGAGGAGCGCCCCGTACACGAGCGGCACCCGGAACCCGCCGCCGCCCAGAATCGTCAGCTTCACACCCGCACCCTACTCGTCGCCGTCCTCACGGAAATCTCAGCCGGCGGCCCGGTCCCTCAAAGGAACCGCCCAGGTGGGAGGCGCAGGATGCAGGCGCAATCGTGGACATCTCTGGAAGGTCGATCGTGGGCGCCTCGCACATACCGAACCGGTTCGAACGACAGCCGCGGCCGCCGGGGTGGTCCCGGCGCGGGGTGCTGGCCGCGCTCGGGGCCGCCGTACCGGCCGTCGCGCTGACCGGGTGCGGTTCCGGCACGGCGGACGCCTCGGAGACGCGGGCGGCGGCGGACGCGCAGGCGTCGGCGTCGACCGGTTCCGCCTCCCCGGCCGCCCGGACCACGCCACCGCCCGTGATCTCGGTGACCCCCGCCGACGGCACGAAGAAGGCCCCTTTCACCAGCCCCGTCGAGGTCACCGTCACCGGCGGCACCCTCGCCTCGGTGACGGTGACCGGCAACGACGGCTCCACGCTGGACGGCGCCCTGGACGAGACGGGCACCACCTGGACGTCGTCCCGCAACCCGTACTCGGGGACCAAGTACACGGTCACGGCGAAAGCCGACGGCGGCACGGCCCGGACCGCCGCCTTCGTCACCAGGTCGCCCGGCGAGACCTTCGTCGGCCGTTTCACCCCGGAGGCGAACTCCACCTCCGGCGTCGGCATGCCGGTGTCGATCCGGTTCACGCACGCCGTGTCGGACCGGGCCGCCGTCGAGAAGGCGATCACGGTGACCGCCGAGCCCGCCGTGGAGGTCGTCGGCCACTGGTTCAGTGACACCCGGCTGGACTTCCGGCCGCGGACGTACTGGGCGGCCGGGACCACGGTCACGCTCGGACTGCGGCTGAAGGACGTGGAGGGCGCGGACGGGGTCTACGGCGTCCAGTCGAAGGACGTCACCTTCCACATCGGCCGGTCCCAGATCAGCACCGTCGACCTGGCCGCCAAGGAGATGACCGTACGGCGGGACGGCGCCGCCGTCGCCACCTATCCCGTCTCCGGCGGCGACGCCGAGCACACCACCTGGTCCGGGATCATGGTGATCAGCGAGCGGTTCGAGCAGACCCGGATGCAGTCCTCCACGGTCGGTCTCGGCGACGAGTACGACATCTCCGACGTCCCGCACGCCCAGCGGCTCACCACCTCCGGCACCTTCATCCACGGCAACTACTGGGCGTCGGCAGGGGTGTTCGGCAGCCGGAACACCACGCACGGCTGCATCGGCCTGCACGACGCCAAGGGAGCGGGCGACACCTCGACGCCGGGGCACGCGTACTACGCGGGATCCATGCTCGGGGACGTGGTGATCGTGAAGAACTCGGGCGAGCGGACCGTCGACCCGGCCAACGGCCTCAACGGCTGGAACCTTTCGTGGGCGGACTGGAAGGCGGGGAGCGCGCTGTAGCGGCCCCTCGTTGCGTTCAGCCGGTGAACTCCCTTGTGAGGCAAGAGATTTACCGGTCACACCTCTTGACGCCCGGGGTGACCGAGAGCACATTGGGCCCACTTTGAGAGCGCTCTCACCATCGGCGCGAACAAACGCACCCGCTCCCCACACCCCCGCACCCCGTACCCGAGAGGCCCCCATGAGCGCACCCTCCGGCACCCCCTCCAGAACACCCGGCGGTCCGCCCGTCCGTCGGCGTTCGCTGCGGCGCACGCTGATCGCCGTCCTCGGCACGCTCGCCCTGACGGCGGCCGCGGCGACCGCCGTCACCCTGCCGGCGAACGCCTCCGCCCCCACTCCCCCGTCCGGCTGGACACAGGTCTTCCTGGACGACTTCAACGGCGCCGCGGGCACCGGCGTCAACACCGCCAACTGGCAGTACAGCACCGGGACTTCATATCCGGGCGGCCCCGCCAACTGGGGCACCGGCGAGGTCGAGACGATGACGAACAGCACGAGCAACGTCTCGCTCGACGGCAACGGCAACCTGCGCATCACCCCGCTGCGCAACGCCGCCGGCAACTGGACCTCCGGCCGGATCGAGACGGTCCGCACCGACTTCCAGCCCCCGGCCGGCGGCAAGTTGCGCATCGAGGGCCGTATCCAGATGCCGAACGTCACCGGCACCGCGGCCGAGGGCTACTGGCCGGCCTTCTGGGCGCTGGGCGCGCCCTACCGCGGCAACTACCAGAACTGGCCCTCCGTGGGCGAGTTGGACATCATGGAGAACGTCCAGGGCCGCAACCAGGTGTGGGCCACGCTGCACTGCGGCGTCAACCCGGGCGGCCCGTGCAACGAGACGGTCGGCCTCGGCAACTCCCGTGCCTGTCCCAACACCACCTGCCAGTCCGGCTTCCACACCTACACCCTGGAGTGGGACCGCTCGGTGAGCCCGGAGACGATCCGGTTCCTGGTCGACGGCGTCCAGTTCCACTCGGTCAACGCGGGCCAGATGGACGCGACGACCTGGTCCAACGCCACCAACCACGGCTTCTTCCTGATCCTCAACGTGGCCATGGGCGGCGCCTTCCCGGACGCGTTCGGCGGCGGTCTGGACAGCGGTACGGCGTCCGGGGTGCCGATGGTCGTCGACTACGTACAGGTCCTGTCGTCCGGCGGCGGCAGCACGCCACCGCCCACGACGCCTCCCCCGTCCGGCGGCCGGGACGCCTACGGCACCATCCAGGCCGAGTCGTACAACAGCCAGGGCGGGACGGGCACCGAGACCACCACGGACACCGGCGGCGGGCAGAACCTCGCCTCGCTCGCCAACGGCGACTGGGCGCTCTACCAAGGCGTCACCTTCGGCTCCCCGGCGGCCACCCAGTTCAGCGCCCGGGTCGCGAGCGGTGCGGGCGCCGGGATCAGCGGGCTGGTCGAGGTGCGGCTCGACAGCCGTACCGCCGCGCCGATCGGGAGTTTCGCGCTGGCCAACACCGGTGGCTGGCAGTCCTGGCGGACCGTGCCGGCGAACATCAGCGGGGTCACCGGCACCCATGACGTCTATCTGACGTTCACCAGCGGCCAGCCGGCCGACTTCGTGAACGTCAACTGGTTCACGTTCGGGCGCTGAACCCCGCTTCCTGGCGCCGGGCGGTCCCATTCCGGGCCCCCGGCGCCGACGCGTCCCCGGGTCCGGGTTCCGGTGTGTCGAGCAGCAGTTCCGCCCGGAACCCGGCCGGGGTCAGCCCGGTGCGGAGCTGAAAGAACTTGGAGAAGTTCGCCGGGTCGGGGAAGCCCACCGCCGCGCCCACCCGGCCGATCGGCAGCCCCGTGTGGGCCAGCAGCCGCTTCGCCTCCAGGACGACCCGCTTGTCGATGAACCCCTTGGGCGTCTCGCCGGTCGCGGCGCGCACCGCGCGGACCAGGGTGCGGCGCGAGTAGCCGAGGGCGTCGGCGTAGGCGCTGACACCGCGGTTGACGGCGAAGTCGCGCTCCACGGCGTCCCGGAAGCGGGTGAAGGTGGACTCGGAGCGCCGGCCGGCCTCCGCCGAGCTGGCCGCGAGATGCGCGAGGCGCAGCAGGAACGCGGTGAGGGAGTGCCGCAGGACGGCCGTGTGCAGGCTGGGCGGGAGGGTGGCCGTGTCCTCGTACTCCCGGCGCAGATGGGCGAGGCCGGCGCGCAGGGCCGCCCGCCCGGCGGGGTCGGGGCGGAGCAGGGGCGGCAGGTCGTAGCGGTAGAGGCCGGTGGCCTCGACGGTGGCGCGGGGCAGGAAACCGGGCTGCATGGTCAGGACGGTTCCGCGGTACCCGCCCGTCTCGGAGAAGCGGTGGACCTGTCCGGGGCGGATCCACAGCAGGTCGCCGGCGCCGGCCTCGTACTCGGCGAAGTCGATCATGTGGTGGACGGGGCCCTCGTCGAACAGCATCACCACGTGGAAGTCGATGCGGTGGACGCGGGTGAGGGGCGCGTCGGCGTGCCAGGTGCGGCCGGTGCCGAGGGGGCCGACCTGCATGCCGACGCCGCCGACGCTGAGTTCGACCGGGAAAGGGAAGGTCCGGATGCCGTCGGGGCGATCTTGGGGGTTTCTGTCCGCCATGTCCATCTCGTGCCGCCCCGCCCCTGCCGCCGGTGTCCCACTTTCACCACAGGCTGACACAGGAAGACCTACCCCCGCAAAAGTCAGACTTTTACTTTTGAACGCGCCCGAGCCGCTGCCGGAAAGAAGATGATCACAGTGACCGAAGCGCCCGCACCCGCGGAAGCCCTGAAGCGCCTGACCGAGGAAGGCGTCTCGATCTGGCTGGACGACCTGTCGCGCGAGCGGATCCGCACCGGCAACCTGGCCGCGCTGATCGCCACGCGGAACGTCGTCGGTGTCACCACGAACCCGTCCATCTTCCAGGCCGCCATCGGCTCCGGCGAGGGCTACGAGGACCAGCTCGCCGACCTGGCCGTGCGCGGGGTCACGGTGGACGAGGCCGTACGGATGATGACGACCGCCGACGTACGGGCCGCCGCCGATCTGCTGCACGACACGTACACGACGACGGACGGCCGCGACGGCCGGGTCTCCATCGAGGTCGACCCGCGCCTCGCCCACGACACGGCGGCCACCGTCGCCGAGGCCAGGCAGCTCGCCTGGCTGGTCGACCGCCCCAACGTGATGATCAAGATCCCGGCGACGAAGGCGGGCCTGCCCGCGATCACCGAGGTCGTCGGCCTCGGGATCAGCGTCAACGTCACGCTGATCTTCTCGCTGGAGCGCTACCGCGCGGTCATGGACGCCTATCTCGCCGGTCTGGAGCGGGCCCGGGCCGCCGGGATCGATCTGTCCACGGTCCACTCCGTGGCGTCCTTCTTCGTCTCCCGGGTGGACGCCGAGATCGACAAGCGGCTGACCGCCCTCGGCACCGAACCGGCGCTCGCGCTCAGGGGCCGGGCCGCGCTCGCCAACGCGCGACTGGCCTACCAGGCGTACGAGGAGGTCCTCGCGGGCCCCCGCTGGGCGGCGCTGGAGCAGGCCGGCGCCCGTCCGCAGCGTCCGCTGTGGGCGTCCACCGGGGTGAAGGATCCCGCCTACAAGGACACCCTGTACGTGGAGGACCTGGTCGCCCCGGGCACGGTCAACACCATGCCCGAGGCCACCCTGGACGCCACCGCCGACCACGGCGACATCACCGGCGACACGGTGACCGGCGGCTACGAACGGGCCCGCGCCGACCTGGACGCCGTAGCCGCTCTGGGCATCTCGTACGACGAGGTGGTCACCCGTCTGGAGGACGACGGGGTCGCCAAGTTCGAGGCGGCGTGGGAGGACTTGCTGAGCACGGTCACGAAGTCGCTGACGAGCAGGGCAGCCGACGTGAACAAGGGAGCTGACGCGGAATGAGCACCATCCCTGTGTGGGACAACCCGCTGCGGGACCCCCGAGACCGGCGTCTGCCCCGTATCGCAGGACCGTCGGGCCTGGTCATCTTCGGGGTGACGGGCGATCTGTCCCGCAAGAAGCTGATGCCGGCCGTCTACGACCTCGCCAACCGCGGTCTGCTGCCGCCGGGCTTCTCGCTCGTCGGGTTCGCCCGCCGGGACTGGGAGGACGAGGACTTCGCGCAGATCGTCCACGACGCGGTCCGTGAGCACGCGCGCACGCCGTTCCGCGAGGAGGTCTGGCAGCAGCTCGCCGAGGGCATGCGGTTCATCCCCGGCGACTTCTCCGACGACGAGGCGTTCGAGCAGCTCAGGAAGGCCGTGGAGGAGCTGGACGCCTCCCAGGGCACCGGCGGCAACTTCGCCTTCTACCTCTCGGTGCCGCCGAAGTTCTTCCCCAAGGTCGTGGAGCAGCTCAAGAAGCACGGGCTGGCCAAGGCGCCGGACGGCTCCTGGCGGCGGGCGGTCATCGAGAAGCCGTTCGGGCACGATCTGGCGAGCGCCCGTGAGCTGAACGCGGTCGTGCACGACGTGTTCGAACCGGACCAGGTGTTCCGGATCGACCACTACCTGGGCAAGGAGACCGTCCAGAACATCCTGGCGCTGCGGTTCGCCAACACGATGTTCGAGCCGATCTGGAACCGGTCCTTCGTGGACCACGTGCAGATCACGATGGCCGAGGACATCGGCATCGGCGGCCGCGCCGGCTACTACGACGGCATCGGCGCCGCCCGTGACGTCATCCAGAACCACCTCCTCCAGCTCATGGCCCTCACCGCCATGGAGGAGCCCGCCTCCTTCGACGCGGACGCGCTGCTCACCGAGAAGCTCAAGGTGCTCAAGGCCGTGAAGGTGCCGGAGGACCTGGGCCGGCACACCGTGCGCGCGCAGTACGCGGCCGCCTGGCAGGGCGGCGAGAAGGTGCGCGGCTATCTGGAGGAGGAGGGCACCGACCCGGCCTCCACGACCGACACCTTCGCCGCGGTGAAGCTGAACATCGACAATCGCCGCTGGGCGGGCGTGCCGTTCTATCTGCGCACCGGCAAGCGGCTCGGCCGCCGGGTCACCGAGATCGCCGTCGTCTTCCAGCGGGCCCCGCACTCGCCGTTCGACTCGACGGCCACCGAGGAGCTGGGCCAGAACGCCATCGTCATCCGCGTCCAGCCCGACGAGGGCATCACCGTGCGCTTCGGCTCCAAGGTGCCGGGCACCTCGATGGAGATCCGGGACGTCACGATGGACTTCGCGTACGGCGAGTCCTTCACGGAGTCCAGCCCGGAGGCGTACGAGCGGCTCATCCTGGACGTGCTGCTCGGCGACGCCAACCTGTTCCCGCGTCACCAGGAAGTGGAAGAGTCGTGGAAGATCCTCGACCCGATCGAGGAGTACTGGGCGACACACGGCAAGCCGGCGCAGTACGCCTCGGGGAGCTGGGGACCCGAGGAAGCCGACGAGATGCTCGCACGAGACGGACGGAGCTGGCGCAGGCCATGAAGATCGACCTGACCGACACCACGGCAAGCAAGATCAACAAGGCGCTGGTGAAGGGGCGCCGCGCCATCGGCACCCCCGCGGTGGGCATGGTCCTGACGATGGTGATCGTCACGGACGAGGAGAACGCCTACGACGCGATCAAGGCCGCCGAGGAGGCGTCCCACGAGCACCCCTCGCGCACCCTCGTCGTGATCAAGCGGCACGCCCGCACCCCTCGGGAGCGCACGCGGTCACGGCTGGACGCCGAGGTCCGGGTGGGCTCGGAGGCCGGCACCGGCGAGACGGTCGTCCTGCGCACCTACGGCGAGGTGTCCGACCACGCCGACTCGGTGGTGCTGCCGCTGCTGCTCCCGGACGCCCCGGTCGTCGTCTGGTGGCCGGTGGACGCCCCCGAGAACCCGTCGAAGGACCCGCTGGGCGCGCTGGCCCAGCGCCGGATCACCGATCTGTACGCCGTGGAGAACCCGCTGGAGGCGCTGCGGGCCCGGATCCGCACCTACGCCCCCGGCGACACCGACCTCGCCTGGACCCGGCTGACCCCGTGGCGCTCGATGCTGGCGGCCGCCCTGGACCAGGCGCGGGTGCCGATCGTCTCGGGCGCGGTGGAGGCCGAGGCCGACAACCCGGCCGCCGAGCTGCTGGCGCGCTGGCTGGAGGCGCGGCTCGGCGTCACGATCGACCGGGTCGTCACCGCGGGGCCGGTCGTCACTGCCGTGCGCCTGGGCACCGCGGACGGCGACATCGTCATCGACCGCCCCGAGGGCCCCCTGGCCACGCTGTCCCTGCCCGGCCAGCCCTCGCGCACCCTGGCGCTGAAGGTCCGCACGACCTCCGAACTCATCGCCGAGGAGCTGCGGCGCCTCGACGCGGACGAGATGTACGCCGTCGCCCTGCGGGGCGAGGGCACCAAGGAGACCGCCTCCCATGCCTGAGACCCCCCTGCTCGTCCGGCGGCCCGAGTGGACCGCTCTGGAGGACCACCGGGCCCGGTGGCACGCGGGGCTGCGTGAGCTGTTCGCGACGGACCCCGGGCGCGCGGAGCGGTACGTGGTGCGCGTCGGCGATCTCCTCGTCGACTGGTCGAAGAACCTGGTGACCGACGAGACGCTGGCCCTGCTCCAGGAACTCGCCGTCGCCACCGATGTGTTCGGGCTGCGGGACGCCATGTTCCGCGGCGAGCGGATCAACACCACCGAGGACCGCGCGGTCCTGCACACCGCCCTGCGCGCCCCGCGCGAGGCGGTGATCGAGGTCGACGGCGAGAACGTCGTGCCCAAGGTGCACCGGGTCGTCGACCGGATGACCACCTTCGCGAAGGAGGTCCGCTCCGGGCACTGGACCGGCCACACCGGCAAACGCATCAGGAACGTCGTCAACATCGGCATCGGCGGCTCCGACCTCGGCCCCGCGATGGCCTACGAGGCGCTGCGCGCGTACACCGACCGCTCGCTGACCTTCCGGTTCGTGTCGAACGTGGACGGCGCCGACCTGCACGAGGCGGTCCGCGACCTGGACCCGGCCGAGACGCTCTTCGTCGTCGCGTCGAAGACCTTCACCACCATCGAGACGATCACCAACGCCACCTCGGCCCGCTCCTGGCTGGTCGACGGTCTCGGCGGGGACGACAAGGCCGTGGCGAAGCACTTCGTCGCGCTGTCGACCAACGCCGAGAAGGTCGCGGACTTCGGCATCGACACGGCGAACATGTTCGAGTTCTGGGACTGGGTCGGCGGCCGCTACTCCTTCGACTCGGCGATCGGCCTGTCGCTGATGCTGGCCATCGGCCCGGCGAACTTCCGGGAGCTGCTCGACGGCTTCCACCTCGTGGACGAGCACTTCCGCACGGCGCCCGCCGAGTCCAACGTCCCGCTGCTTCTGGGCCTGTTGGGCATCTGGTACGGCAACTTCTTCGACGCCCAGTCGCACGCGGTGCTGCCGTACTCGCACTACCTGTCCAAGTTCACCGCCTATCTCCAGCAGCTCGACATGGAGTCCAACGGCAAGTCGGTGGACCGTGAGGGCCGGCCCGTGCGGTGGCAGACCGGGCCGGTGGTGTGGGGCACTCCGGGCACCAACGGGCAGCACGCCTACTACCAGTTGATCCACCAGGGCACGAAGCTGATCCCGGCGGACTTCATCGGCTTCGCCCGCCCGGTCGGCGAGCTGAGCGGTGAACTCGCCGCGCAGCACGACCTGTTGATGGCGAACTTCTTCGCGCAGACACAGGCGCTGGCCTTCGGCAAGACACCCGACGAGGTCCGTGCGGAGGGCGTGCCCGAGGAACTGGTCGCCCACAAGACCTTCAAGGGCGACCACCCGACGACCACGATCCTCGCCCGCGAGCTGACCCCGTCGGTCCTCGGCCAGCTCATCGCCCTCTACGAGCACAAGGTGTTCGTCCAGGGCGCCGTCTGGAACATCGACTCCTTCGACCAGTGGGGCGTGGAACTCGGCAAGGTCCTCGCCAAGCGCGTCGAACCCGCCCTGACCGACGGCGCCGACGTCCCCGGTCTCGACCCCTCCACCGCCGCCCTCGTGGCCGCCTACCGCGAACTCAGGAAGTAGTGAACTGACATGCAGCTCGGTCTGATTGGTCTCGGCAAGATGGGCGGCAACATGCGCGAGCGGATCCGCCGCGCCGGCCACACCGTCGTCGGTTACGACCGCAACCCCGACCTCACCGACGTCCAGGACCTCGCGGAACTGGTCGAGCGGCTCGACGCGCCGCGCACCGTCTGGGTGATGGTCCCGGCCGGCGCCGCCACCCAGTCCGTCATCGACGAACTCGGCGGCCTGCTGGAGGCCGGCGACACCGTCGTGGACGGCGGCAACTCCCGCTGGACGGACGACGAGAAGCACGCCGCCGAACTCGGCGCCAAGGGCATCGGCTTCGTGGACGCCGGTGTCTCCGGCGGTGTGTGGGGCCTGGAGAACGGCTACGCCCTGATGGTCGGCGGCGACAGCGAGCACGTCGACCGGCTCCGGCCGATCTTCGACGCCCTCAAGCCCGACGGCCCGTACGGCTATGTCCACGCGGGCAAGGTGGGCGCCGGGCACTTCTCGAAGATGGTCCACAACGGCATCGAGTACGCCATGATGCAGGCCTACGCCGAGGGCTGGGAGCTGCTGGAGAAGGTGGACTCCGTCACGGACGTGCGCGAGGTCTTCCGGTCCTGGCAGGAGGGCACCGTCATCCGCTCCTGGCTGCTCGACCTCGCGGTCAACGCCCTCGACGAGGACGAGCACCTCGACAAGCTGCGCGGCTGGGCCCAGGACTCGGGCGAGGGCCGCTGGACGGTCGAGGCCGCGATCGACAACGCGGTCCCGCTGCCCGCCATCACCGCCTCGCTGTTCGCCCGCTTCAGCTCGCGCCAGGACGACTCCCCGCAGATGAAGATGATCGCGGCGCTGCGCAACCAGTTCGGCGGGCACGCGGTCGAGGCGGTGAAGGAGTAGGACAACGGGCTTTGCCGCTTGCCGTCGGGGCGACCGCCGGACCGGTGGCCGCCCCGGCGGTCGTCTCGCCGGCCGCCCGAGAAGACCGGGTGGCTCGCCGAGTGCGCGTCCGGCCGGGCGGCCGGGGCGAGCACGGGGCCGATCGCCCATGTCGGCCGGGCGACGCCAAGCGGCCTGCGCCCACGGCAGGTTGACACCGCCCTGAGGGCCCGTCAGAGTCGCGGCTGATGGAGATCGACGATCTGACACCGGCCGAGCGGCGCGTATGGCGGGCCTTCGCCACGGGCGCGGAGGTGGACTTCCGTGACGACGGCGAAGGCACCGAACGGACCGTGCGGGCCTCGGTGTTGCGGGCGCTGCTCCTCAACGGGCCCCGGGAGCCCGGGGAGATAGCCGCCGTGAAGGTCCGCGGCGCCCGGATCACCGGCGCGCTGGACCTGCGGTACGCCACCGTCGACAGCGTCGTCCACCTCACCGACTGCCGTTTCACGGCCCCGCCGGACCTCACCGGCGCCCATGTGCGCTATCTGAGCCTGCGCGACTCCGAGATGCCCGGTCTGTCGATGACCCGGAGCCGGATCGACGGCAGCCTGCGGCTCACGCGCTGCCGTTTCGACGGGCCCGTGCGGCTCGACGGGGCGCAGATCGCCGGGGCGCTGTTCCTGGAGGACGTGGAGATCCTCCCCGAGGGCGGGCCCGCTCCGGTGCTCCAGCTCAACCAGATCTCCGTGGACGACGACCTGTGCGCCCGCGGCCTGCGCGCCCGGGGCGCGGTCCGGCTCGACGGCGCCGGTGTCGCCGGTTCGCTCGATCTGGAGGACGCCGACCTGTCCCATCCGGGCCGGACCGTCGTGGAGGCGGAGGCCGTCGAGATCGGCGCCAATCTGCTCGCCCGCAGGCTGCGCGCCGAGGGCCGGATCGAACTGCGCGGCGCCCGGATACCCGGCCGCGTCGATCTGCTGGACGCCCGGCTGTCCAACCCGGGCGGCACCGCGCTGCGGATCAGCAGCAGTGTGATCGGCGAGTTCTGGCTGGGCCGGGGCCCGCGGGTCCAGGGCATGCTGAACCTGCGGCGGGCCGAGATCAACCAGCTCGACCTGGACCCGGCGATGCTGCCCGACCAGGTGCGCCTGCTCGATCTCACGTACACCTTCCTGACGCCGCACGAGCCCGCCGAGCGCCGGCTGCCGATGCTGGAGCGCGACGGCGAGGGCTTCGACCCGCACGCCTACGAGCAGTTGACGGCCGCGTACCGGCGGATCGGCGACGACCAGGCGGCCCGGCTGGTCCAGCTCGCCAAGCAGCGCCGCCGCCGCTCCACGCTCCCCTGGTACGGGCGGGTGTGGGGCAGGCTCCAGGACGCGGCCGTCGGCTACGGCTTCCGCCCGCTGCGGGCCGCGGGCTGGCTGCTGTCCCTGCTCGCGGTCGGCTCGCTCGCCTTCGCCGGACACCATCCGCCGCCGCTCAAGCCGGACGAGGCACCGGAGTTCGACCCGGTGTTCTACACGCTGGACCTGCTGCTGCCGGTGATCTCCTTCGGGCAGGAGAGCGCGTTCGCCCCGACCGGCGGGTACCGGACCCTGGCGTACGTCCTGGTCATCACCGGCTGGATCCTGGCGACGACCGTCCTGGCGGGTGTGACGAGGACCGTCAGCCGGCAGTGAGGACCGTCAGCCGGCCGTAGGGATCCCGTACGCGCGCTCCACCCGCAGCCGCACCACCAGACGGCGGTCGCGGACCATCGCGGCGCGGTAGTCCTCCCAGTCGGGGTGCTCGCCCAGGACGTCCCGGTACAGGCGCACGAGTTCCTCCACGGTGGCGTCGTAGGGATCCTCGGCGACCGGGGTCAGCTCGGCGGTGGCCTCGACGACCGTGTACGCGCCGTGGTCCGGGGTGGTGACGTGGAAGGACGCGCGCGGATCGCGGCGCAGGTTGCGGGTCTTGGCGCGGCCGTCGGTGACGGAGATCCGGACGACCTCCTCGTCCGGGTAGTAGTGGTGGCTGACGTTCGACAACTGGGGCCGCCCGTCGCGCTTGAGGGTGACCAGTACGCCGCTGCGGCCCTTCGAGAGCAGGGCGAGCAGCGCGTGTCGTGTCGTGTCCTGAGTCATGTCCCGCACAACGGAGTGCCGCCCGTGTCACATTCCCGCGCTCCACGGGTAGACACTGTCTACCTTCGCTTGGTAGACAGTGTCTATGAGCGATGCCGAGAAGCCGGGCCCCGACCTGCGCACCCGTCTGGTCGACGTCGGCGTGGACCTGGTGGCCCTGGAGGGGGCCGGCGCGCTGACACTGCGGGAGATCGCCCGCCGCGCCGGTGTCTCGCACGGGGCGCCGCGCCGCTACTTCCCCACGCATCTGGAGCTGCTGTCGGCCATCGCCCGCCGCGGCTTCACCGAGCTGGCCGTCCGGGTGACCACGGCCGTCGGCGACGGCACCGCGGTCCCGCGCGCCCAGCTCTCCGAACTGGGGCGCACCTACCTGGACTTCGCGCTCGACAACCCCGGCATGTACGAGCTGATGTTCCGTCATGATCTGCTGGAGAGCGGTCATCTGCGGCTGCGGGACACCAGCCTGCCGCTGTTCGGCGTCCTGGTGGATCTGGTCGGCCGGGTCCGCGGACCCGAGTCGTCCCCCTCCGAGGCCCGCGCGGTCGCCGCCGCCCTGTGGGCGAACCTGCACGGCATCGCCCAGCTCTGGGGCTGGGGCAGCCTCCAACTCGCCACCGGCGCCGACGACTTCACCCCGCTGCTGCGCACCGCGCTGACCGCGCACCTCGGACCGGAGGACGGCAGGTGAGGCGGGCCCTGACCTTGGCGAGCAGTGTGGCGGGTGCCGCGATCGTCGCGCTCGACGGCACCGCGCTCACCGTCGCCCAGCCCACCCTGCGCCACGATCTGCACGCCTCGGTCGCCCAGGTCCAGTGGACCGGGACCGGCTATCTCGTCGCCGTGGCGGCCCTGTTGGTGTTCGCCGGACGACTCGGCGACCGCTACGGACACCGCCGGGTCTTCGGTGTCGGCATGCTCGGCTTCGGCGCCGCGTCGGCGGGCATCGTGGCGGCGCCCGACGTGCGCTGGGTGATCGGACTGCGGGTGGTGCAGGGGGTGTTCGGGGCGCTGCTGCAACCGGCCACCCTCGGGATGCTGCGCGCCGCCTTCCCGCCGGACCGGCTGCGCATGCCGATCGCCGTACGGACGGCGGCGATCGGGGTGGCGGCGGCCGCGGGGCCGGTGGTCGGCGGGGCGCTCGCCACGGAGTTCGGCTGGCGGTCGGTGTTCCTGCTGAACCTCGGCCCCACCCTGTTCTTCGGCACCCTCGCCCTGGCTCGGCGGCAGGAACGGCTACCTGCGGCCGGAGTCAAGGAGTCGCGACAGTCTGCCGCCGGCCCCCTGGATATTCCCGGCGCCCTCCTGCTCGGCACCTCCCTGGCCTGCCTGGTGCACACCCTCGTCACCCTCCCGCACCTGACCTGGTCGGCGCCCGCGGCCCTGCTCGCCGGGGCGGCCTTCGTCCGGCACGAACGCCGCGCCCCCGCGCCGTCGCTGCCGCCGGACGTCATCGGCTCCCCCGCCGTCGGCGCCGCGCTCCTGCTGCTGGTCACGGTGTCGGCGGCCCTCAACGGCGGCCTGTTCGCCTGCGTCTACGTCCTTCAGGACGACCTCGGCCTCACCCCGCTGCACAGCGCCCTGCTCGCCCTGCCCCTGCCGGTGCTGCTGATCGGCGCCGCGCAGGTGTCGGCCGTCCTGCTGCGCCGGGCCGGGGCCCGCGTCACGGTCACGGGGGCCACCGTCCTGCTCGCCGCCGGTCTGCTCGTCCTTGCCGCGGCCCCGGGACCGGTCCTGTTCTGCGCCGGATTCGCGCTGGCCGGCGCCGGGTTCGGCACGGTGATGGTCGCGGCCACCCATGTCGTCGTACGCCAGGCCCCCGTGGCGTCGGCCGGGGTGGCGGGCGGGTTGCAGCAGACGGCGATGAACGTCGGACCCGCGCTGGGCGTGGCGGCGGCGACCGTGCTGATGGCCACCGGCGCGGACCGCTCACCGCTGGTGCTGCTGGCGGTCGCGGCGCTGGCCGCCCTGCCGGTCTGCCGGGCCCTGCCCGGGCGTTCACCGCACGTCGGGGCCGGTGCACCAGCCGCTCCACGGGCCGCACAGAGCGATGCACCCCACACGGGGCACGGGCGGGAAACGGGTCCCTACACCCGATCCCTGGGCAACGATGGGCACTGAGATCGTCCGGCGTGACCGGCCGGACCGTACCTCGCACGAGCGCACCGGAGGTAAACGATGGCACTGCTGCGGCAAGAGGCCGACCCGGCCGAGGTCGGACTGGACGCGAAGGCGCTGGACCGTCTCGACCAGCATGTGGCCCATCTCGTGGACGAGGGGCGGCTGCCCGGGTTCCTGCTGGCCGTCTCCCGGGGCGGCCGCGTCGCGCACCTCACCACGCACGGCCACCGTGACGTCGCCCGGGGGCTGCCCGTCGAGGCGGACACCCTGTACCGCATCTACTCGATGACCAAGCCCGTCACCTCGGTCGCCGCGCTGATCCTGATGGAGGAGGGCCGGCTGGGGCTGGACGACCCGGTCGCCGACCACCTCCCGGCCTTCGCCGGCCGGCGCGTGTACGCGGGCGGCTCCGGCACCGGACTGACCACCCGCCCCGCCGAACAGCCGCTGCTGGTACGGCATCTGATGACCCACACCGCGGGCCTCACCTTCGCCTTCTACCACTGCCACCCCGTCGACGCCCTGTACCGCGAGGCCGGTCTGGAGTCGGCGGTGCTGCCCGGCTCCGATCTCGCCGAGACCGTCGACGCGTACGCGCGCCTGCCGCTCCAGTTCGAACCGGGCACCCAGTGGAACTACTCGGTCGCCACCAATGTCCTCGGCCGGATCATCGAGGTGGTCTCCGGGCAGCCCCTCGACACCTTCCTCACCGAACGGATCTTCCGCCCGCTCGGCATGCCCGACGCCGGCTTCCACGTCACCCCCGACCGGACACCCCGCCTGGCCGAGCTGTACGGCGACTCCGACACCGGCGGCATCGAGCCGATCGCCGGACTGCCGCTGACCGGCCGCCCCCGCTTCCTGTCGGGCAGCGGCGGCATGGTCGCGACCGCCTACGACATCCACCGCTTCAGCGAACTGCTGCGCCGCCGCGGCACCTTGGACGGCGTCCGGTTGCTCGCCCCGGAGACGGTCGACCTGATGACCCGCAACCATCTGCCGGACAACGCCGACCTGCGCGCCTTCGGCAGCCGCCCCGCCCACGACGAACCGGGCAACGACGGCGTCGGCTTCGGCCTGGGCGTCTCCGTGGTCGTCGACCCTGAGCGCACCCAGGCCCCCTCGGGGCTCGGCACCTACGGCTGGAGCGGCGTCGCCACCACCACCTTCTGGATCGACCCGAGCCGCGACCTGAGCGTGCAGTTCCTGACCCAGCTCAGACCGAGACGGTCGCTGAAGCTCTACCCCGACCTCAAACGGCTGGTCCACGAAGCGGTGACGGACTGAACTCCAGCCCCTCTGCGGCGAGTTCGCGCAGCCACACCGCGGAGCGCTCCGGGGTCTCGGCCGCCCGGTTCAGGCCCGCCGGAAGACCGCCGTCCAGGATGTGACGGACTCCGAGCGCGAGGGTGCGCGACACGCACCGCGCCATCGCGCTCTCCCGCTCGTCGCCCACCAGGTCGAGGAGCCGGCTCCCCGACCACACCCGGCCGCCGCCCGCGTCGGCCTCCAGCGACACCGCGAGCACGACCCGGTCCCGGTCGGCGTCCGTGGTCGGATGGGCGGCCGCCAACTCCCGTGCCAGGGCGGCGATCCGCTCGTCGTCGCCCGCCCTCAGCTCCTCGAACACCGGCTCCCAGGCCCGCAGCCAGCCGTCGAGGCGCAGGGTGCCGCGCACGAGGGTATCCGCCCGCCAGGCCGCGGGCAGCCCGTACTGCTCGACGAAGGGCACGCTGTCCCGGTTGGGGTACACCTCGAAGGTCTCCCCGCCGACGGTCTGCCGACGGGTCGCCTCCCAGGGCCGCGCGGCCACCGTCTCGGCGCCGTCCTCGATGTACCGGGCGGGCGAGCGCAGGGCGTTCAGCACGCCGAGCGGCGCCCAACTGAACCGGTAGCGGAAGGCGTCCGGGACCGCCGGGACGCCGCCGCAGTACGAGGTCAGCCGGTACGAGGCCGGGGTGTCGGCGCCGATCGCCGACCGGGCGCGGGCGACCAGGTCGTGGGCGAGGAGATGGTCGATGCCGGGGTCGAGTCCGGCCTCGGTCAGGACGGTGATCCCGGCCCGCCCGGCGGCCGGCACCTGCTCCAGGACCGCGTCGGAGACATAGCTGGAGCACGCGAAGTGGGCCCGCCCCGCCACGCACGCGGCGAGCAGCGGGGCGTGTGCGGGCGCGGGGAGCATCGACACGACGACGTCCCCGGGCGCCAGTTCGGCGGTGAGCGCCGGAAGCGTGTACGCGCGCGGCTCGGCGCGTCCGGTGAGGCCGAGCGCGTCGAGCGCCCGCACCGCCCGCTCGGCCGTGCGGTGCCACAGCCGGACCCGGGCGGCGCGTGCGCACAGGTCGGCGAGGCCGCTGCCGGTGGAGAGTCCGGCGCCGATCCAGTGGACGGTGCCGCTCGCGGGGACCCTCGGCTCAGACACGGCCGGACGCGCCTTCCTCGACCCCCAGTTGTTCACCGCACGCCCGGTGGAATCGTTCCAGGCAGCGGTCCCACGGGGCGCCGTCGAAGTCGAGCAGGGCGGGCAGCAGGTCGCGCGAGAAGTCGGTGGCGGACTCGCGCGGCAGCAGCGACGGCAGGTTGTCGATCGCGATCAGATCGAGCGGAGGGTCGTCGGTGAGGCGCCGTACCGGGTCCGTCCACTCGGTGGTGCGGTCGTAGACGGGCAGCACGTTGAGGGGCGAGCCGACGTCGCAGGTGACGTCGGAGACGGTGCGCAGCCGGCGGGCCGGGTCGGCGAGGTCCGCCGGGCGGACGAACGGCGGTACGGGGGTGGTGGCGAGGACACAGTTGACCAGGACGTCGTGGTCGAGCAGGGCCTGGCGGTCCAGGTCGCGGGTCTCGGCGAGGTCCCAGCCGGTGGGCTCGACGCCGGCCGTGGCCAACGCGGCGCGGGCGCCCCGGCCGCTGCGGCCCAGGGCGCCGACGACGAGGGCGGTGAACTCCGCGTCGCCGGGGGCCGGGCGCAGGAGGGCGTCCAGCTCGTCCTTGCCGGTGGGCCGCAGGGGTGTGGTCAGCCGGTCGCGCTCCTGGAGCACGGCGAGGGCGGCGCCGAGGTAGCCCGCCCAGTGGCCGAAGGCGGCGAGGCGCCGTCCCTGGTCGTCGACGAGGTACTCCAGGTCGAGGAGGGCCCCTCCCCCGGCGGTGAAGCGGCGCAGCAGGTCGGCGGCGCCGGGCTGCCGCTTGTAGGCGTGCCCGAAGAAGATGTGACGGTGCGTCAATCGGGGCGGTTCGTCGGGGAGTTCCTTGAGCCCGAGGATCACGGCGTCGGCCGGCGCGGAGACCCAGGAGCCCGCGGGGGCGATCCGGGCGCCGACGGCCTCGTACTCCTCGGCCGGGAAGACGCGTTGCGGGGAGTCCTCGACCGTGAGCCGTACGCCGGATCCGATCAGCCGGCGGGCGTCGTCGGGGACGACCGGGGTGCGGCGTTCGGTGGAACGGACCTCGTGGCGCAGCCACAGGTGCAGGGCGGTCATACGCGGTTGACCTCCGGACGCGGGGCGTCGGCCGCGAACCGGCCGGCGCTCAGGGGGGTGACGTCCACGAAGGGTACGCGGCCGAGGTACAGGTCGCGGACGACCTCGCCGACGGCGGGTCCCTGGAGGAAACCGTGGCCGGAGAAGCCGGTGGCGTACAGGAAGCGGGAGACCGAAGTGGCCTCGCCGATCAGGGCGTTGTGGTCCGGGGTGACCTCGTACAGGCCCGCCCAGCCGCCGGTGCGGCGCAGGTCGAGCAGGGACGGCGCGCGGTGCTGCATGGCGGCGGCGAGGCGCGGGATCCAGCGGTCGTGGGGGTCGGTGGCGAAGCCGGGACGCTCGTCCGGGTCGGACATGCCGACGAGGAGTCCGGGGCCCTCGGCGTGGAAGTAGAGGGTGCTGGTGAAGTCGATGGTCATGGGCAGACCGGGCGGCAGTCCGGGGACGGGTTCGGTGACCGCGATCTGCCGGCGCAGCGGCTGCACCGGCAGGTCCACGCCGGCCATGGCGCCGACGGCCCGGGACCAGGCACCGGCCGCGCAGATCACCGTGCCGGTGCTGATGCGGCCGAGCGGGGTGGTGACGGCGGTGATGGCGCCGCCCCTGGTCTCGATGCCGGTGACGGCGGTGTGCCGCAGGATCTGGGCGCCGTGGCGGCGGGCGGCGGCCGCGTAGCCGTGCACGACGGCCTCGGGGGTGCAGTGGCCGTCGTCGGGCGAGAACGCGGCGGCCAGCAGTCCTTCGGTGCGGATCAGCGGGGAGAGCCGGCGGGCCTCGGCCGGGTCGACGAGGCGGCTGGGGACGCCCAGCGCGTTCTGGAGCCGGATGCTCGCCTCGAAGGAGGCGACCTCCTCGGGGGTGGAGAGGAGGAAGAGATAGCCGACCCGGCGCAGTCCGATGTCGTGGCCGATGTCCTGCCCGAACCGGGCGAACGCCTCCAGGCTGCGGGCCCCGAGCCGGATGTTCAGTTCGTCGGAGAACTGGGCGCGGACGCCGCCCGCGGCCTTCGAGGTCGATCCGGCGGCGAGTTCGTCGCGCTCCACCAGCAGGACGTCCCGCACCCCGGCGGCGGCCAGGTGGTAGGCGATGCTCGTGCCCATCACTCCGCCGCCGATGACGACGACCGAGGCATACGTGTCCACGCGGGCGGCTCCTTTCGGCGTCGGCCCCGGCCCGGGTACCGGCCCGGTGTCGGGCGGGGTACCCGGCCTGTTGCCGGACCGGGTACCGGCCGGGGGCCGACGTGTGCCATGACGGGGTACGCCGTGACCGGCGTATGCCATGACCGGTGCGTGCCATGGCCGTCGTGATCCCTACCCGCGCGGGGCCCGGATCCCCCCGAGCCGGGGACCTCTGGCTCGCGTCCGCCGGGCGACGGCCGAAAGGCCGCTCAGGACCAGTGCGCCACCGCGTCCAGGTGGGGCAGCCGGTGGTCGAGGCGCTCCCGCTTGGTGCGCAGATAGGTGATGTTGTTCTCGCACGGCTCGATCAGCAGCGGCACCTCCTCGGCGACCTGGATGCCGTTGTCCACGAGCGCCTCGCGCTTGCGCGGGTTGTTCGACATCAGCCGCACCGAGCGCACGCCCAGGTCGCGGAGCATCTCGGCGGCCACCTTGTAGTCGCGGGCGTCGACCGGGAAGCCGAGCGCGACGTTCGCCTCGACGGTGTCCAGGCCCTCGGCCTGGAGGGCCATCGCCCGCAGCTTGCCGAGCAGGCCGATGCCCCGGCCCTCGTGTCCGCGCAGATAGACGACTATGCCGCTGCCCTCGGCGACGACGGCCCGCAGCGCGGACTCCAACTGGTCGCCGCACTCGCAGTGCTGGGAGCCGAACGCGTCACCGGTCAGGCACTCGGAGTGCAGCCGGGTCAGCACGCCCTCGCTGCCGATCTCGCCGTAGACCAAGGCCACTTGTTCGTCGCCGCGGTCGTGGTCGAGGTATCCCACGGCCTGGAATTTGCCGTACACGGTGGGCAGCGGCGCGTTCACGACGCGTTCCACTCCGGTGCGCTGCGAGGTCTTGGTGCCGAGTACGCCGATGTTCTCTGTCATGATCTGATTCCTAAGCGGAGACGAAAGGCCGGGACAAGATGAGTGGTTCGGAGATGAGGACGGCGGCGTACGGTCCGCTGCCCGCGGACACCACCGAGGACGTCCGGGCCCGCGGGGCCGGTGCGCCCGTCCAGGTGGCGGTGCTGCCCGTCGGAAGCTTCGAACAGCACGGGCCGTACCTGCCGTTGGCCACGGACACGCTCGTCGCCTGTGCCATCGCCCGGGAGATCGCCGAGGCATACCCGGTGCACCTCCTTCCGCCGGTGACCATCGCCTGCTCGCACGAGCACGCGGCCTGGCCTGGGACCGTCAGCATCTCCTCCGTGACCCTTCACGCGGTGGTACGGGACATCGCGGCGTCGTTGCGCCGCTCGGGCGTCGAGGCCCTGGTGCTGGTCAACGGACACGGCGGGAACTACGTCCTGGGCAACGCGGTCCAGGAGTCCTCCGCCCGCGGTGAGCGGATGGCGCTCTTCCCGGCCCCGGAGGACTGGGAGGCGGCGCGGGTGCGGTCCGGGGTGGAGACCTCGCTGCTGACCGACATGCACGCCGGGGAGATCGAGACCTCGATCCTGCTGCACGCCCATCCCGAACTCGTCCGGCCCGGCCATGAGTCCGCGGATTTCGTCGCGGACGACCGTCGCCATCTGCTCACGCTGGGAATGTCCGCCTATACCGATTCGGGCGTCATCGGCCGTCCTTCCCTGGGGTCGGCGGAAAAGGGGAAGGAACTCCTGGCGAGTTTCGCGGAGTCCTTCGGGACGTATTTCTCGCTGATGACCGCGGACAGCTCGAACACCCCCGGCGCCGACGGCACTTCGGAGGACGGCGACGCGGCTTCCGCTTCCGCGTAGGCCGGCTCGCCGGTCTTCTTCGCGGCGTCGGCGCGCAGGCCCGTGTACCAGCGGGCGACCAGGACGGCCAGGCCCGGCAGCGCGGCGACGAAGCTCAGCACGCCGTACACCACGGAGACCGCGAAGCCGGTGCCCGCGCCGAGGCCCGCGGCGCCGAACGCCCAGGCGGTGACGCCCTCCCGGGGCCCCCAGCCGCCGACGTTCAGCGGCAGGCCCATCGCGAGCAGCGCGAGGACCGCGATCGGCAGCAGGGCGAGCACGGAAGCGGTGGAGCCGGCGACCCGGGCGGCCACCACGAACATCCCGAGGTGCCCGGCCAGCACGACCAGGGACGACAGCGCGACCCCGGGGCCGTTGCGCCGGGACAGCAGTCCCTCGCGGGCCTCGGCGAGGAACGCGCGGATCCGGCCGCCGCGGGCCGGTCCGGCCGAGCCGTTCATCCGGACCGCGAGGACGACGGCGAGCGCGCCCGCCCCGGCCAGCAGGACGAGCGGGGCGAGATGCCGTACCTCGTCCCTGACCGGGGACGGCAGGGTGAGCAGCACCCCCGCTCCGGCGACGGCGAGCGCGATCTGCCCGGCCGTGCGCTCCAGGACGACGGCTCGCACACCGCGGCCGACGTCACCGGCGCTCTGTCCGTGCCGCACCGCGCGGTGGACGTCGCCGAGGATGCCGCCGGGCAGGGCCGCGTTCAGGAACAGCGAGCGGTAGTAGTCGGCGACGGCCGGGCCCAGCGGCAGCCGGATCCCCAGCCCGCGCGCGACCAGCGCCCACCGCCAGGCGCTGAACACGGTGGTGACGGCGCCGATGCCGAGCGCCACCAGCAGCGTCGGCCCGTCGATCCGGCGCAGTCCGTCCAGGAAGACGCCGGTGCCCATGCGCCACAGCAGGACGGCGAGGATGACGACCCCGGCGACCGTCCCGCCGTGGGTGCGCAGGGCGCGGGAGGTGAGCAGCCGGCGCAGTGCGGACGGCTCGGTCCCGGGCCGTCGTACGGCGTCGGCCGGGTCGGTCGGACCGGCCGTGTCGGTCCACGGCAGGGGTGCCGTCGGCTCGGCCCGGGCGCCGACCGTGTCGGCACTCATCACGCGCCGCCCTTGGGCCGGGCGAGGGCCAGCAGGTCGCTGTGGTGGACGGCGACCCGCAGCTCGCCGGCCGTGCAGGCGGCGAGCCGCCGCTCCAGGTACGCCTGGGCGCGCTCGGCGAGTTCGGGGCGCTGCTCGACGGCCGCGCCGACCCAGCCGCGCAGCCACTGGGCGGTGAGGGCGGCGTGCTCGGGGCCGAGCCGCCAGGCGCTGGGGTGCACCTTGACGGTGGCGCCGTGCGCGCCGAACGCGTCGCAGGCCACGCTCACCGAGTCGGGGCCGAGCAGTCCGCCGCGCCGCTGATGGTCGTTGAAGGCGGCGGCGAGTTCCTCGTCCAGCGGGTCGGGCGTGTCGAACTCGACGCGTCCGGCGACCGACAGGGTCAGCAGGGCGGGGCAGCCGGCGCCCGCGCAGGCGGCGGCGAGCGTCTCGACCTCCTCGCGGGTGAGGACGTCGAGCAGCGCCGACGCGGTCACCAGCGAGGCGCCGACCAGGGCGTCCGGGGTGAGCCGGGCGACGTCGCCGCGCCGGGTCTCCACGGTGACCCGGCTGCCGTCGGCGGCGGCGCGGGGCGAGGCGACGGCCGCGAAGTGCAGCAGGTAGGGGTCGCGGTCGTGGAGGATCCAGTGCTGGGGGCCGTCCAGCCGGGGGGCGAGCCAGCGGCCCATCGAGCCGGTGCCGCAGCCCAGGTCGTGGATGGCGAACCCGCCGCTGCGGCCGGGCAGGTTGGCGAGCCGGATGCGCAGCGGGTCGAGCAGGTCCAGGGCGCGTGCCGCCGCGTCGGCGGGCTCGCGCAGTTCGAGCCACTCGGGCGCGTACCGGGGCTGTTCCTCGTCGTCGGTCTCGCGCAGCCGGACGGTGGGGCGTTCGCCGGGGCGGGCCACGGGGCCGGCGCCGGCGATCACCTCGTCGGGATCCTGCGGGCCGGGCTGGCCCGGGATGCCGCCGATCCGGCGGGCCAGGTCCGCGGGGGTCGCCGTCGTCTTCCTCATGCCGCCCTCCGGGGCTCGCTGGGGAGCCGGCTCAGCACGCCGGCCAGGCTCTGGGCGGTGGACGCCCAGCCGTTCAGGGCGGCCCGGCGGCCGCGGGCGGCCGCCTTCAGCCGCCGTCGGACGTCCGCCTCGCCGAACCAGCCGCGCAGTTCGGCGGCGAGGGCGGCCGGGTCCTCCGGCGGGACGAGGATGCCGGGCACTCCGCCGTCGGGGGCGCGGCCGACGGCCTCGGGCAGCCCGCCGACGTCCGTCGCGATGACCGGGATGCCGCGGGCGAGGGCCTCGGTGACCGCCATGCCGTAGGTCTCGGCGTAGGAGGTGAGGACCATCAGGTCGGCGGCGGCGTAGCTGGCGTCCAGTTCGGCGCCGGCCTTCGGTCCCGCCAGCTCCAGCCGGTCCTCCAGGCCGTACCGGCGGATGAGGCCGCGCAGATGGGCGACGTACTCGGGGTCCTGGCCGAGGCCGCCGACACAGACGCAGCTCCACGGCAGGTCGGTGACCGTGGCCAGCGCCTCGATCAGCCGGTGCTGTCCCTTGCGCGGGGTCACGGCGGCCACGCACAGCAGCCGGGAGACGCCGTCGGTGCCCGAGGCGAGCGGGGCGATGTCGGCGCCGGGCGCGGCGACATGCACCTTCTCCGGGGCGAGGCCGTGGTGGGCGACGAGGCGGCGGACCGCCCACTCGCTGGTGGCGATCACCGCCGGGACCGCGCGGAGCACCTCGCGCTCCTTGGCGTCCAGTTCGGCCGCGACCTCGCGGGCGAGGCCGGTCTCGTCGCCGAGCGGGAGGTGGACGAGGACGGCGAGCCGCAGCCGCTCCGCCTCCGGGACGACGATCTCCGGGACGCCGCAGGCGACGAGGCCGTCCAGCATGACGGCGGCGCCGTCGGGCAGTTCCCGCAGGGTGCGGGCGAGTTCGGCGCGGGCGGCGGCGTCCGGGCGGGGCCAGGCGCCGGGCACCGGGAGCTTGTGGACCTGCCAGCCGAAGCCGGGCAGGTCCAGGCAGACGCGCCGGTCGTAGGCGTTGCCGCCGCTGGGGTTCGCCGGGTCGTCGAACCCGCCGGGCAGGACGAAGTGCACGGAGCGCAGGGACATGGGGATGATGTCACCCGTCTTGGGAACGGCCGCCTGGGCGGGAACGTACGCGAGCGGCGTTTTGACCAGGGTCACGTCGGTCACAGCGCACGCTCGTAACTCGCCCAGGCGATGTGCGACTCGTGCAGGGTGACGGAGAGCGCGGAGATGCCCCGGGCGCCCTCGCCGAGCGCGCCCTTGTGGATCCGCTCCGCGAGCCGGTCGGCGACGGCCTTCGCCAGGAACTCGGTGGAGGTGTTGATCCCGGCGAACTCCGGCTCGTTGTCGAGGTTGCGGTAGTTCAGCTCGCTGACGACCGCACCGAGTTCCTGGCTGGCGAGTCCCATGTCGACGACGATGTTGTCGTCGTCCAGCTCCTGCCTGCGGAAGGTCGCGTCCACCAGGAACGTGGCTCCGTGGAGGCGCTGCGCGGGTCCGAAGACCTCACCGCGGAAGCTGTGGGCGATCATGATGTGATCGCGGACGGTGACACTGAACAACGGACGACCCTCCAGGTGCGGCGCGTCTGGTCCTCCGGCACGGGACCGCCGGGGGATGCCGTGTAGTACGGCTCCCCGCTGCCCCGTGTTCAGCCGGATCTCACTCTTTTCTCAGGTCAGGCGCTCGTGTCGGTACACGGTCAGGCGCTCGTGCCGTAGCGGACGCGGTGGCAGAGGGCGGGGACCTCGCCCGACGCGAGCCGGGGCATCACTTCCGGAAGCTCCTCGAACGCGCTTTCTCCGGTGACGAGTGCGTCGAGCGCCGGATCGGCGAGCAGCTCCAGGGCGAGGGCGAGCCGGTCGGCGTAGGAGCGGTTGGCGCGGACCGGGGAGACGGTGCCGACCTGGCTGCTGCGGATGACGAGGCGTCGGGAGTGGAACGCCTCGCCGAGCGGGAGGCTCACCTTCCGGTCGCCGTACCAACTGAGTTCGAGGACGGTGCCCTCCGGGCTCAGCAGTTCCAGGGAACGGGCGAGGCCCTGTTCGGTGGCGCTGGCGTGGACGACGAGGTCGAGGCCGCCGAGCGCGTCCGCGGGCTGCGCGAAGCCGACGCCGAGCGCCTCGGCGACCTTCGCGCGGGCCGGGTCGGCGTCCACCAACTGCACGCGGACACCGGGGAAGCGGGCCAGCAGGGCGGCCACCGAGCAGCCGACCATGCCGCCGCCGACCACCGCGATCCGGTCGCCGACCAGGGGGCGCGCGTCCCAGAGCGCGTTGACGGCCGTCTCCACGGTGCCGGCGAGGACGGCCCGCGCGGCGGGCACGGAGTCGGGTACCGGCGTCACGGCGGCGGCGGGCACCACGTACCGCGTCTGGTGCGGATAGAGACAGAAGACCGTCCGCCCGACGAGATCGTCCGGGCCCTCCTCCACCTGCCCCACGTTGAGGTAGCCGTACTTCACGGGGGCCGGGAAGTCGCCCTCCTGGAACGGCGCGCGCATCACCGCGTGCTGGTTCTCGGGCACCCCGCCGCGGAAGACGAGGGTCTCGGTGCCGCGGCTCACGCCGGAGTACAGGGAGCGGACCACGACCTCGCCCTCGGCCGGGTCCGGCAGGACGACGTCCCGGATCTCGCCGCGTCCCGGCGAGCCCAGCCAGAACGCACGTGCCGCACGGTTCATCGACGTCCTCCTGAACGCTCCGCGAGTGGTGCACGTACCGAGGTGTGCACAGGCCGCGCACAGTACGCGGCCTTGATCGACTCTGTCACCTGGCCGGAGGATGTGCGGTGGCCCTGAACAACACTTACGACGCAAGGCTGGTCCAGCAGGAGACCGCTGTGGGAGCGGGCGTACAGATCCTGGTGCTGGCCCTGCTCGGCTCGGCGATCGGACTCGGGACGGCGGGCTGGATCACCGGCCTCGTCTTCGCGGTCGCCCTGTGGGCCTCGCTCTCCCGGGCACTGCACCGCTCCCGACTGCGCTCCTTCGGCCCGGCGAACCGGGTCACCCTGGGACGCGCCACGCTGGTCGGCGGGGTGACCGCGCTGGTCGCCGACTCCTTCGAGAGCACACCCCCGGTGACGCTGCTGGTCGGTCTGACCGCGGTGGCGCTGCTGCTGGACGGCGTCGACGGCAAGGTCGCCCGCCGCACCGGCACCTCGACCGCCCTGGGCGCGCGCTTCGACATGGAGGTCGACGCCTTCCTGATCCTGGTGCTCAGCGTGTACGTCTCGATGGACCTGGGCCCGTGGGTCCTGCTGATCGGCGGCATGCGCTACGGGTTCGTCGCCGCGGCCCGCGTCGCGCCGTGGCTGAACAACCCGCTCCCGCCGAGCATGGCCCGCAAGACGGTCGCCGCGCTCCAGGGCATCTGCCTCCTCCTGGCCGGCGCCGGCCTCCTCCCGCACGCCGGCAACCTCGCCGTCGCCCTGCTGGCCCTGGGCTCCCTCCTCTGGTCGTTCGGCCGCGACGTCCTGTGGCTGTGGCGCACGACGCACACCACACAGCCCGAGGACACGCTCCCGGTGGACACAAAGCTCCTCGAACTCGAACTCGCCTGACCCCCCACCCCATCGACTGGCCCGCACCGCACCCCGGGTACGGGCCAGTCGGCGGAACTTCGGGACTACTGGACAGTGAAGTTGCCCTACGTGAAAACCCAGTTGCGGTCCACGTGGGCGAGCTTCACGAAACGCCCCTTCTCCACCACCCAGGGATGCGGGGTACGAAAGCGTGTCAGGTTGTCCATGGACACCACCATCGCGTCGAGTTGATGCGCCACGTTCAGAACGGCCTGCGGCGAGGCCGAAGGGACGGTGACGATCAGCCCTTCCGCAACCGCCCGGTCCAACAGGTGCCGTTCGTCATATTCGACCGCATCAGCGACATCGGTTCCGATCACGGTGACGACGTGGCGCTCGGGGTAGCGACGTCTGACTTCCGACAGGGCCGCCCCCAGCAGACGCATGCTCGGCGGGCGGGGCGACGCGGCGGTCCTGCCTGCCGTCATGATGCCACGGCCGTCGACCACCAGGGCGGGGGCTCCCGCGCCCGTCGTCCCCTCGAGCGCGTCTTCTTGGTGTGCCGGGATCTCGGTCGGGTGTGAAGAGGGTGTGGTGCCCTGAACAGCCGGTTCCTCGATACGGCCGAGCAGTCGCTCCAACTCCCTGTCGATGCCCTGGGCGATGGGAGTGCCGTCCGGTCCGAAGCAGTCCAGTTCCTCGTCGAGAATGACGACCCCGGTGTGCCGGGCCTTGGCGTGCACCTTGAGGATGCCGCTGCGGTCGTAGTGGTAGTCGACGTCGAACACGTTGCTCGACGGATCGGCACTGGGCTGCGGGACGGGCAGTTCCAGTCGGGCGAGCGGAAACGTCCGCTCGTCGTCCGCGGCGCGCATCCCGTCGCCTTCGACGATCTCCAGGATCACCTTGGCCGCTCCGCGGACAGCGGGCATGGCACTGCGAGTGCCACGTGCGGGCAGGGTCGAATAGCGCGGAACCAGGGTGGCGAAGCCCCGTCGCCCTCCCGCGTCGAAGGACAGGCCGAGGTCGTGACTCGTCGCGACGGAAATGGTGGTCTCGGGGATGAGGCCGTCGATCTCCGCGGCCGTGATGGCGGCGCCCCTCGCCACGGCGGTCATCGGCTTGCACAGTCGCGCGTCGACGACCTCGCGCCCCAGGACCCGCTCGACTTCCCGGCGCACCAACGGGATCTGGGACGTGCCGCCGATCATCAGTACGGCGTCCAGATCCTGGGCGGTCAGCCCCACATCCTGCAGGCATTCCTCCAACGGCACCAGCGCACGGCGCACGAGCGGCCGTACGGCGTCCTCGAACTCGCCTCTGTGGATCACCACGGGAGGATGGCCGCCCAGCGGCTCGAACAACACCTGCTCGGTGTCGGGTTGCGAGAGCACGATCTTCGTCAGCTCGACGTGACGCCGCCACCGGCGGGCCTCTTTCCGGGTCAGTCTGTCCGGATAGCTGCCGAGCTTCGCCAGAGCCAGCTTCACGAGCTCCTCGTCGAACTCCAGGCCACCGAGCGCCGTGATGCCGCGTGACGCCACCTCGTCGAAGATGCCGTCGTAGTGCTCGAGGACGGTGACGTCGATCGTGCCGCCGCCCCAGTCGAAGACGAGGAAGCGTCCTTCTCCGGGAAAGTCGTGCGCGTAGCTGATGGCCGCGGCCGTGGGCTCGTTGATCAGCGCCTTCACCTTGATGCCTGCGAGCCGGGCAGCCGCTCTGGTGCGATAGCGCGCGGCACCGGTGGCATTCGCCGGCACCGTGACGACGGCTTCGTCCATTTCTCGCAGGTTCCGTCGTACGCCGACCCTCATCCGGTCGAAGAGGGCCGCGGCCACGGTGGTGCTGCGGAACGCCTCGTCACCGAGCCAGACTTCGTACTCTTCCGGAACCGTTCCGGCGGCGGCACCGGGCTCATCGCCTTCCATCGCCTTCGGTCGGGAGGCGAGCATACGCTTGACGGCGTCCTGCGGGTCCGCCGTCTCGCACTTGGCGGACCAGCCGAAGCACAGGGTCCGCTGTATGTCCCGCAACGAGACGACGGAGGGAAACAACTCGTCGAAGCCCGGCCTGTTCCATTCCGCCGGCAGGGCCGCGCTGTCCACCCGGATCACCTCGGTGGCGCTGCCGGTCCAACGGGCGACGACCGAGTTGCTCGTACCGAAATCGATGCCGTACGTCATCTTTCGTTCTCTTCCTCGGTGCTGCCGGGCACATCGGGATCGCAGGGCATCCGCTGCATCTCCCCGCGCTGGACGATCTGTCCCGTTCTGCCGTCCACGTAGGCGGGGGCGAGTACCTCGTAGGCGCTGCTTCCCCTGTGTTCGGCAGGATTGACCAGGTTGAAGGCGTCAGGGTCCGCGACCGTGATCCTCGTGAGGCCGGAGCGGCGCATCTCTTCCTCGACACGCAGCCGCACGGCCGTGACGTCTCCTGCCGTCTGAGCGGTACGGTCGATCAACGCCAGCTGTGCCAGGTGTTCTTCACGTACCCGCGTCGCGTTGAGCACAGCAGTACGCAGGGCCTCGTCCACCGCGGCCTGGACCGCATGCTGGACCAGAGTCCCCATCTTCCCCGCAACGGACTGTGCGCCCTCGATTGCCGCGTCGAGCTCGGCGGTGAGCCGACGGCTCACCTCCTGGGCGGCGCTCGCACCCGCCTTCATCGCCGCACGGTCCACCTTCACAGCGATCTTGTCGCTGAGGATGCGGAACATGACCTCGGGATCCGATCGCGGATCCACCGCTGTCGCGGCTTCCGTCGTGGTGCCGGCGCCCTGCACGGTGACCTCGGCAGGCGGGCGCTGTGCTCGTCGTACGGTGGAAGGGGCGCCCTGGGCCGGGCGAGGTGCCGGGTCCGCCTCGTCCCATGAACGGGCGCGCGCTCTCCCGGTCTTGGGCCTGTTGCGCACCCCCTCGAACGCTTCGATGCGTCGGGGCTCTGCCGCCGGCTTCTTCCGTGCTTTCTTCTGCGGGGGCATCAGTGGTCGGTCCTCAATCTCCCGGCACAACGGCCGATGATCTCCCGGGCCGCCTCGGCGGCGGTCCACGACTTCTCCTCGACGGTACTCGGATGTGTACGGCGCTCCAGCGGCCGCGGGCCGGGGTGGAGCAGCTCGGCGTGGTCGTCCGGCACCCACAAGAAGCGCTCGCTCACGGGGATCTCGTACAAGATCTCCGGCGTCTGTCCCAGGCGTTCTGCGGTCTCGATGCGCCGGATCCGGTCCTTGGCCCCGTTGATGTACTCGAGTTGCGCCGACGGTACTTGGCGCCGCAGGTCCCGCCATCCCTGACCCCACTCGCTGGAACCGTGCTCGACGCACAGGGCGAGGTAGGGGTTGAGGACATCGTGCGGCTTGCCCTTGAGGCGCAGCGCCTGGAGGAGCTCGCTCAGGGTTCTCAGACGACGCTTCTGCGGTCCGTCCACACCGCCCCGCCGCTTGCCTCCTCGCTTGAGCACGTCTTCGAGCAGGCCGACGGCCTGGTCGAGTCGATCCCGGTCGCCGGGGCGCGCGTGCAGGTAGGTCAGGTACGCCTGGACGGCTCGCGCCTCTCGATCCGCCGAGCCCGCGGCTCCCCGAGGTTCTGGATTGCGCAGGGCCGCCGCCTGCTGGAGAGCCGCACGCACGGCGGGTTCGACCTGCTCCGGCTCGCAGGCCATGGCCCAGTGCATGTCGTCGAGGATTCGATAGAGGCGCCGTGTACCGGCCCAGTGGTGGAAAGGCGTGGATCCGGAGATGAGACGGCCGGCGGGGACGCAGTCCTCCAGCAGGCCGAAGAGTGAACGGTCGCGGCCGAGACGCCCGTCCACGGGTCCACCTCGGCGCACGTGTCGCAGAGACCGGACGAGATCGTCGAGTTCCAGCGGGAGGTCCAGGTCCGCGTATGCATCGGCTTCGTCCAGAGCCGACACGTCTCCGGCCAGGAGGGCGGAGCGCAGACTCCACTCGTCATGGCGCCCGTCGACCGGGTCCACCGTGTCGCCCTCAGCCAGAGCACGGCGACACGCTTCGTCCCGCCAGTCCAGCGCCGCCACGTCGGCGTCGCTGAGCCGCCCCGGCTCCAGGCGCGCCGTCACGTATCGCACGCGCTCGCTCTGAGCGAGCCAGGTGTGGGGGGCTAGGCCGCGGGGGAGGCTGCGCCGGTCGATCAGGTCGTCGACCACGGGCAGGGGCAGCCTCTCGACGAGTCGCTGCCACGACTCGGTCGACAATGTGGCGCGGCCCTGTGCCTCGTGGGCCTCCAGATGCAGTTGCCATGCGTCGACGTGACCGGGTTGCGTGGAGGGTGCCGGCAGACGGCCTGAGCGAATCGCCTCGGCGCGCGAACGGTCCTCCTCGACGAGGACGGGGATCCCGCCGCTCGCCAGGTCGAGGAGGTACCCCAGGGCCGGCAGGGGCTCCAGGCGGCTCAACAGCACAAAAGCGTCGGCAGCCACCGCTCGCAGAGGTTCCGGGGCTTCCCCCGCCCTCGCCGCCACGCGATCGAGGAGATCCGGTGGTTCGCCGGCTTCCTCCAGGACGCGCCGCAGCACATGACTCACGCGCGTCGGCAGCCGTAGCGGCTCGGTAGCCGACTGCTCCGCCGCCACGGCACTGTGCCCCTCCGCGGGACGGCCGTCCCCCTGGGAGCAACGTCGGCCGCGCAGCGGAGCGCTGCTGCCGTTCTCGCGGGCCAGGCGACGCTGCTCCCGTCGCTGCAGTTCTTCATGCCTCAGCTTGTCCAGCTCCACCGAGGCAGCCGATTCGGTAGTCATCGGCGAATTCCTCCCCCTCTCCGCGCACGCCCGGTTCTCTCCCCGACCGGTCCGCACACGGTGAGCCGCCCTGATGGTAAGGCAGGAGTCAACCGCCTTCGTGGCCGTGCGTCACACGTCACCGGCGCACATGCCGTGCGGCGCCGGTCACGACCGGTACGGATTCGTCGTTGCCCCGTCACCCCACCCTCTTCCACTCACCGCACCGATTCGTCTTGAAGTACTCGCCCTTGTTGAGCGTCACCCTCCCCGGCCCCTCCAGGTTGTTGTTGGCGATGATCGCCTCGAACTCGCCGCTGGCGTCCTTGGCCCGCTCCCAGTAGCAGCCGAACTCGCCCTCGGGACCGGCCGTCTTGTACGTCCCCGGCTTGATGTCCTCGCCGACGAGGTACTCGCCCTCGCCCGAGAAGGTGGTCGCCGGGCCGGCCGCCTCGGTCTTCTTGGGCCGGGCCGTGACCGTCTCGGTGACGGTGGGCGCGGGCGCAGCCTTGCCCGGCGCCGTCTCGGTGACGGTCACCGTCGGCTGCGGAGCCGCCTTCGCGTCAGTGGTGCCGCCGGGCTCCGACTCGCCGCCGCCGGCACCTATCCCGACGCCGACGAACAGGGCGACGGCGGCGGTGGCGGCGTACTTGATGCGCTGCTTGCGGCGGGACGCGGCTCCGGCGGGGGACGGTCCGGTCGGCGGGACCGGCGCCGCGGGGCCCCAGGCGCCCTGAGGGACAGGGCCGGGCTGGGAGCCGGGGTGCGGGGCGGGGTTCGGGGTGTTCATGGTGCGCTCCGTTTCTGTTGTGCCCGACCTGTCGCACGGTAGGGCGCCGCTTCCGATTGGAAGCGTCCATAGGTAAGCATGCACCTGAAAGCACTGTCAATCATCTTCCCGCACTTGACGACCGTTGTAGGTTGTTTACGTCCGCCAGCGAAAGGCCCGCCTCGCCATGCCCCAGACCTCCGCCCAGGTGACCGCCGCCGAGATCTCCCGCATCGCGGGGGTCACACGCGCCACGGTCAGCAACTGGCGTCGTCGGCACGACGACTTCCCGGCTCCCTCCGGGGGGACGGACAGCAGCCCGCTGTACGACCTGGAGTCGGTGCGCGCCTGGCTCGCCTCACGCGGCCACGCATCGGCGGCGAGCCCGTCGGAGGAACTGCGCACGACCCTCCGTCTGCACGGGCAGGGCGGCACCGGCGCATCCGACCTGCTGCTCCTCGTCCTCGCGGCGGCGGCTCTCCCGTCCGAGGAACTGACGGCCGCCGCCCGGCTGTCGGACACCGACCTCGTCGCCCGCGCACAACGGGAGGCGTCCGCCGCGGCCGACACCGTGCCGGCCACGGACGAGGTGCGTTTCTCGGCCGGTGACGCGGCGGTGCTGCGCGCCCTGTACACCTGTGTACGCGACGAGGGAAGCCAGGCCGCGCTGGGTGTGCTGGCGGAGCGGGAGCTGGAGGACAGCGCCGCGTCCGGCGCGTACGCGACTCCCGAGCCGCTCGCGGACCTGCTCGCCCACCTCCTCCCCGGCACCCCTGCCGGGGTCCTCGACCCGGCCTGCGGCAGCGGCACCCTTCTCGCGGCCGCCGCCCGGCGGGGCGCCCGCGAGCTGTACGGCCAGGATCTGCTGCCCGTGCAGGCCCTGCGCAGCGCCGTGAGCCTGATGCTGACGGCTCCGGAGGCGACGGTCGCCGTGCGCGCCGCCGACAGCCTCCGCGCGGATGCGTTCCCCGGTCTGCTCGTCGACGCGGTGCTGTGCAGCCCACCGTTCGGTGTCCGGGACTGGGGCCACGACGAACTCGCCTACGACCCCCGCTGGGCGTACGGCGTGCCGCCGCGCGCCGAGTCGGAGCTGGCCTGGGTGCAGCACGCGCTCGCCCATCTGACGCCCGGCGGTCACGCGGCCCTGCTCCTGCCGCCCGCCGTGGCCGGCCGCGCCTCGGGGCGCCGCGTCCGGGCGGAACTGGTGCGAAGCGGCGCCCTGCGCGCGGTGATCGCCCTGCCGCCCGGCGCGGCGGTGCCGCTCCACGTGGGCCTTCAGATCTGGGTGCTGCAACGCCCCGAGCCGGGCGGCCCGGAGCGCAAGTCGGTCCTCTTCGTCGACACGGCCGCGGAGGCGGTGGGGCGCGACGGCACCGTCGTAGGCAGGCGCGCTCGGGGCGAGAATCGGTCCGCCGCCCCCGACTGGGACGGGATCACCCGGCGCGCCCTGGGCGCGTGGCGGGCGTTCACGGACGGCCCGGACACGTTCGAGGGAGAGCCCGGTGTCGCGTACGTGGCGGGCGTCGTGGACCTGCTCGACGACGTGGTGGACCTGACCCCGGCGCGGCTCGTACGGGCCTCACGGGCGGAGATCGACCCGTCGGAACTGTCCGCGAAGGTCGACGTCGCCCGTCGCGATCTCGTCAGGGCCGCGAAGTCCCTCACCCGGACGGCCGGGCACGAGGGCTGGAGCGCCGCGGGCGCCTCGGCCCGCGAGTGGCGCACGGCGACGGCGTCCGATCTGATGCGCGGCGGGGCGCTCACCCTGCTGCGCCCCCTGCCCGACACCGCACGCACCCGCGCGCAAGCCACACAGGACACGACCCGCGAGGACGCGGAGCCGGAGACCCGGCCGGTCCTCACCCACGGGGACATCGCGTCGGGCTCGGGCCCCACGGGAGTCCCGGCCGGGCCGTACGACGACACCGCGCCCGTGATCGCCGTCGGGGACGTCCTCGTGCGGGCGGTGGCGAGCGGCGACGGCCCGATGGCCCGGGTCGCGGGCGAGGAGGACGCCGGGGCACTGCTCGGCAACGTCCACCTCTTCCGGCCGGACCCGGCCCGCCTGGACCCGTGGTTCCTCGCCGGGTTCCTGGGCGCGGAGGAGAACATCGCGGGCGCGTCGACGGGCAGCACGGTCCTGACCGTCACCGCCGGCCGACTCCGTGTGCCGCTGCTGCCGCTGGAGGAGCAACGGCGGTACGGCGAGGCGTTCCGGCACGTGCACGAACTGCGGGCGGAGGCCCGGCGGGCGACCCGGCTGGCGGAGGAGACGGCGGGGCTGCTGGCAGGAGGGCTGACCGGGGGGCAACTGCTGCCGTCGCGTGAGGCGACCCCACGTCCGCCGCGCGGCCGCTCGTCCTCCTAGCCGGCCGGGGTCGCCTCTCGCCCGGGTTCCCCCCGTACCGCATACGAGCGCTGCCCTCCCCCGTACAACCCCCAGCTGTACGCCCGCGCCCGCGTAATTCACCACAGCATCGGCCGCCTGACGACAAGCTAAGGTTGCGCCCTCAAGGGGAGGACAGAGCGGCCGTCGTGCCACTCGCCGAATCAGCGCGCGGAGACGGCAGCAGGGGTGCCCGCGCCCCGCAGCTCAGCCGGCCGCGGAACAGTTGGGGGAATGCACCATGACAGAAGCCACGACGCACGCTGCCGGCACCGACAAAGACACTGACGAAGCCACAGACGCTGCCGACCGGAAGGTCGTCGAGCAGGAGCAGGCCCAGATCAGGGACTTCGTCAAAGGGCTGAGCGGCGACGACATCAAGTCCGGCAACTGGTTCACCAAGCTCGCCGCTCATGCCATGAACTCGTACACGGAGAAGGTCGACTGGCAGTACTTCCAGGACCGTTACGAGGGTGTGCCCGCCGACGTCATCGTGGATCAGCGGATCAAGATGGCGTCCCGGTACGCCGCGCTCGAAGGCGGGCTCTCCGCCGGTGCGTACACGGCGGCCGTCGTCGCCACCATCGGGAGCCTCGGAGGTGCCTCCCCGGCGACCGTCCCGGCGGCCGCGGCGACGATGATGGTCGACGTCGCCTTCATCTCCCAGCTCCAGCTCCGCCTGGCCTACGACATATCCGTCCTCTACCGCGTGCCGGTCGACGTGCACGACCCCGAGGACCTGTGGAAGCTCATCCGCGTGGCTTTCACCATCAAGAGCGGGGAAGCGGCCAACAAGACCGCGTCCAAGATGATCCCGGTCATGGTGCGACCGTTGGTGAAGCGCTTCTACTCGGGATCGGTGATCACCGCCGGAAAGGCGCTCCCCGTTGTCGGAAAGCACCTCCTCCAGCGCAACGTCATCAAGATCGGCATCCCTCTCGTCGGCGTCCCCCTCGCCGTCCTGCTGAACCGGTACACCACGCTCGTCGCCGGTCGGCATGCGCGTGCCGTGTTCCGGAACGAGGCGCGGGTGATCGAACTCGCCGAGCAGCTGAGCGAGCGCAGCCGGCACCCGCAGTTGATGCTGTGGGTCGCGTGGCTCGTCCTCAGGGCGAACGCGAAGAACAAGATCGCCGATGACGAGGCGCTGCTGATGCGGCATCTGGTGCGTCTGGTCCGGGAGCAGCACGAGGTGGTCGACGACAGGTTCGCGAACGTCATCGACATCGACCCCGCCGAGGTGTGGAAGCTCGTGGACGCCGAACCGGGCGATCTCGACGACGTGCTCGACGCGGCGGAGCGCGTGGCCGCCGTGGACGGTGCCGCCGGCTCCCGTGAGAAGGCGATTCTCGCGGAGCTTCGGGAGCGGTGCCGCCGGGACTGACGTCGGCATGCACCGGGCTCTCACGGCACTCCTGCGCTTGGGCCCGGCAGGTACGTATGGAACGCGGCAGTACAGGCGTCGCTCCTGGTGACACACCCGGCCCGGCCACGACGCCGACCACATGCACACACCGCTTTCCCCTCCCCACCGTGCCGCGGGGACCAGTGAGTTCGCCATGTCGTTCACATCGACCCCGCGGGGCGCCCGGCCGACCCGGCTGTTCGTCGCGCACTGCCTGGACACCTGGGGTCACCCGTACGACAGCGAGGTCGACGAGACACTGACGCTGATCACCGCCGATCTGAGCGCGAGCGTCGTACGGCACGGGCGTGTTCCCGGAAGGGACTTCCACGTGCGGCTGACCGCCGGGGCCAACAGTGAACTGCGCCTGGAGGTGTCGGACACCCGGGGCGAGCGCCGCCCCACCGTGGTCCCTGCCGCGGATCCCGACGCCGAGTCCGGCCGCGGGTTGCTCATCGTCGCCGCCCTCGCCGCCGGCTGGGGCGTCACCGACCGCCGCGGCGGCCCCGGCAGGACCGTGTGGGCGACCTTGCACACGGGCCGGCCCCCGACGGGATGACCGCGGCGAATACGCGAACCGATGTCAGCCCTCCCGGCTACGCTGAGCCACGAAAATTCCGCTCGCGGTCGGATGCATACCGAGCGCGAGCGGAACGTCCACCACACCTACGCGATAGGTTTTCCATGCCCGGCCGCCTCCTCGAACTGCACGTCGAGAACTTCCGCAGTCTGCGCGATGTGACCGTGCCGCTCGGTCCCCTCACGGTGCTGGTGGGCCCCAACGGCGCGGGTAAGTCGAATGTGCTGAAAGTGTTCGACCTGCTCGCCGACATCATCCGCACAGACCTCCAGCCTGCGCTGGACTCCCGCGGCGGCTTCGACGAGGTGGCCTTCTGGGGCGGAAGCAGACCGCCGACCTCGATGCGCATCCAGCTCAAGGCGACCTGGACCAGCAATGCCTCGCTCAACGCACCGGACGAGTACAACCTCGTCATCCGACGGCGCTCCCTGCCGTCGTCGAACCAGGAGAGCAGGGGGACCCGGTACACCCTGTCGCGTGAGGAGATGTTCGCGTTCAAACGCAAGCAGGGACGCGGCCGTCGCATCAGGATCTCCGGGGAAGAAGCACGTGTCGTCGACGAACGGGCGGGACAGACGAAGGACAGCGGCAACTTCAGTATTCGGAGGCTGAGCAGCGGCCTGTCCACGCTGCCCCGGCTCGGTCCCGCTGACGGCGGCGATGAGGTGACACGGGTCGCGGACCGGCTGTCGTCGTTCCGGGTGTTCGACGTCGACGTGGTGGCGGCCCGGCAGCCGACCCGCCTGCGGGGCGCGCGCTTCGCCTCGCTCTCCCCGCACGCCGAGAACCTGGCCGCGTTCCTGATCCACCTCAGTGGCCGCGAGGCGATCTGGGACGACTTGGTGGCCGACGCCCAAACCGTTCTGCCGCAACTGGAGAACATCGAGTTCGAGGAGGTCGGCGGCTCCACGGACCAGTTGACCGTCGTGCTGCGTGAACGCGGCCTGCGCCGACTCACACCGCTCGCCGATGCCTCCTACGGCACGGTCCGCCTGCTGGGCCTGCTCGCCCTGCTCTACGACCCGAACCCACCGGCGTTCACCTGCATCGAGGAGATCGACCACGGGCTGCACCCGCAAGCCCTGGAACTCGTCGTGCAGCGGCTGCGTGAAGCCGCCGAGCGGACGCAGTTCATCGTGGCCACCCACTCCCCGGCGCTTGTCAACCGGCTGCGGCCGGAGGAGTTCGTGGTGTGCGACCGCGACGACGACGGCGCGTCGATCATCCCCGCACTGACCGTCGACGAGGTGAAGGCGATCGTCGAGGAGTCCGGCGGACAGCCTCTCGGGGAGCTGTGGTTCTCCGGTGTTCTCGGCGGCGACCTCACCGGAGGTGAGCTGTGACCCCGGGCAGGCGACAGAATGGCGGGCGCACGACCAAGGGCCAGGCGCGGGGCGTCGTCGTGCTGGCCGGTGAGGACCAGAACGACTGCCGGATCCTCGCCGAACTGATACGGGCGCACCGGCCCGATCTGAACGAGACCGCCAAGCTCGTCCGCATCAATGACCCGGTGCGGCTGCGCAGGAAATCCGGCCCGGAACTGGCCGCCGCTGTGAGGACCCTGGCCGGCAAGGCGCGTGCGAGGGCCCTCCGCGAGCGCGCGGAGCTGGTCGGCTTCGTCGTCCACGAGGATCTGGACGGGTACGTGGACGCCGGCTACGACCGAATCCGCAAGGCCCTCGCCGACGAACTGACCCGCCAGTGCCCGCATTTCCGCACCGCTCTCGCGCTCGCCTCCTGGGAGAGCGAAAGCTGGCTGCTGCTGTTCCCGGACGCCTTCCCCCATGTGCGTCCGCGCTGGAAGGTGCCCCCGCGGCTCCTGGACAAGGACACCGGGCGCATCAGGGACGCCAAGGAGGAGCTCAAGCGTGGGCTCGGCCTGCCGGTGTTCCGGGAGAGCGACGGACCGGCGGTGGCACGCGAGGCGAGGGCCCGGCGGCTGATTCCCTCCCCGCGCGGCAGCAACCGCTCGTACGACGACTTCGTCGGGGACCTCACAGCCTGGGTCTGACCCACACGCTCATCTCACGCGCCAACCGTTCCATGAGCTCTGCCAGAGCATCCCTGCCATGCGTCACCAGCCGTTGACCGGGCCCTCGCGCCCGGCCTGATCATCCTGTACCGGCGGCCCCTGCTCGGCTCGTGGCGCCGCGAGCCGAGTGGCGACGGAGGCGAGCCAGCCGCTGGGACTGTACGGGGCCGGAGGATCGACCGGTATTCCCAGTTCGGCGACGGCCAGGGCGTAATCGGACTCGCCGAGGAACTGTCCGAGCTCCGGGAAGCACGCATGTCACTCCCAGTGGGTCGTCGGCACGGCGGGCGGCGGAACCGCCCCGTCACGCTGTGCTTGATGTGGTCGGCGATGCAGTGGAGCCCGTTGCTGGATCTCACTCTCCGGCAACCCGGTGTCGCCGATGAAGTAGAACTCCCCCAGCCGCAGGCGCAGTCGCCCCGGCGGGGTGCTCGGCGTACTCGCGCAACTGCCGTTCGGCGACGGCCAGCGCCCACGGGCGGGTGTGCCAGGTGTGCCGCAGGTAGGCGGTGAGTGCATGGCTCGGGCGCTCTGGTGTGTCGTCTGCCTGCTGTCCGGCGTAGGCGCGGATCACCTGGTCCAGTTCGCGTAGCGACAAACGTGTTCTCGGGGGCTCAGGGGCACAGTTCAGCCTCTACGGGTCGCTACAGGTAGATAAGAAATGTGGCGTGTACGGCGAAGCCGTGCGGACGGGACGCATCCCGTCTCAGCACCACGCGGGCGGCCCGCGCGTCGACGGGCTCCCGCCCCGCGAGCATCATCGCCTGGAGCAACACCCGGCCGACCGGCTCGACCCGGGACGGCCAGGATGCCTCGACGGTCAGGCGGGGACACGTGGACCGGGCCAGCCAGCGGTGGATGATCTACCCGTTCGCGGTGACGACCTGCTGGGAGGCCCATTGGGCGGTTCCACGGTCCGGGTAAGTCGAAGTGGCCGTATGTACAGGGCGTTTTTCAGGCACGGTGACCGCCCTGCTCGACATGGGGTGCACGGATGTGGCCTCGGACGTCGTCAGAGGCTTCCGCGTCTTTGGGGCCTGGATGCGCGAGTGCCTCACCTCGCCCCGCCGCCCCGGCGAGGACAGGACATCGATCGAGCGAGCCAGGGCCCCCGCACCGATCGGATCATCGGCATACCGTCGTACTTGCACGGGACGGACCTCGTCCAGAAACACGTTCTCGCGCGCCAGGACGAAACCCATCGCGAGCAGGGCCGCCCGGCCGTTTTCTGCACGGGCAGCCGAGCCCGTTCATCCAGGAGCTGATCAGGGGCCGGCCGCCGGCCGTGGCATGATCGGCCCTTGGGGCACGAGGAAGGGCCGCCGGGGATCCTCCGGCGGCATCCTGCGGGTCGCGAGCACCGGATCGGGGGGCGGCAGGTACGGGGAGAGGGCGGCGTAGACGGTCGCCGCGTCGGCAGGGCGGTCCTCGGGGCGTTTGGCGAGCAGTGTGTCCAGCAGGTCCTGGAGCGCGGCCGGTGTCTCGACACCGCGATCGGCAGGCCGGGGCGGTGCCGCGGTGAGGTGCTGGGTCACCAGCTCGGCGGGCCCCTCCCCCAGGAACGGGGGCCGGCCGGTGAGCATGTGGTACAGCAGGCATCCCACCGCGTACAGATCGCTGCGGCCGTCCAACGCCTTTTCGCCGACCAGGAGTTCGGGCGACGCGTAGGCCACGTTTCCGAGCGTCTCGCCCGTCATGGTGAGCTGCGGGTCGGTGTCCGAGAGAACCTTCACAAGACCGAAATCGAGGATCTTCACCAGGCCGTCGGCACCGACCATGATGTTCTGGGGCTTGAGATCCCGGTGTACGAGGCCGACCGCGTGTGCGGCGGACAGTCCTGAGCACAGTTGCGCGGCGGCGGAGACCGCGGCGGACACGAGCAAATGTCCGTCGTCGGCGGCGTCGACGACGTTGTCGAGGGTCGTGCCGTCGACGAGCTGCATCACCAGGCAGCAGACGTCCTCGGTGACGGCCGCGTCGTACACGGCCGTGATGTTGGCGTGGTCGAGGCGGGCAGCGGCTTTGGCCTCCCTCTCGAAGCGCGCCAGGGCGGTGCGACGCCATTCGGGCACGGCCAGAAGATCCGTGGCCACGGTCTTCACGGCGACAGGACGCTCCAGATAGACGTCCGTCCCCCGCCAGACGTGCCCCATGGCGCCTCTGCCCAGAATCCCGTCCAGCCGGTATCTGCCGCGCAGAACCTTGCCCACGGCGAACTGCTCCACGATCGCTTCCTCCGATGAGCGCCGGCGGTGATGTCGGTGCGCGGGCCGCCCGGTCGACAGGCCGGCGTCGACGGCTCGCGCCGGAGAAGTCAATCAGTCCGACGCACCAGGAGCTACGGCAGGGACCCGGAGCCGTCCGCTACACCGCGCCCGCCGCGTCGAGAAGGCGCACCAGGTCCTTCCTGCGGTAGCCGAGGAGGGCCGCGCGATGGGCGGCGGTCAGCAGTAGGTGGGCGACGATCTGGGCGTCGTAGCCGTTCCTGTCGCTGTCGAGCCGTTCGCCGGGGTCCTCGATGCCGAGGCTGTTCATCACCAGGCCGTGCTCGCGGCGGATCTCGCCGACGGTGTCGGACACCGCGTCCAGGAGGGTCCGGCCGGGCCGCTCGCACTTCAGGGCGAAGCCGCCCCGGTCGACCGGTTCGCAGCCTCCGGGCGGCCGGGTGCGCAGAGTCTCGTACCGCTCATGCCCGAAGCCGACGTCGTCGAACTCGTCGTGCAGCAGGGCGAAGCGGTGCAGGCGAGGGGTCGGTTGCCGTGGTGGGGCATGTTCTCGGTACGCGTCCTCGCGGACCGGCCGCCGCGCGAGGCCGGTGTCGGTTTCGGTTTCGGTGTGGGTGTCCCGGTCGGCGGCCGTTCCGTCGGTGTGCCGCTGGAAGTGCAGGCCCATCTCTCTACCCCCGTGGTCGTCAGGAGCGGGAAGCTCCCGTCACAGGGGCCAACGGCCCGCGTCCTCCTGGCGTGCCCGCCGACGGATCTGTCATCCGATCGTGTGAATGCCGCACTGCCCCGCGGTTCGACGGTTCGACCTCACAGAAGCGGCTTGGCCCCCGGCACCCACTCGAAGCCGAAGCCGTACGCCTGGTCGATGAGCTGCTGGTTCGACATCCGCTGGTCGGCGGTGAACCAGCGGACCTCGCGCCGCAGGTCCAGGGTGTCGCGCCCCGGCGTCAGCAAGGCGATGGCACATGAGGTGGCCCCGGCCGGTGAGTCGTCCAGGTGGATCCGCCAAGTTCCGCTCGGCGCACCGATGGTGACGACGCCTCCGAGTGTCCGGAAATCAGCCGCGCCCTCGTAGATGTACACGTAGACGAGGAGCTTGGTGAACAGGTGCCGGTTCTCGAGGCTGATCCGTAGTGTCTCGCCGTCCGAGGTCTCGCCGGTCCGGTCGTCCTGGTCGAGGCTGACGTGGGGCCAGCCGTCGAGGTCACCGAACTCCGCGCCGAGGGGCTGTACCGCCACGCCCATTCCGTCGTGGGTGAGAACCATGCAGCCCAGATCGAGATCGGCCTCGGAGGTGACCGACCAGTTGAGGTTCACCTGGAGGACGCCCCGCCCCGCGATCTCGGCCCGCGGTGTCTGCCGGGTGAGCTCCACCGTGCGCGTCCGCGGCGCCGGCTCGCGCGCCGTCCGACGCTCGGACTCGACGGGTTCCGCGCCGCCGGTCAGTCGGATGACACCTCGTCGTCTGCCGTCACCGCTCAAGGAAACCCCCTGGGTTCAGCCCTTCGCATGACCGTTTCATGTCACGCCGTCCGCCGATGAGATCGTCGTCTATTATGGCGCGGCTGGTGAAGAAGATGTGAAAGTCTCCATCAGTTCGTTCTGCGCAGCAGGGGGCATGCGCCGCTGGTCCCGGACCGACCCGCCGCTGCGCGTGGATTGCGAGAACGACCCGGCGTCACCGGGCAGGGGTGGGAATGTTCGCGGGGATCCAACTCGACAGAGGCGTGACGGCACGTCATCTGGAGGACCTGGCGCAGGACCCTGCGCTCGCACCGCGCGCGGAGGAACTGCGCGCACTGGCACAGGCAATCGGCTCCAGCGAGACGGAGGCCCTCGACGCATGGGCCGATCTCGATCTCATGGGTCACTTCGCACGGCCCGAGAGCATCGCCGAGCCGACCGCCGACGTCCGCGGCACGCGGTTCGACTCCGTGCTGGACTGGGTTCTGGGAGCGCTGGTCTTTCTGCCGCTGCTCTTCACCTGGTTCGGTCTGTGGCAGGCGTCGAGCGCGTACGGGGCGCTCACGGGCGACGACCCCAAGGCCGCGGGGCGGCCGTTCCTCCAGCTCTGGCAGTCCGGGTTCGACGGACACCTCGGTGAGCTCTTCCGGTTCGGGCACGTCGCCGTGAGCGGGTGCCTGACCCTGGGGATGCTGTTCGTCCTCACCGCCGTGCACGGCTACCGCCGCAGTGCGGCCGAACACCGTGAGGAGGAGGCACGTGCCCGCACCCGTGCGGCTCTCCTCCGTCTGATGCCCGTGCTCACCCGGGCGCAACTCTCGCTCAACGCGCATCGGTTCGCGTCCCCGCAGCGCTTCGCGGCGGAGCTCAACTCGGCGGCCGGCCGGCTCCAGCGCATGCAGACCAAGGCGATCGCCACGCAGGAGGAACTCACCCGGGCCGCCCAGGTGGTGGGTGAGGCGATGGACAAGGCGGAGCAGCGTCTCGCCCAGGCGGAGTCGTACGTGCGGCCGATCGAGCAGGTGGTGCTGCGGATCGAGGAGACCGTCCGGGACAGCGGGACGGCCATCCGGACCGCTGTCGAGGGCCTGGACGACCCGGTCACACAGGCGGGCCGGCGGCTGGCCGACGCCGTCAGCGGACAGACCGGTGTCCTCGACAAGGCCGTGGAGGAACTGCGGACCGCCGGGGACGGGATGCGCGACCTCCTCGCCCGCACCGCGGACCGGCTGGAGGCCGCGGTCGGCGACAACGGCAGCAGCGTCCACAAGGCGCTCTCGGACGCGGCGCGGCAGGTCGAGGACTCCATGACCCTGCTGGCGGCCTCGCAGCGCGGGTTCACCACCGGTGTCGAGGTGGTCGCGGATGTCAACGGCCGGCTGCTCAACGATCTCGGCGCGGTGGCCGAGCGCACCGGCGATGCGGCGCAGGCCTCGCGCGAGGCCCTGCTGGGCATCGAGGCGCGCAGCCACGCGCTGCACACCGCGGCCGAGCGCTTCACCGGCGTCGCCGAGGCCCTGGAGAGGACGCTGCGCGAGACCGAGACGGCCCGCGACGCGACCGAACGGGCCCGGGCCGAGGCGGAGGCGGCCCGGGCCGGCGCCGAGGCGGCCCAGAGGCGGGCCGAGGACGAACTGCGGCAGGCCGAGGAGCTGCGGGCCGGGATCGGAACCGGGCGGTGAGGCCGCTGAGAAGAGGGTTCCGCTTCACACCGCTGCATCTCGCCGGCTGGCTCTTCGCCGACATGCTGCTCGTGCTCGCCCTCGTGTCCATGGGAGACCGGGGCGATCCGCTGGCGGCGCAGGCGGCCGCGACCCGGCCCTCCCCCTCCGCCTCGTCCACCGACGCCTCCGAGCCGTCACCCGAACCGAGTCCGACGCCGCAGGGTCCCCGGTCGGTGGAACGCAAGCCCGTGAAGGTCCATGTGACGGCGGCGGTCGGTGACACCACGCAGATGGTGAGACAACTCCGTACCGCCACCGCCCGGTACGAAGGCCGCGCCGCCGCCTTCGTCCTGACGTTCGGCCAGGCCGTCGAGCCCAGCGACGGTCAGGCGTACGCCCACGAGATCAACAAGTCGCTGCGGAAAGCACGACCGGACATGTTCACCGACGCGACGACCCGGGACTTCTGGAACGGCGGCTCCGCAGGCGCGGCCGACCTGGAGATCTACTTCTACACCCGTTGACGGCTGCGCCGTCACTCACGCTCAGGAGAACCCCATGCAGATCCTTCCCTTCTACATGGTGTGCGACGAATCCGGTTCCATGGCGGGAACCGGCGTGGACGCCATCAACTCGGCCCTGCCCGACCTGCACCAGGAGATCAGTACCAATCCGAGCGTCGCGGACAAGACCCGCTTCGCCCTGATCGGGTTCTCCACTCAGGCCTCCGTCCTTCAGCCGCTCGCCGACCTGAGCGAGTTGACGCAGCTGCCGTCTCTGTCGGCGGGGGGTGTGACCTCCTTCGGAGCCGCCTTCGGTCTGTTGAAGGACACCATCGAGAAGGACGTCGCGGCGCTCAAGGCGGACGGCCACGACGTGTACCGACCCGTGGTGTTCTTCCTGTCCGACGGCATCCCCACGGACGACGGCTGGCGTGACACGCTCAAGGAGTTGAACGGATTCCGCTACGCCCCGAAGATCATCGCCTTCGGGATCAGCGACGCCGACGCGGCGATCATCACGGAGGTGGCCAACTTCAAGGCGTTCATCCAGCAGGACGCGTCGATCACCCCGGCCGTCGCCCTGCGCGAGTTCGCGTCGAGCCTCACCCGGTCCATCGTGAGTTCGGCGACGAGCATGGCCGCCCAGGGCGGGGACGGGTTCCAGCTCCAGGTCGACGAGCAGGTGCCCGGCTTCACCAGCCTCTCCCTCGACAAGCTGTGAGCGGCCCGGTGAGCCACGACGAACACCGCGGCCCGCACGACGATCCCGGACACGACCACCACCGCCCGCACCAGGCCATGGATCCCGACGGTCTCGACGCGCACATCGCGGGCCTGCCGTACGGGGTCATGGCGCGCGAGACGGTCCCTCGGGTCCCCGAAGCCCCGCCGACGGCACCGCCGCAGGCCCCCCGGACGCCCGCGGACCATGTGCCGTACGCGGGACCGGTGCCGTCCCCGGAACCGGTGGCGTACACGGAGCCCGTGCCGTCCCCGGAACCGGTGGCATACGCGGAGCCCGTGCCATCCCCCGAACCGGTGATGTACAGGCAGCCCGTGGCATACGCCGAACCGATGCCGTCCCCCGAGCTCGCGCCGTCCCCGGTGCCCTCGGCGCCCTCGGTACCCCCGGCGCCCGCGCCGTCCCCCGAGCCGCCGACGGACGTCGTGCGGGGAGTGCCAGCGCATGTCGGCAACCGCCCGCCCAGCTATCCGCCCCACCCCCTGGGACGCCCCTCCCTGCGCGACGCGGACGCGTTCGCCCCCTTCTCCCCCGTCGTCCTGCTGGACGGGGCCCAGATCGGGCAGTTGACCGTGCGGGCGGCCTCCGTGCGCGGCGACTCCCACAACTGGGAGGGCAGTTGCCGCCAGGACGCGATGACGGTGACACGGATCGGCCCCGCGGACGCGGAGATGCTTCTGCTGGCCGTCGCCGACGGCGTGGGATCCGCGTTGTACTCGCATGTGGGCTCGTACCAGTTCTCGCGCCTGGCGGCCGTCTACCTGGACCGGGATGCCGAAAACATCCATGCGGCGCTGTGCGCCCGGAACGTGGACGAACTGCGCGTCCTAGCGACCAAGGCGGTCGCCGGCGCGGCAGCCGAACTGCGCACCGGATGGGCGCGAGCCGCACAGCACGGGCCCCGCCCCTATGCCGACCAGGACTACGCCACCACACTGCACGTCCTGCTGATACCGACGGACGCGCGCATCCGCGACCGCGTGCTGTGCAGCGTCGGCGACGGCGGTCTGTTCGTGCTGCGTGAAGGCGGCTGGCACCACGTGGACCCGGACGCCGGCGGGGACCTGCTCGACACCCGCACCGAGGCCCTCCCGCACGCCTACAGCAGTGTCAAGGCCACGCTGTTGCGCACCGGGCCCGGCGAGGTGCTGCTGCTGGGCACGGACGGCGTCACCAACCCCCTCACCCAGAAGGATCCGGAGTTCGCGCGCCGCCTCGCGGACGCGTGGGGCGGACCCGAGGTCCCCTCGCTGTCCGACTTCCTCTGGCAGGCGCAGACGCGGGCGAAGTCGTACGACGACGACCGGACCGTCATCTGCGTGTGGGAGGAGCCGGAATGAGCGCCGAGGACGCCGCCGACGTCGCCCGCTCCTCGCTCACGCTGGGAGAACGGGCCGGCAGCGGCGGTCAGGGGGAGGTGCATGCCGTCGGCGACGGATCGCTGCTCTACAAGGAGTACAAGGATCCGGCGAAGGTGGACGGCCGTGCGCTCGCCGACCTGGTCGCGTTCCGGCAAGGGCTCGGGGCGGCCGACCGGACGCGTCTGGACGCCCTCGCCGCCTGGCCTCTGTGCCGGGTGGTGGAGGGCGGACGGACCCTCGGTTTCCTCATGCGGAGGGCCCCCGCCCGCATGACGTGGCGCACCGCCGCGGGCGCCACGAAGCTCCTCGAGTTGCAGTACCTGATCAGGCCGCCGAAGGTGGCCTGGCAGGAGGTGTCGCAGCCGACGCCCGGACAGCGCAGGGAACTTGCCCTGGCGTGCGTCGACGCCATCGCCTGGTTCCATGACGCCGGACTGGTGATCGGGGACATCTCGCAGGCGAACGTCCTGTGGTCCCTCTCGCCGGACCCCGCCGTCCACTTCCTGGACTGCGACGGTTTCCGCCGCGTGGGGCGTGGCGCCGTCCAGGCCCAGGCCGCCACTCCCGACTGGAACGATCCGCTCGCCCCGTCCACCGAGGCGAGCGTCGACACGGACGCGTACAAGACCGCTCTCACCGCCGGGCGCATTCTCGCGCAGGATCCGTACGTCAGACCGGACCAGTCGCTGCTGCCCGTGCCAGGCTGCCTCGACGAGCGCCAGGCCACGGCGGCGGGAAGGCTCTTCGCCCAGGCCGCCGGCGAGCGGGGGGCCCGGCCCCGGCCCGGCGAGTGGCGGACGGCGCTCAGCGACCGGGGCACCATCGCCCTCACCGCGGCGACACCCCGTTCACGCCCCTCCGTCGACCACACGGTCCTGGACGGCGTGCGCGACCGGAAGCCGATCGACCTGCGCGCGCCGAGGCGGTAGCGGGGGATCCGGCGCTGTCAGGCCCCGGATCCCCCTCTCTCGCTCCACTCACCCCTTCTGCTCCACCCGAACCCAGTCCACCTCCGCCCGCACTCCCCCGCCCGCGATGCGGTCCACGCTCGACTGGGGCAGGCCCCAGTACGGGGTCGTGACCTTGTTCCAGCCGGCCGGGTAGGCGCCGCCGAGGGCGAGGTTGAGGATCACGTACTGATTGTGGCCGAAGACCCACTGGCCGCGTGTGGACTCCAGTTTGTTGCGGGTCGTCTCCTGGACGAGGCGGTCGTCGACGTAGAAGCGCATGCCGGTCGGGGTCCACTCCACGGCGTAGGTGTGCCACTGGTCGGCGCGGCCGCCGTTCGGGTAGGTCTGGCGTTCGCCGATGTTGCCGTCCGCCGAGTAGCCGGGGCCGTGCAGGGCGGTGCTGGTCCAGTCGGCGTAGCCGATGTTCTCCATGATGTCGGTCTCGCCGGAGGCGGGCCAGGACACGGCCGGGTCGTCGACGTCGCTGCCGAGCAGCCAGAACGCGGGCCAGAAGCCGTCGCCCACGGGGAGTTTCATGCGGGCGCTGACCCGGCCGTAGGTGAAGTCGAAGCGGGTGTTGGTGTCGATGCGGCCGGACGTGAAGTCGTAGGTGCCGCCGCCCGCCTGGGTGCAGCCCTTGCAGTGCTTGGCCTCCAGGATCAGGTTGCCGCCCTCGGTGCGGATGTTCTGCGTGGAGTCGACGTACGCCTGTGACTCGCCGTTGACCGGGCCCATCTCCGTACCGGTGCGCACCACACGCCACTTGGAGCGGTCGAGGGAGGCCCCGGTGAAGTCGTCGAAGAAGGTGGTCCGGTAGCTGCCGGACTGTTCGCCGGGCAGGGCCGGGTAGGCGGCCGCGGCGCTGCCGCCGGTGCCCCAGACCTCGAACTCGTAGAGGGAGTAGCCGAACTGGGCCGTGGCGGGGGCCGGGTTGTAGAAGGAGCGGCGTTCCTTGCCGAGCATGCGGACGTAGCGGCCGGTGACCGGCTGGGGCAGCCGGATGCTGTCGTGCCGGCCGACCGCGTCGCCCGGGGACCTGACGTCGGCGCGGCGGGCGGCGACCTCGGCGGCGGAGGGGCGGTGGACCGTGCGCCAGGAGCGGTTGTCGTCGGAGACCTGGAGTTCGTAGTCGACGGCGTAGGCCGCCTCCCAGTACAGGTCGACGGTGTCGATGGTGGACGGGGCACCCAGGTCGACGGCGATCCAGCGGTCCTTGTTCCAGTCGCTGGACCAACGGCTCACGTCGTCCTTGAGGTTGGCCGGGCGGCCGCCGTCGGTGACGAAGGCCGGGGAGTTGCCCGCGTGCTGGTAACGGTCCGCGTAAGCCGGGTGGTTGAGGGCGAGGTTGGTGCGGGTCGTGGAGGCGGGGGCGGGTTCGCCGCCGTAGACCTTGAAGTTCCACAGCGAGTAGCCCCAGGGGGTGCCGCGTTCCAGGCCCCGCAGCCGGATGTAACGGCCCGTCACTTCCTGGGGGTAGGTGTGGGCGGTGACCGAGCCTCCGGTGCCGGCGGTCTCGGTGTAGAAGGGGGTCCAGTCGGTGCCGTTCTTCGAGACCTCCAGGGCGTAGCGCTTGCCGTAGGCGGCCTCCCAGTCCAGGACGACGCGTTCGACGCGGACGGTCGAGCCGAGGTCGACACGCAGCCAGGCGTCGTCGGCGAAGTTGCTCGCCCAGCGGGTGGCGGCGTTGCCGTCGAAGGCGAGGCCGGGGGTGGTGCCGGGGTTCTCGCTGCCGGAGGCGGTGACGGCCGCGGGGTTCACGGCGTACGCGGCGGCGGCGCGGTCGGTGTCCCAGGCGGCCGCCGCGGCGGCGGGCCCGGCGGCGGGTTCGGCCGCGGCGGAGAACGCGGTGGCGCCGGCGAGCAGGGACAGGGTGGCGAGGGCGCTCACCAGAGCGCGGGTGGGCATGCGGCGGGTGGGGTCGGGCATGCGGCTCTCCTTGGTCGCGAGGCGCGGGTGTGGCGGGCCCGCACCCCGGCATGGATGTGACGTGCACCTGACAGTTCAGAAGGTGAACTCACCGAATCGACAGGCGAGGAGGATGGATCGATGGCGCCTCCGTGACCGGCGGGCTCCCGCACCCACCGGCCACGGAGGCCGTTTCTCAGGCGGCCTTGCGCACCCCTTCGCGGTGCCTGCGGACGATGTCCGCGTAGTGCCGCCCGGTGCCCTTGATGGTCCGGACCTGGGTCTCGTAGTCGACGTGCACCAGCCCGAACCGCTTCTCGTAGCCGTACGCCCACTCGAAGTTGTCCAGCAGCGACCAGGCGAAGTAGCCGGCCAGCGGGGCGCCCCGGCGGGCGGCGGAGGCGCAGGCGGCGAGGTGGGAGGTCAGATACGCCTGCCGCTCCGGGTCGTGCACGGTGCCGTCGGGGCGTACGACGTCGGGGTAGGCGGAGCCGTTCTCGGTGACGTAGAGCCGGCGGGCGCCGTACTCGTCGGTGAGGCGCATCAGCAGCGCCTCGATGCCGCTCGCGTCCACCTCCCAGTCCATGCCGGTGCGCGGCACGTCGGGCTTGCGGACGGAACGGGCGTAGGGGGCTGGGCCCTCGGGGTCGTCGGTCACCGTCACCGGGAAGTAGTAGTTGAGGCCCAGCCAGTCGAGCGGCTGCGCGATGGTGTCCAAGTCGCCCGGCTTCTCGGGAAGTTCGACGCCGTACAGCTCCCGCATGTCGGACGGGAAGCCGCGGCCGTGCACCGGGTCGAGCCACCAGCGGTTGGTGTGGCCGTCGACGCGGCGGGCGGCGGCGAGGTCCTCGGGGCGGTCGCTCGCGGCGTGCACGGTGGAGAGGTTGTTGACGATGCCGATCTCGGCGCCCGGCGCGGCCGCGCGGATGGCCTGGGTGGCGAGGCCGTGGCCGAGCAGCAGGTGGTAGCTGGCCCGGACGGCGGCCGTGAGGTCGGTCAGACCGGGGGCCATCAGGCCCTCCAGGTGGCCGATCCAGGCCGAGCACAGGGGCTCGTTGAGGGTGGCCCAGTGGCCGACCCGGTCGCCGAGCCGTTCGGCGACGGCCGAGGCGTACGCGGCGAAGTGCTCCGCCGTGTCCCGCTCGGGCCAGCCGCCGCGGTCCTGGAGCACCTGCGGCAGGTCCCAGTGGTAGAGCGTGACGGAGGGCGTGATGCCGGCCGCGAGCAGCGCGTCGACCAACTCGTCGTAGAACGCCAGGCCCTTGGGGTTGACCGGGCCGTCGCCGCCCGGCACCACGCGGGGCCAGGCCACCGACAACCGGTAGGCGTTGACGCCGAGTTCACGCATGATGCCGATGTCGTCGCGCCAGCGGTGGTAGTGGTCGCAGGCGATGTCGCCGTGGTCGCCGCCGGCGGTCTTGCCGGGGGTGTGCGCGAAGGTGTCCCAGATCGACGGCGAACGGCCGTCCTCCGCCACGGCTCCCTCGATCTGGTACGCCGAGGTGGCCGTGCCCCACAGGAAGTCGTGCGGAAGTGCGGCGAGGTCGATGGTCACGTGAAGTCCTTCGTGGTCAAGGGAGCCGGTCACTTGACGGCTCCGGCCGTCAGCCCGGCGACGAGATAGCGCTGGAGGAGCAGGAAGCCGGCCACCACGGGCACGCTGACGACCAGCGAGGCGGCCATGATCTGGTTCCAGTAGACGTCGTTGAGGGTCGAGTAGCCCTGGAGTCCGACGGCGAGCGTGCGGGTGGTCTCGTTGGTCATGACGGAGGCGAACAGCACCTCGCCCCAGGCCGTCATGAAGGCGTAGACCGCGACGGCGACGATGCCGGGGATCGCGGCGGGCACCACGACCCGGAAGAGCGCGCCGAGCGGCCCGCAGCCGTCGACCAGCGCCGCCTCGTCCAGGTCGCGCGGCACCGAGTCGAAGTACCCGATCAGCATCCAGATCGAGAAGGGCAGGGAGAAGGTGAGATACGTCAGGATCAGTCCGCCGCGCGAGCCGAACAGGGCGATGCCGGTGGCGTTGCCGATGTTGACGTAGAGGAGGAAGAGCGGGAGGAGGAAGAGGATGCCGGGGAACATCTGGGTGGAGAGCACGGTCACCGTGAAGACGCGCTTGCCGCGGAAGCTGTAGCGGCTGACGGCGTAGGCGCTGAAGACGGCGATGACCACCGAGCAGACCGTCGCCGCGCCCGCCACGATCAGCGAGTTCACGAAGTAGCGGGCGAGCGGCACGGTCGACCAGATGTCGATGTACGGACGGATCGTCAGTTCGCTGGGCAGCCAGCGGAATTTGCCCGTGACGTCCGCGAGGGGCTTCAGCGAGCTGGAGACCATCACGTACACCGGGACCAGGACGAATCCGGTGAGCAGGGTGAGGAAGAGCCGCCGCGTCCACAGGAAGGAACGCGGGGGCGCCATGGGCGAGTTGCGCGGCACGGTCGCCGTCGAGGGTTCAGGCATCGGCGGGCCTCCGTCCGCGCGAGGTGAGCGCGAGGTACACCCCGGTCACGGCCAGCAGGAAGAGCAGCAGCAGGACGGACATCGCGGAGCCGGCGCCGAAGTTCCAGGTGACGAAGGACGCCTGGTAGATGTGGACCGAGATGAGGTCCGCGGCCTCCGGGGCGGCCTTGCCGAACAGGACGTACGGCGTGTTGAAGTCGTTGAACGTCCACAGGAACAGCACCAGGACGAGGACCTGGTTGACGGGGCTCAGCGACGGCAGGGTGATACGGCGGATCTGCTGCCAGATCCCGGCGCCGTCCAGGGCCGCCGCCTCGTACAGCTCCCGGGGGATGTTCTGGAGGCCGGCCATCACGATCAGGAAGGCGAACGGCCAGCCCTTCCACACCGATACGGTCAGCAGCGCCCAGAAGCTGTTGTCGCCGATCAGCCAGAACGACGGCTTGTCGGTGATGCCGAGCTGGTCGTGCAGGACGTGGTTCACCAGGCCGTTGTCGTGCTGGAACATGAACACCCAGGTGATCACGGCCGCGTAGACGGGCAGCGCGTACGGGACCAGGAACAGGGCCCGCAGGAGACCGCGGCCGCGGAAGGTGTCCTGCATGAAGATCGCGGCCGCGGTGCCGATCAGCCAGCACAGGCCGACCGAGAGCAGGGTGAAGGCGACCGTGACGAAGAACGAGTGCAACAGGGCCTCGCCGACGGGGGCGTTGAAGTCCACCGACAGCGAGTAGTTGTCGAGCCCCGCCCAGGGCGCCGTCCCCCAGTCACGGATGTAGAACTGGGTGAGCTCCTTGAAGCTCATCACGATGCCGATCACCATCGGCACCAGATGGACGAGGAGTTCGAGGATCAGGGCCGGCAGGAGCAGCAGGTACGGCAGTCCGATCCGCCGGATCCGGCCGGGCCTGCGGCCCGGGGGTGCGGCCTTGACCGGGCGGACGCCCGGCCGGCCGCGTTCGATCGTGGTCGTCATCACGCTGCCGGCATCTGCTGCTGGGCCTTCTCCAGCCGCGCCTTGACCGACGCGGTGGTCACGGCGCGTCCGGCGGCCGCGTCCGCGAACAGCTCCTTGACGGCCGTACCGACGGCGGTCTCGAACTGCGACTCGTCGGCGACCTGGGGCAGCGCGGCGGCGCTCTTGGCGAGGGTGTCCTTCAGGACGGCCGTGGCCGGGGAGTTGAAGGCGGCGTCCGACTGGGCGGCGGCGACCGGCGGGATGGAGCTGTAGGCCGTGTTGAGGATCTTCTGCTCCTCGTCGCTGGTCATGAACTTCACGAACTCGGTCGCGCCGTCGAGGTTGTCGGAGTTCTTGAAGACGGAGATGTTGATGCCGGCGACCATGGAGTTGACCTGCTTGCCGGTGCCGGGGGTGCCGGACTGCACGGGCACCGGGGCGATGCCGTAGGCGTCCTCGCTCATGCCCTGGGACTTGAGGTTGGCGGACGCGGACTGCCACAGCAGCATCGCCGTCTTGCCCTTGGCGAAGTCGCTGACGGACTGGTTCTGCGCGTACTCGGCGTTGCCCGCCGGTATCGCCTTGTCCTTGGCCATCAGGTCGACGTACTGCTTGACCGCGGCCACCGCGCCGTCGGAGGTGAAGTCGGGCTTGCCGTCGGCGGTGAAGAAGTCCGCGCCGTGCTGCTTGGCGAAGGTGAAGACGTGGTGGACGTTCTCGGAGACGTTCGCGCCCTCGGCGCCGATCACCTGCTTGCCCTTGGCCTGGATCTTCTTGCCGTCGGCGACCAGCTCGTCCCAGGTGGCCGGCGGCTTGGTGATCCCCGCGTCGGCGAAGATCTCCTTGTTGTAGTAGAGCGCGTAGGCCATCGAGTACAGCGGCACGGCGGCGGGGTCCTTGCCCTCGGCGCCGGTCGAGCCGAGCGCGGAGGCGACGAAGCGGTCCTTGCCGCCGATCTTGGCGAAGTTGGCGTCGTCCCACGGCAGGAGCGCGCCGGTGGCCTGGAGGGAGGCCGACCAGGTGTTGCCGATGTTCAGCACGTCGGGGCCCTGGCCGGACGTCGTGGCGGTGAGGATCCGGTTGAGCAGGTCGGACCAGGGCACGACCTCCAGCTTGACCTTGATCCCGGTCTGCTTCTCGAACTTGTCCAGCTCGGGCTGGAGCACCTTCTTGTCGATCTCGATGCTCGCGCCCTGGTTCGAGGCCCAGTACGTGAGCGTCTTCGGCGAGTCGTTGGAGCCCTCGCCGTCGGTCGAGGACCCGCCTCCGCAGGCCGTGGCGGCCAGCGCGAGTGACATGACGACGGCGCCTGCGGCCGCGGCTCGGATGGTGCGCATGGGTCGGCTCCCGGTTGTGATCAGGGCTTAATTTAGGACGTGAGTTAAACCCCCGAAAGCGGCCGCGTCAAGGGTTTCGACAGGGCTGGCACAACTCGGTCGCCCCTCTTGACGCACCAGTTCGGGTAGTTGAAGCATTCTGCGGCAAGAGAGCGCTCCCACCCCCCATCACCGTTCACTTCCTGAACCAGGAGAGCCGCCCATGCCCCACACCTCGTCGTCCGGCACGCCCTCGGTGCGCCGCAGGACCCTACTCGCGGCCGGCGCCGCCGCCCCCGTCCTGGCCGGGCTGGCCGCCGCACCGGCCGCCGCGAACGCACCCGGGAACGCCGCGGCGAACGCGCCGACGCGCGCACAGGCCGCCGTACCGCACGATCGCGGCCGCGGGAAGCCGCGCCCCCTCCCCGGCGGCGGCGACCTCGGCCCCAACGTCCTGGTCTTCGGCCCGTCCACCCCGGGCATCCAGGCGCGGCTGGACGAGGTGTTCCGCAGGCAGGAGTCGGACCAGTTCGGCACCGGCCGCTACGCGCTGCTCTTCCGGCCCGGGACGTACCACGGTCTCAACGCCCAACTGGGCTTCTACACCTCGATCATGGGCCTCGGCCTCTCCCCCGACGACACCACGATCCACGGGGACGTCACGGTCGACGCGGGCTGGTTCGGCGGCAACGCCACGCAGAACTTCTGGCGTTCGGCGGAGAACCTGGCCCTCGTGCCGGCGGACGGCACCAACCGGTGGGCGGTCGCCCAGGCCGCGCCGTTCCGCCGCATGCACATCCGCGGCGGCCTCAACCTCGCCCCGTCCGGCTATGGTTGGGCCAGCGGCGGCTACATCGCCGACAGCCGCGTGGACGGCCAGATCGGCCCGTACTCGCAGCAGCAGTGGTACACCCGCGACAGCGTCATCGGCGGCTGGACCAACGCCGTGTGGAACATGGTGTTCTCGGGCGTCGAGGGCGCCCCGGCCCAGACCTTCCCCGACCCGCCCTACACCACCCTGAGCACCACCCCCGTATCCCGCGAGAAGCCGTTCCTGTACGCCGACCGGCACGGTGCGTTCCGGGTCTTCCTGCCCGCCAAGCGGACCCGCGCACGCGGTGTGAGCTGGGGCAACGGCACCCCACGCGGCACCTCCCTGCCCCTGTCCCGCTTCTACGTGGCGAAGCCGGGCGTCAGCGCCGCCACCCTCAACCGGGCCCTCGCGCAGGGCCTGCACCTGCTGCTGACCCCGGGCATCTACCACCTCGACCGGCCGGTCCGGGTGACCCGCCCCGACACCGTCGTCCTCGGCCTCGGATACGCCACCCTGATCCCGGACGACGGCGTCACGGCGCTCACCGTCGCCGACGTCGACGGCGTCCGGCTCGCCGGCTTCCTCGTGGACGCCGGACCGGTCAACTCCGCGACCCTGCTGGAGATCGGACCGCGCGGCGCCCACCGCGACCACTCCGCGAACCCCACGACCGTGCAGGACGTGTTCGTCCGGATCGGCGGCGCGGGCCCCGGCAGGGCCACCACCAGCCTGGTCGTCAACAACCGGCACACGATCATCGACCACACCTGGGTCTGGCGCGCCGACCACGGCGAGGGCGTCGGCTGGGAGACCAACCGGGCGGACTACGGCGTCGTCGTCAACGGTGACGACGTGCTCGCCACCGGCCTGTTCGTGGAGCACTTCAACAAGTACGACGTGCAGTGGTTCGGCCAGCGCGGACGCACGATCTTCTTCCAGAACGAGAAGGCGTACGACGCCCCGGACCAGGCCGCGATCCGCAACGGCGCGCTCAAGGGCTACGCCGCCTACAAGGTCGGCGACCGGGTGACCAGCCACGAGGGCTGGGGGCTCGGCAGTTACTGCTACTACAACGTCGACCCGACGATCGTGCAGCACCACGGCTTCGCCGCCCCCGTCCGGCCGGGTGTGAAGTTCCACAACCTTCTGGTGGTGTCCCTCGGCGGCAACGGCCAGTACGAGGCCGTCATCAACGACACCGGCGCACCGACGTCCGGCACCTCCACCGTGCCGTCCACGGTGGTGTCGTACCCCTGAGAGCCGGGGGAGGGGGCGGACGGACCACGAGTCCGTCCGCCCCTCCCCCTTCACCGTGCTACGGCGTCACCGCCACGGCCGGTGCCGGGGCGTACCCCGTCGGGCGGGCCGTGAAGGTGCCGCGGCCCTGGGTGCGGCTGCGCAGCCGGGTCGCGTAGCCGAACAGCTCGGCCAGCGGCACGGTGGCGGTGACCACCGCCGAACCGCCGCGGACACCCGAGTCGGTGACCCGGCCGCGCCGTGCCGCGAGGTCGCCGAGGACCCCGCCGACGGCCTCCTCGGGCACGGTCACCGTGACCTCGACGACCGGCTCCAGCAGGACCATCGCGCAGTCCCGCAGCGCCTCTCGGAGCGCGAACCGGCCCGCCGTGCGGAAGGCCATCTCCGAGGAGTCCTTCACATGGGTCGCCCCGTCGGTCAGGGTGACCCGCAGGCCGGTCACCGGGTGCCCGCCGAGGGGCCCTTCGGCGAGGGCGTCCCGGCAGCCGGCCTCGGCGGCACGGACGTACTCCTGCGGCACCCGTCCGCCGACGACGGCCGACCGGAAGTCGAACCCCTCGTCCAGCGGCTCCACATCGAGCACGACATGCGCGAACTGGCCCGCGCCGCCGTCCTGTTTGACGTGCCGGAAGACCAGACCGGTCACGCCCCGCACGACGGTCTCGCGGTAAGTGACCCTGGGACGGCTCACGTTGACCTCCAGTCCGAGGGTGCGGCGGATCTTCTCCACCGCGACCTCCAGATGCAGTTCGCCCATGCCCGACAGGACCGTCTGACCGGTCTCCGCGTCGGTCCGCACGACCAGCGAGGGGTCCTCCTCGGCCAGCCGGGCGAGCGCGGACGCCAGCCGGTCGGTGTCGGTGCCGCGCACCGCTTCCACCGCCACGGAGACCACCGGGTCGGGGACACCGGGCGGTTCGAGGACGAGCGGCGCCCCCGGCGCGCACAGGGTCGAACCGGCGCGGGCCGACTTCAGCCCGACGACGGCCACGATGTCCCCGGCGACCGCCCGCTCCAACTGGGCGTGCCGGTCGGCCTGGACGCGCAGGATCCGCCCGATGCGCTCACCGCGCCGCGAACCGGACTCCCACACCGTGTCCCCCTTCTCGATCGTGCCCGAGTACACCCGCAGATAGGTGAGCCGGCCCGTCGGCGTGGCGCTGACCTTGAAGGCCAGCGCGGCCAGCGGGGCCGCCGGATCGGCCGGCCGTTCCTGCTCGGCGCCCTCGTACGTGCCGCGCACGGCGGGCACGTCGAGCGGGGACGGCAGATAGGCCACGACGGCGTCGAGGAGCGGTTCGATCCCGCGGTTGCGGTACGCCGAGCCGCACAGCACGACCACACCGTCACCGGTGCGGGTCAGGTCGCGCAGGGCGGCCGCCAGCGTCTCCGCGGACAGGGTCTCCCGCTCGCAGAACTCCTCCAGCGCGGCCGGATGCCGCTCCGCGACGGCCTCCTCCAGCAGCCGGCGCCGCCGCACGGCCTCCTCCCGCAACTCCTCCGGTACGACACCCTCGACGGCCCCGTCACCGTCGTCGCCCCAGATCAGCGCGCGCATCCGGAGCAGGTCGACGACACCGGTGAAGCCGTCCTCGACGCCGATCGGCACCTGGACGACCAGCGGGACCGGGTGGAGACGGTCCCGGATCGACGCCACGGCGGTGTCGAGGTCGGCGCCCGCGCGGTCCAGCTTGTTGACGAACGCGATCCTCGGGACGCCGTACCGGTCGGCCTGCCGCCACACGGACTCGCTCTGCGGCTCCACACCCGCGACCGCGTCGAACACGGCCACCGCGCCGTCGAGGACGCGCAGCGACCGCTCGACCTCGTCGGCGAAGTCGACGTGCCCGGGGGTGTCGATGAGGTTCACACGGTGGCCGTCCCAGTCGCAGCTCACGGCCGCGGCGAAGATGGTGATGCCGCGGTCGCGTTCCTGCGGGTCGAAGTCGGTGATGGTGGTGCCGTCGTGGACCTCGCCGCGTTTGTGCGTGGTCCCGGTGGCGTACAGGATCCGCTCGGTGACGGTGGTCTTGCCCGCGTCGACGTGGGCGAGGATGCCCAGGTTGCGCACGCTGGCGAGATGACGGTCGAGGTGGTTGCGCACGGCCGTTGGCCTTTCGGGTGTTCCGGTGAACGGGCGGCGCGATTCGGCGGACGACCGCCGCGGCCCACGGCAGGCTGCAAGGGCACACCGTCGGCGGACGACGAAGGTGCGGTGTTGCAGTGCGATGCGCTCAGGCGGTCGTCAAGACTTCCAGTGCCGGCCGCGCAGCGGACACCGGACGGCCCGAGACACGAGGATCACCTCGAAGCGGGCTCGGGAAGCGGCGGCAGCGGTGTGGTCACGCATGGCCGACTCCCCTCGTACGTCGTGGTGCCGCGCGGCCCTCTGTCGTGGGCGGCGCGTGATCTGCGGTGAGTGTAGAGGCGAACGGGGGCGCTCCGCACGCGATTTATCGATAGAAGTGCCGGCGCACCCGCCGCAGCCATGCGTCGGCGGCCCGCTCGTCGGGCTGTTCGGGCAGGACGCTGCGGGTGGTGGCGAACTTCTCCTCGAAGTCCCGCAGCAGCGGCAGCGCGGACTCCGGGTCGGCGGCCGCGCGCTCGCCGAAGGCGTGATAACTCTCCGGGTCCTCCACCCGGATCTCCAGCCGGCCGGTGGCGTACAGCTCGTAGCCCTGGGTGCACAGCCTGCGCAGATGCCGGGCGTGCTTGGCGGTGCGTTTGCGGGTGTCGGAGGAGAAGCTGCCGTCGCCCCGGCTGCGCAGCTTGCGGAACTGCTGGGTGGCGTAACCGAGATAGGCGTCCCGGACCCGCTGCGCGCTCGGCAGGGTGTCCCGGATCGCGATGAGTTCGTCACCGAGCGGGGTGCGCACCTCGTACAACTCGGCTGGCAGCCAGACGAGTTCCATCACGGTCGGATTGCCGCCGAGGGCCAGCCGGCACCACTTGGCGGCCTCGTGCAGGGTGCGGTCGGGGGCCGTGCTGACGTGCGAGTCCTGGGGCCGGCGCAGGCCGTGCAGTTCCTCCGTGGGCGCGGCGAACATACCGAGCCGGTCCACGTCGGAGCCGGGCCGGGCGAGGCCGTAGGCGGTCGAGCCGACGATGCCGGACAGCAGGATGTTGGTGACGGTCACAGGAGCCCCCGGTGGTGATGGACCCGCCCCCGCGAACGGGCGACGGACCGCCATGATGCCCCGCGGCACCGCCCCGCCACCTCAGATTTTCCGGCCGCGGCGTCATTCCCGGAGACAGTGCCATGTGACATATTACTGCCGTGACCAACGGATCCAGCGGTGACGTGGTGGTCGTCGGCGCCGGCATGGTGGGCGCCGCGTGTGCGCTGTACGCGGCGCGGGCCGGGCTCGACGTGATCCTCGTGGACCGGGGTCCGGTGGCCGGCGGCACGACGGGAGCGGGCGAGGGCAACCTCCTCGTCTCCGACAAGGAACCGGGCCCCGAACTCCGACTGGCCCTGCTGTCCGGCCGGTTGTGGCGCGAGCTGGCCGAAGAGGTGCCCTCGGGCAAGGAGTTGGGCACGGCCGAAGCGCTGGGCGCGGCCTTCGAGCACGAACCCAAGGGCGGGCTCGTCGTCGCCTCCGGTCCCGCCGAACTCGCCGCGCTCACCGGCCTGGCCGTCGGGCAGCGCGCCGCCGGAGTGACCGCCGTGCCCGTCGGCCCGTCCGAACTCCACGATCTGGAGCCGTACTTGGCGCCGGGCCTGGCGGGCGGGATGCTCTATCCGCAGGACGCCCAGGTGATGCCCACCCTCGCCGCGGCCCACCTCGCACGCGCCTCCGGGGCCCGGCTGGAGACCGGCCGCACGGTGACCGGGGTGCTGCGCGGCCCCGACGGCGCCGTGCGCGGGGTCCGCACCGACCGGGGCGACCTCCTCGCCCCGGCGGTGGTGAACGCGGCCGGCACCTGGGGCGGCGAGATCGCCGCGCTCGCCGGGGTCCGGCTGCCCGTACTCCCCCGCCGGGGCTTCGTGCTGGTCACCGAACCGCTGCCGCGCCGGGTACGGCACAAGGTGTACGCCGCCGACTACGTGGCCGACGTCGCCAGCGACTCCGCCGCCCTCCAGACCTCGCCGGTCGTCGAGGGCACCGCCGCGGGTCCGGTGCTGATCGGCGCGAGCCGTGAACGGGTCGGCTTCGACCGCTCCTTCTCCCTGCCCGTCGTCCGCGCCCTGGCGGCCGGGGCGACGCGCCTGTTCCCCTTCCTCGCGGACGTGCGGGCGCTGCGCACCTACCGCGGCTTCCGCCCCTATCTGCCCGACCATCTCCCCGCCCTCGGCCCAGACCCGCGCGTGCCCGGCCTGTTCCACGCCTGCGGGCACGAGGGCGCGGGCATCGGGCTCGCCACCGGGACCGGACTGCTGATCGCCCAGACGCTGACCGGCAAGAGCCCCGAGCTGGACCTCTTCCCGTTCCGCCCCGACCGCTTCGCCGAGGAGGCCGCCGAGTGAACCCCCTGGAAGCCGAGGAGGCCGCCCCGTGAACCCCCTGGAACTGGCCCGCGCCCGCCCCGAGGCGCCGTTCACCGTCCGGTTCGACGGGCGGGAGATCGAGGCGCTGCCCGGCCGGACGATCGCCGCCGTCCTGTGGTCGGCCGGGATCACGGCCTGGCGCGGCACCCGGGGCGGGGGCCGGCCGCGCGGGGTGTTCTGCGGGATCGGGGTCTGCTTCGACTGCCTGGTCACCGTGGACGGCCGCCCCAACCAGCGGGCCTGCCTGGCCCCCGCCACACCGGGCGCGGACATCAGGACTCAGGAGGGGACGGGCCACGATGACTGAGCGCGCCGCCGTTTCCCCTCCAACTCGCCCGGTTCTCGCGGTGATCGGCGCCGGTCCGGCCGGGCTCGCCGCCACCCTGGCGGCGGCCGCGCGCGGTGTCCACGTGATGCTGATCGACTCCGCCGCGCAGCCCGGCGGCCAGTTCTACCGGCAGCCCGCCCCGGGACTCGGCGCCCGCCGCCCCCGGTCGCTGCACCACCGGTGGCGCACCTGGGAACGACTGCGCACCGGCCTCGACACGCACCTCGCGGCGGGGCGCGTGACATTGCTGAGTGACCGTCATGTGTGGTGCGTGGAACGGCACATCGGCCCCTCGCCCGCCCACTTCACCGTCCACGCGCTGCTCGGCCCCGCGCAGGACGAGTCCGTCGCGATCCGCGCCGACGGGGTGCTGCTGGCGACCGGCGCCTACGAGAAGGTGCTCCCCTTTCCCGGCTGGACCTTGCCGGGTGTGGTCACGGCGGGCGGCGCCCAGGCCCTGCTGAAGGGCGGACTCGTCCTGCCGGGCCGTACGGCGGTGGTGGCCGGCACGGGTCCCCTGCTGCTCCCCGTCGCCACCGGCCTCGCCGCGGCGGGCGCCACGGTCGTCGCGCTGGTCGAGTCGGCGGCCCCGAAGGACTTCGCCCGACGGACCCGCGTCCTCGCGGCGGCCCCGGACAAGGTCGCCGAGGGTGCCTCGTACGCGGGCCAACTCCTGCGTCACGGAGTCTCCTTGAAGCTGGGGCATACGGTGCTGGAGGCGCAAGGCGGCGAGCGGCTGGAGTCCGTGACGGTCGCCGCCCTCGGCCCCGAGGGCCGCCCGGCGCCGGGCACCGCGCGACGCCTGCCCTGCGACACCCTCGCCGTGGGACACGGGCTGCTGCCGCACACCGATCTCGCGGACGGGCTCGGCTGCCGTCTCGACGGACCCACCGTGCACGTGGACGACGAACAGCGCACCGACGTCCCCGGGGTGTGGGCGGCCGGGGAGGCCACGGGTGTCGGCGGCGCGGTCCTGTCGCTGGCCGAGGGGCACATCGCGGGACGGTCGGCGGCGGCCCGGCTGCGCGGTACGGCGCCGGACCCTGCGGAATGGGCCCCGGCGGACCGGTCCCGGAGCAGGTCGCGGGCGTTCTTCGAGGGACTCGACGGCGTGTACGCGCCCCCGGCCCGCTGGGCGGAGCTGGTCACCGACGAGACGGTGGTGTGCCGCTGCGAGGAGGTCACCGCGGGCGCGGTCCGGGAGGCCGTGGGCTCGCTCGGTGCCGGCGATCTGCGCACCGTGAAGCTGCTGACCCGGGCCGGGATGGGCTGGTGCCAGGGCCGGATGTGCGAGGCCGGGGTGGCGGGGGTCGCGGGCTGCCCGCCGGTTCCGGCGCGTCGCCTGCTGGCCCGCCCGGTCCCGCTGGGCGTCCTGGCCGCGCGGCCGGATCAACCCCCACCCCCGCCAGCGGACTGATGATGTGCCCGGCGTGGACAGTCACCCCAAGATCGATGTCAGTGCAATGTCACACACCATACTCCTCCCCTCAATCGCTTCAGGAGAGGCCCTCCATGACCACCACCCCTGACCCCCGCCCCTGGCGCGGCGTCCTCGTCGCCACCGCGCTCCCGCTGGACGACGACCTCGCCGTGGACTACGACCGGTACGCCGAACACTGCACCTGGCTGGTGGCGAACGGCTGTGACGGCGTCGTACCGAACGGATCGCTGGGCGAGTACCAGGTCCTCACCCCCGAGGAGCGGGCCCGGGTGGTGGAGACCGCCGTGGCGGCGGTCGGTGGGGAGCGGGTGATGCCGGGCGTGGCCGCCTACGGTTCGGCGGAGGCGCGGCGCTGGGCCGAGCAGGCGCGCGAGGCCGGGTGCGGGGCCGTGATGCTGCTGCCGCCCAACGCCTACCGTGCCGACGAGCGCGCGGTGGTGGCGCACTACGCGGAGGTCGCCGAGGCGGGCCTGCCGGTCGTGGCGTACAACAACCCGATCGACACCAAGGTGGACCTGGTGCCCGAGCTGCTGGCGCGGCTGCACGGCGAGGGGCTCGTGCAGGCGGTCAAGGAGTTCTCGGGGGACGTCCGGCGTGCCTACCGGTTCGGCGAACTCGCTCCGGACCTCGACCTGTTGGTCGGCGCCGACGACGTACTCGTGGAGCTGGCGGTGGCGGGTGCCAAGGGCTGGGTGGCCGGGTATCCCAACGCGCTGCCGAGGGCCTCCGTCGAGCTGTACCGGGCCGCGGTCGCCGGGGACCTCGCCGTCGCGCTGCCGCTGTACCGGCGGCTGCATGCTGTGCTGCGCTGGGACTCGCGTGTCGAGTTCGTGCAGGCGATCAAGCTGTCGATGGACATCGTGGGGCGGTACGGGGGGCGTTGCCGGCCGCCCCGGGTCCCGTTGACGCCGGAGCAGGAGGCGGCCGTGCGCGAGGCGACGGAGCGGGCGGTCGCAGCCGGCCTGGCGTGACCACCGTGACCACGTAACCGTCCACCGGAGAGGGGACCTTGATGCGCAGCACACTCGTCCTGCACGCCGTCGACTCGCACACCGAGGGCATGCCCACCCGGGTGATCACCGGCGGGATCGGCACCATTCCGGGTGCCACGATGAACGAACGGCGGCTGTACTTCCGCGAACACCGCGACGACGTCAAGCAGTTGCTGATGAACGAGCCGCGCGGGCACGCGGCGATGAGCGGTGCGATCCTTCAGCCGCCGACCCGGCCGGACTGTGACTTCGGGGTCGTGTACATCGAGGTCTCCGGCTATCTCCCGATGTGCGGGCACGGCACGATCGGGGTGGCGACGGTCCTGGTGGAGACGGGCATGGTGGAGGTCGTGGAGCCGGTCACCACGATCCGGCTGGACACCCCGGCGGGGCCGGTGGTCGCCGAGGTGGCCGTCGAGGACGGCGCGGCCCGGTCCGTCACCCTGCGGAATGTGCCGTCGTTCGTGGTCGGGCTGGACCGTGAGGCCACGCTGCCCGACGGCCGGACGGTGCGGTACGACCTGGCGTTCGGCGGCAACTTCTACGCGATCGTGCCGCTGGAGGAGTTCGGGCTGCCCTTCGACCGCGGTCGCAAGGACGACATCCTGCGGGCCGGGCTCTCCCTGATGGAGGCGGTGAACTCGGCGGGCGGGCCGGTGCATCCGGAGGATCCGTCGATCCACGGCTGCCACCACGTCCATCTGACCGCGCCCGGCTCGACCGCCCGGCACTCCCGGCACGCGATGGCCATCCACCCCGGCTGGTTCGACCGGTCGCCCTGCGGCACCGGGACCAGCGCGCGCATGGCGCAACTGCACGCGCGGGGTGAACTCCCCCTGCACACCGAGTTCGTGAACGAGTCCTTCATCGGCACGTCGTTCACGGGACGGCTGCTCGGGACGACCGAGGTCGCGGGGCATCCCGCGGTGCTGCCGAGCATCACCGGCCGTGCGTGGATCACCGGCACCGCGCAGTACCTGCTGGACCCGACGGACCCGTTCCCGGCGGGGTTCACGCTCTGAGAACACCCACGCCCACGCCACCGTAGATAATGGCGATACGTGACATGCCACCGAGGAGCCCCCGCATGACCGCCCCGCCCCCCAGCAGCCGGACCCCCGCCGCGTCCGGGCCGCCGGGACCCGCCCTGCCGGTGCTCGGCGGCCGGCGCAGCAGTTACCGGGAGCGGGTCGCCGACGCGCTGCGGGCCGCGCTGATCGCGGGTGAACTGCGGCCCGGCGAGGTGTACTCGGCGCCGACGCTGGCCGCCCGGTTCGGTGTCTCGGCGACGCCGGTGCGGGAGGCGATGCTGGACCTGGCGAAGGAGGGGCTGGTCGACGCGGTCCCCAACAAGGGTTTCCGGGTCACCGAGGTCTCCGACCGGCAGCTCGACGAGTACACGCACGTCCGCGCGCTCATCGAGATCCCGACGGTGGTGGCGCTGGCCACGACCGCCGATCCGGTGTCGCTGGAGGCGTTGCGCCCGGCGGCCCGGGAGATCGTCGCCGCCGCGGTGGCGGGCGACCTGATCGCCTACGTCGAGGCGGACACCCGCTTCCACCTGGGCCTGCTGGCGCTGGCCGGGAACGGTCATCTGGTCGAGGTGGTACGGGGGTTGCGCGGCCGGGCCCGTCTCTACGGTCTCACCGCCCTGTCCGTGTCGGGCCGGCTGCTGGCGTCCGCCCAGGAGCATCTGGAGCTTCTGGACGCGCTGTCGGCGCGCGACGAGCGGGCGGTGCGGGAGATCATGACCCGGCATCTGAGCCATGTGCGCGGCCTGTGGGCCTCCCCCGCGCCCGAGTGACCGGGTCGGCATCCGTGCCCTCGGTCTGTGATCCTTGTCGCCGTCGGCCGAGGAGTGGCGGGTGCGCCACATGGGCAGTCAACTGCGGGTCGGCGAAAGGATGGTGTCTTTCCTGTGGGGGAAGCCGTGCGTGTGTGTCTCATCGGTGCCGGGCTGTCGGGGCTCGCGGCGGCGCATGCTCTGAAGTCGGCGGGGGTCGGTTTCGTCTGCCTGGAGCGGTCACCGGACGTCGGCGGCATCTGGCGTCGCCCCGGGGCGGGCGAGCGCGGACCTGGCTATCTGTCGCTGCATCTCAACACCGCCAAGCAGCTCACGGGTTACTCCGACCACCCGATGCCGGCGTCGTACCCGCTCTTTCCCCGGCACAGCCAGTTCGCCGCCTATCTGCGCTCCTTCGCCGAGTCGGCGGGTCTCCTGGGCCATGTGGAGTTCGAGACGACCGTCGAGTCCGTACGGCAGGAGGCCGACGGTCCGTGGACCGTCGTCAGCCGGGACGCCCGCGGTGCCCGCGTCTCCCGGAGTTTCTCCCAGGTGATCGTCGCCTCGGGGCACAACACGGAACCGTCGCTGCCCGCACCCGCACCCGGCTCGGACACCTTCGAAGGAAGGATTCTCCACGCCCTGGACTATCACGACGGCAGCGACTTCGCGGGTCAGCGGGTGGTCGTCGTGGGGCTCGGCGCCTCGGCCGTGGACATCGCCGCCGATCTCTCCCGGCACGCGGCGGAGACGGTCCTCTCGGTGCGCCGGGGTCTGCACGTGCTGCCCAAGCAGTTGTTCGGCATGGCTCTGGACGAGATCGCCGAGGCCTCCTGGTGGACGGCCATGTCTCTGGAGGAACAGCGCCGGTTCGTCGCGCAGGCCCTGCTGGTCGCGCGGGGCAGGCTCGCGGACTACGGTCTGCCCGAGCCCGATCACCCGATCTTCGCCTCCGCCGTCACCATCTCGGACGAGATCCTGAGCCGAATCCGGCACGGGGCGGTCGCTCCGAAGCCCGCGATCGCGTTCCTGGCCGGCGAACGGGTGGTGTTCACCGACGGCACGTCCGTACGCGCCGATGCGATCGTCTACTGCACCGGGTACCGGATGGACTTCCCGTTCCTGCCTCAGGGTTGCCCGGTGAGCCGTCAGGGGGCGGTCGAGCTGTACAAGCGGGTGGTCGCCCCGGACCGCCCCGGCCTGTTCTTCGTGGGGCTGGTCCGGCCGTTGGGGTCCATCACCCGGCTCGTGGAGGCGCAGTCGCGCTGGATCGCCCGGCTGATCACCGGTGAGTCGACGCTGCCGGAGCCGGAGGTCATGCACAAGGAGGTCGCCGGCTATCTGAGCGGCATCGCCGGGCAGTACGGGCAGCTCCAGGGCGCTTCGATCCAGGTCAACGTGGCGCCGTATCTGGAGGAACTGGCCGCGGAGTAAGGGGTTGGCGGGGCCCGGGAGCGAGGGGAGCGGTGCGGCGACGTCGGCGTACGGCTCCCCTGCTCTTTCGGCGCTAACGGCCCGGGACCGCGGCCGCGTTCTGCCGTGGGGCGACCGGTGGGCGGACGTGGTACGCCTCGGAGGAGACGTACGCGGTCAGCCGGGGCGGACGTCCCGTCTGATGGGCCAGGGCGAGGTAGGCGATGAGCCCGACGCCGTCCTCGGGGCGGCGCGAGGTGACGGCGGACAGGGCCCGCCACAGTGCGGCGGTGTCCATGCCGTAGCGGTCCAGCAGGGTCGTCGCCCTCGCCAGTGCCTCACCGTCGTGCCGGGCGTACCCGCGCACCGGCACATGGATCGTGAAGCCGCTGGGTTTCGTCGTTCTCGTCTCGGTGAAGGCGTGACAGGTGAGGGCGGGGCGTCCGGTGAGGCGGTCGTCGGGCGCGCCGTAGCCGCCGAAGCCACCGGGGTGCCGTCCGGACGCGGTGCGGAAGAACGCCTCGATCTCGGCGGCTCCCGGTCCGGCGTCCATGCGGGACAGGCCCGACGCCTCCTCGGCGGAGAGGTTGTCGTGCCGTGTGTACACCTTCACCCGGGGGGTGTCCCAGTCACCGAGATCCAGAGCTAAAAAGGGGTAGCCGTCGGCGGGGGGCAGCGTGTCGAACGCCTTGTGGTGTCCGAGGCGGCGCAGGGCTTCCCATACGGTCCGGGCGGAGCGCTTGGCGCCGTTCGCGGCCGGGTTCAGATACGCCTTGAGCTTGGGCACCCCGCCGGGGACCAGTTCCAGCGCGCACCACAGGGCGAGGGGGCCCTCCGGGGAGGCCGGGAAGAACAGGTCCTCCAGCTTGTCCAGCGGTTCCGTGTCGACATGCCAGCGCCGGGCCATCTTGCGGATCGCCCGCAGTCCCGCGCGGCCGTTGCGGCGCAGGCTGTCCGTCGCGGACCCGGGGTCCACGAGGACACGCAGCGAGGGCGACGCGTCGGGCAGGAAGGACAGTGAGAACTCGACCGGGGTGTGGTCGTCGGAGAGAAAGGTGGACGAGGGCGGCGGGAGGTCGAGCGGCCGGTCGGCCGCGGATCCCAGGGCCTTGAGCAGGACGCCCGCGTAGGTCTCGGCGTCGGAGGGGCCGAGGCCCGCGACGAGGCAGAGCCGCGTGAGCTGACCGGCCGTCAGGGAGCCGAGCGTGGGGACTTCGCGGGGACGGTGGACGCGTGGGAGGGTCACCGGGCCTCCCTCGTCGCCCCGGGAGCAAGAAGATACCCGCCTCGTGGGGCGGGTACGTTCTTGCCTGCGGGCCTGTGGAGTTGGGCTCTGGAGGAGGGGGCGGCGGCGCGCCCCTCGGTTATGTGCGGCCCGGACGGGGGCCGTGCGGCGGGATGCAGGGCGTGAGCGGCGTCGTCGGACATGCGTTTCATCATCCACGACACCTCCTTCTTACTCGTGAGCAACGCGGATACCGCGTTGCTCACTACCCCTGCGATTGAACCTTCATGCAATTGCGCGGACGCGCGTGAATGTTGTGTGAATCACCTCGTCAGCCAGGTGAGGAACTTGCTCCAGACACCTGCCTGTTCGGGCCTGCGGCCGGGGGCGACGGGCTCGGGGGCGGCCTGTGCCCGGGCATCGCTCTGCCGGCCGGGCCCGCTCGCCGGAGCGACCGGGGTGAAGCGGGCGGGAAGGGTGACGAGGCCGCGGCTGAAGGGGCCCGGACGCCACGTCAGGCTGTCCTCGGGAACCGTGATCTCCACGTCGGGCAGCCGGTTGAGGAGGTTCTCGATGGCGGTCACGGCGATGTGGCGCGCCGGGTCCTTCGAGGGGCAGGCGTGCGGACCGGCGCTCCATGCCAGATGCGCCCGGTTGCTGCCCGCCTTGCGGGCCGCCGACAGGGCGGGACCGGTGTTGGCGGCCGCGAAGCTGATCAGCAGCAGGTCGCCCGCGGCGAACTTCTGGCCGGCGAACTCCACGTCGGACACGGGGTAGTGGGGCGCGTAGTTCGTCATCGGCGGGTTTTCCCACAGCGTGTCGTCCATGGCCTCCTCGATCAGTCCGCCCTCGTGGGCGTACCGGTCGTGGGTGAGGATGCGATGGAGGGTGTTGCCGATGAGGTTGACCAGGGCCTCGGCGCCGGCACCCAGCAGCAGCGAGAGCTGATGGACCATCTCCTCGTCCGACAGCCCGGCATGGTGCTGCATCAGCCAGCTCGTGACGTCGTCGCCGGGCCGCTGTCGCTTGAGGGCGACCAGTTCGCCGACGGCCTGGAACAGCACCTCGGTGGCCTTCTCGGCGTTGACGCCGTCGAACATGCCGGAGATGCCGAAGAAGACACGGTCGCCGATGTCGGCGGTGCACCCGAACAGCTCGTTGAAGACGAACAGCGGAAGCTGCCGGGCGTAGTTGCCGATCAGGTCGGCCGAACCACGCTCGCTGAACTGGGCGATGAGGAAGTCGGAGATGCGCTCGGTGCTGTGGCTGAGCCGCAGCGAGTCCACCCGGGCGAAGCTGTCCGTGATGGCCTGACGCAGCCTCAGGTGGTCGGCGCCGTCGGTGAACATGCAGTTGGGCCGGTAGGCCAGCAGCGGCAGGACCGGGCTGTCCGGCGCGATCCGGCCCTCGTTGAGGTCCCGCCATCGGCGGGCGTCCTTGCGGAACGTGCCGGAGTCCTGGAGGAGTTGGAGCGCCGTCGCGTAGTCGGTGACGAGGGTGGCGTCGACTCCGGGGGCCAGCTCGACGGGGGCGGTCGGCCCGTGGTGGCGCAGATAGGAGTAGTAGGCCTCGGGGTCGGCCGCGAACTCCGGTCCGTACAGGGGCACTCTGCCGCCGGGCTGGTGCGCCGGGCACCCCGGCGGGGGTACCGGGGCGGTGGGTTGGTCCATGGTCGCTCCTAGTGTGCGCGGTCCTGCAAGTGACGGACGAGGGTGATCAGCGCTTCGGCCGAGGACCGCTCGTCGCGTGCGTCGCAGGTGACGACGGGGGTGTCGTCGAGCAGGTCCAGTGCCTCGCGCAGGGCCATCTCGTCGCGCAGCGGCGAGCCGTCGAAGTGGTTGACGGCGATGGCGTAGTCGAGTCCGTACTGCTCGATCAGATCGATCACGGCGAAGGAGTCCGCGAGTCGTTCGGGGTCGACCAGCACGAGCGCGCCGAGCGCGCCGCGTGCCATGTCCTCCCACATCTGCACGAAGCGCTGCTGGCCCGGCGTTCCGAACAGATAGAGCACGACGCGGTCGCTGATCGTCAGCCGGCCGAAGTCCATGGCGACCGTGGTGGTGGTCTTGCCCTGGACCCCCTTGAGGTCGTCGACGGACTCGGCGGCCCGGGTCATCGTCTCCTCGGTGGTCAGCGGCTGGATCTCGGAGATCGCGCCGATGAACGTGGTCTTGCCCACCGCGAAGTGGCCGACCACGAGGATCTTGACGGCCGTCTGGGTCGCGCCCTCACGGACGTAGTCGTGCTCATCCAAACTTGGCCCTGAGACCATTCAGCACCTCCTCCAGGATCTCCCGGTCGGCGAGCGGGGCCCGCTGGACGGGCGGGCGGGTGACGAGGTAGCCGCCCTCGGTCAGGGCGGCGAGGAGGATCTTGACGACGCCGAGGGGCAGTTGGGTGTGCCCCGCGATCTCGGCGACCGAGAGGTAGCCGGCCGCGCACAGGTCGAGCAGGCTCTGTTCCTCGGGGGACAGCCGGGTGGGCCGCTGCTGATGGTCGGCGGCGGCCGTGACCAGCGTGATGAGGGAGAGCTGCTCCTCGTCGGGCAGTCCGCGGCCCTTGGTGATGACGTACGGACGCACTAACTCCGGTGTCTGTGACTCCAGTTCGCCGAATCCCGTCATGACCGGGCGCCGAGGTTCTCGCGCGGCGGCGTGGTCAGCGCCTTGCCGAGCTGGCCGACGAGCTGCTGCATGCGGAAGGTGATGTCCTGCATGTCGACCTCCGGCGACGCCGAGACGCCGAGGTAGGCGCCCTCGCCGGCGGATATGAGGAACACCCAGCCGCCGTCGAACTCGACGAGCGTCTGGCGCCATTTCTGGCTGCCGTCCTCGCAGAAGAAGGCGAGCGAGCGGCTGAGCGACTGCACGCCGCTCATCGCCGCCGCCACCCGGTCCGCGTCGTCCTTGCCGAAGTCCTGCGTCCGTGCCATCAGCAGGCCGTCGGCGGAGATCAGGACGGCGTGCAGGGCCCCGGGAATCTCCAGGGCGCTGTCAAGCATCCATGACAGGTCGTCGTTCACGAGAACTCATGCCCTTCGCTGCTCGTACCACGGGTGCTGCTCGACTGTTCCGGCTCCGGCTGGACGGCCCGGCCCGACCGGGTGCCGCGCTGGAAGGCGCCCATGATGGCGGCCGTCTCCGCACCGGAGCGGCCGGCGGTCGCGGGGCCCGCCGAGGGCGTTCCCGGCACGATCGCCATGGGCCGCTTGCGGCGGCGTTTCGGCAGGCCGTCGGAGGTGGTCATGGGCACCGCGGCCTCGGGTCCACCGCCTCGGGTCTGGGGGGCGGCGGCGGGGAGGACCGGGGCCGGCTCCTTCTGCTCGGGAGCGCTGGTGAGCAGGTCGTGGGGCAGGAGCAGGACGGCGCGGACACCTCCGTAGGGGGAGCTGGAGTCCACGGACACCTCGAAGCCGAAGCGTTCGCTGAGGACGCCGATCACCGCGAAGCCGAACTGCGGCGGATTGCCGAGCGCGGCGACGCCGGAGACGCGGTCGCTGGTCAGCAGTTTTTCGGCGCGGGCCCGCTCCTCGTCGTTCATACCGACACCCGCGTCGTCGACGACGATACAGATTCCCTTGGGCACGGTACGAATGTTGATTTCAACAACAGTATCGGGGCTGGAATAACTCGTGGCGTTGTCGAGCAGTTCCGCGAGGGCCAGCGCCACGGGTTCCACGGCGCGGCTGGTGATACCGAAGTCCACCTGCGAGAGAATTTCCACCCGCCGGTAGTGGCGGACTCTTCCCTGGGCGCTGCGCACCACGTCGTAGACCGACGCGACATCGCGCTGACGTCCCAGCCAGCCGTCGCAGAGCACGGCGATGGACTGGGCGCGGCGGCCGAACTGGGAGTTGGTGTGGTCGATCTCCAGAAGGTCCTGGAGGATCACCGACTCGCCGTATTTGTTCTGGAGCCGGGAAACGATCAACTGCTGTTCCGCGGCGAGGCCCTGGAGTGTCCGCATCGCGGACTTCAGGACCGTTTTCGTAGCCTCGTCGGCTCTTTCCTGGGCTGCCTCGACGGATTTCGCGTACCCGTTCTCCAGCTCGATGTGCCGAGCCCGGAGATCTGCGAACTCCTGCCTTAACGTCCGCGCCGCCCTGCGCTGGCGAACTATGAGGGCGACGGAGACGAGTACGGCGACGAGGAGAGCCCAGAGTACCGGGTTCTGTATGTAATCAGTCATAAGACTCTCTTCAGGCGACTGACGGCCAGTTGCTGAATTCCCGTCAAATGCGGGTGGACCGGCGGACCGCCCGCACCGGGGTTGCCGCCCGGACTGTCCCCGTAGTCGGAGATGTCGTCTTGCACCCATCCGCCCGCTCTACAAGCGAGCGTGATCGTATCACCACAAGAACGGGCCACCGACCGTCAATATGCGGACTATGGTGAACTTTGACGATGCGTCAGCAACCCGGTGAGCAGATCCGGGACAACGTCCCAGAAGCAGGCGGCAGGGCAACCGATAAACGGCCTTCCGGCAATTTCGGGCGTCAACGGGCGGCAAGCGGCGACAACCGAGCAATTGCTCCGTACCGGCGCCGGGAACGACAAAACCCGCATCCGGAGAACCCCGGATGCGGGTCATGAATACTCACCGAGCGATTATTGATCGACACAGAGAGTGAGAGTGTCCGAGGGGGGACTTGAACCCCCACGCCCGATAAAGGGCACTAGCACCTCAAGCTAGCGCGTCTGCCATTCCGCCACCCGGACAAGGTGTCTGTCGCGCGGGTTCCCCCGCGGCGACATGGACAACAATACCAAGGTTTCGGAGTGCGTTTCACCTGCGTATCCGCCCGCCGGAACGACCCAGGGTGACCATTCGCTCACTTCACGTCAGAGCGTCAGGACGTCAGAGCATCAGGGCGTCAGGACGTCAGCCGGTCCTCCGGGAAGTTCCCCGGCAGCCGCTCCCCCGCCGGGCCCCGGGTGACCGCGCGCACCAGCAGTTCGCCGCCGACGAAGGCGCCCCGCCAGGACGCGCCGAAGCCGCCGAACAGCTCCTCGCGGTCGCCGCGCGAGCGGGGCCGGCCGTGCCCCACCTTGAAGGCGCGGATCTGCGGGGCCAGCCGGTCGAAGGTGGCCCGGTCGTCGGTGGACAGGGTGGCGACCAGGGCCCCGTTGGAGGCGTTCATCGCGGCCAGCAGCTCGGCCTCGGTGTCGACCAGGACGATGGTGTCGACCGGCCCGAACGGCTCCGCGTGGTGCAGCGGAGAAGACGGCGGCGGGTTGAGCAGGGTGACCGGCCGGACGTACGCCGAGGTGTCCTGGCCGGGCAGGAAGCGGCCGTCGGCGAGGCTGCCCCGGTACAGCGGGACCGCGCCGCGGTCGATGGCCTCGGCGACCTGGTCGTGCAGCTCCTTCGCCTTGGCCGCGTTGATCACCGGCCCGAAGTCCGGGCGGGGGTAGGGGTCGGTGCGCCGTTCGACGGCCAGCGGGTGGCCGACGGTCAGGGTGCGCACGGCGGGCAGATAGGCGGCCAGGAAGGCGTCGAACAGCTCGCGCTGGACGACGAAGCGCGGGTAGGCGGTGCAGCGCTGCTTGCCGTAGTCGAAGAGCCCCGGGACGGTCGCCGCGAGGGTGTCCCAGTCCGAGTAGTTCCACACGCCCCAGGTGTTGAGTCCCTCCTGTTCGAGGATGTGCCGGGTGCCGAGGCCGGTGACGGCGGTGGCGACGGCGGCGCCGGTGTCACGGCCGCCGACGAAGGAGACGCAGCCGATCTCGGGCGCCCGCACCAGCGCCTCCGACAGCTCGCCGCCGCTGCCGCTGACGAGGGTGACCGGGACGCCCTCGCGGGCGGCGAGCGCGCAGGCCAGGGTGAGGCAGGCGACGCCGCCGTCGGTGGGGGTCTTGGCGATGACCGCGTTGCCGGCCAGGGCCTGCACCAGCAGGGCGTGCACGAGCACGCTCATCGGGTAGTTCCAGCTCGCGATGTTGGAGACGGGCCCGTCCAGCGGGGCCCGGCCCTCGGTCATCGCCTCGATGCCGTCGACGTACCAGCGCACCCCGTCCAGGGCCCGGTCGACGTCGGCCCGGGCCGCCCGCCAGGGCTTGCCGATCTCCCAGACGAGCAGCAGGGCGAGCAGGTCGCGGTGGGCGGCGAGGGCGTCGAGGGTGGCGGCGACCCGGGCCCGGCGTTCGGCGAGCGGCACGTGCCGCCAGGCGCGGTGCCGGTCGAGGGCGGCGCGGACGGCGCGGTGGGCGGTGGCCCCGTCCAGCCGGGGCGGTCCGGCGACGGGGCTTCCGTCGACCGGGCTGGTGGCGGGCAGCGGACGGCCGTCCGCCTGCCAGCCGGAGTTCCAGAGGTTGAGGACCCGGTCGTCGCGGAACGCCTCCGGGGCGACGGCGAGGCAGCGGCTCCAGGCGTCGGCCCAGGAGGTGCCGGACTTGAGGGTGAGGGTGGTGGTCATGGGCATGCTCCGCTCTCGGTGCACGGCGAGAGAAAGACGAGGTCAGAGGTGGAGGGGAAGGCGTCAGGCCGTTCCCTCCAGGGCGGCGAGGACGAGCGCCGCGGTCTCGGTCGGGGTGCCGCCGACCCGGACGCCCACCGCCTCCAGCGCCTCCTTCTTCGCCTGCGCGGTTCCCGAGGAGCCGGACACGATCGCGCCGGCGTGGCCCATGGTGCGGCCCTCGGGCGCGGTGAAGCCGGCGATGTAGCCGACGACGGGCTTGGTGACGTGGTCGCGGATGTACCCGGCGGCGCGTTCCTCGGCGTCGCCGCCTATCTCGCCGATGAGGACGATCAGTTCGGTGTCGGGGTCGTCCTCGAAGGCGGCGAGGCAGTCGATGTGGCTGGTGCCGACGACCGGGTCGCCGCCGATGCCGACACAGGTGGAGAACCCGATGTCCCGCAGCTCGTACATGAGTTGGTAGGTGAGGGTGCCGGACTTGGAGACCAGTCCGATCCGGCCGGGCTTGGTGATGTCGGCCGGGATGATGCCCGCGTTGGACTGCCCCGGGCTGATCAGGCCGGGGCAGTTGGGGCCGATGATCCGGGTGCCGCGCGCCGCGGCGTACGCCGTGCAGGCGACCGAGTCGTGGACGGGGACGCCCTCGGTGATGACGACGGCGAGACCGATGCCGGCGTCGGCGGCCTCGGTCACGGCGGCCCGGACGAAGGCGGGCGGCACGAAGACGACGCTGACGTCGGCGCCGGTCGCCGCGATGCCCTCGGCGACGGAGCCGAAGACGGGGACCGTGCGCTCCCCGAAGTCGACGCTGCGGCCCGCCTTGCGCGGGTTGACGCCGCCGACGACGTCCGTGCCGGCGGCGAGCATCCGCCGGGTGTGCCGCATGCCCTCGCCGCCGGTCATGCCCTGGACGAGGACCCTGCTCTCCTGGGTGAGGTAGATGGCCATGTGCGGTCTCCTCAGGCTGCGGTGGCGAGGTCGGCGGCGCGCCGGGCGGCGCCGTCCATGGTGGTGGCCTGCTCGACCAGCGGATGGCGGCGGGCGTCGAGGATCTCCCGCCCCCGGGCCGCGTTGTTGCCGTCGAGCCGGACGACGAGCGGCCTGGTCAGCCGTACGGTGTCCAGGGCGCGCACGATGCCCTCGGCGACGGCGTCGCAGGCGGTGATGCCGCCGAAGACGTTGACGAGGACGGACCGGACGGCCGGGTCGGACAGGATGACGCCGAGGCCGTCGGCCATGACCTGGGCGGAGGCGCCGCCGCCGATGTCGAGGAAGTTGGCGGGCCGGGCGCCGCAGCCGGCCACCACGTCGAGGGTGGACATCACCAGGCCCGCGCCGTTGCCGATGACGCCGACCTCGCCGTCGAGCCGGACGTAGGTGAGGCCCCTGGCGGCGGCCGCCGCCTCCAGCGGGTCGGTGTGCCCGCCCGTCTCGGCACCCCAACGGGCCTGCCGGAAGGCCGCGTTGTCGTCGAGGGTGACCTTGCCGTCGAGGGCGAGGATCTGGCCCCCGGTGGTGCGCACGAGCGGGTTGACCTCGACGAGCAGGGCGTCCTCGCGGACCAGGACCTGCCAGAGCCGGACCAGGACGTCGACGGCGCGGGCCGGCAGTCCGGCGGCCTCGGCGATCTCGGCCGCCTTGGACGCGGTGACGCCCTCGGCGGGGTCGACCGGCACCCGGGCGACGGCCTCGGGCCGGGTGGCGGCGACCTCCTCGATGTCCATGCCGCCCTCGGCGGAGGCGATCGCGAGGAAGCGGCCGTGCGCACGGTCGAGTACATAGGAGACGTAGAACTCGACCTCGACGGCGACGGGTTCGGCCAGCATGACCGTGCCGACGCGGTGCCCCTTGATGTCCATGCCGAGGATCTGACGGGCCGTGAGTTCGGCGGCGGCCGGGTCGGCGGCGAACTTGACACCGCCCGCCTTGCCCCGGCCGCCGGTCTTCACCTGCGCCTTCACCACCGCGCGGCCGCCCAGCCGGCGGGCGATCTCCCGCGCTTCCTTGGGCGAGTCGGTGACCTCCGCCCTCGGTACCACGATGCCGTGTCTGTCGAAGAGTTGTCGTGCCTGGTGCTCGTACAGGTCCATTCCGGCTCCTTCCGAAAGTGCCGCACGCCCCCTGGACACCACCCACCGGATGCGGGATAACAAGCTTCATACAGTATTCGTCGACTGTATGCAATGTACCGCGAGACCTTCCAACCCCCTACGAAGGGACGGGACTTCGCCATGCCCGACGACCGGCCCCACGACCAGCCCCCCGCCGCCCGGGACACGATCTCCGGTGGTCATCTCGTCGCCCGAGCGCTCAAGGCCGAGGGCGTCGACCGCATCTACACCCTGTGCGGCGGCCATATCATCGACATCTACGACGGCTGTGTCGACGAGGGCATAGAAGTCGTCGACGTGCGCCATGAACAGGTCGCCGCCCACGCCGCCGACGGCTACGCGCGGATCACCGGCAAGCCCGGCTGCGCGGTCGTCACGGCCGGCCCCGGCACCACCGACGCCGTCACCGGCGTCGCCAACGCCTTCCGCGCGGAGTCCCCGATGCTGCTGATCGGCGGTCAGGGCGCCCTCGCCCAGCACAAGATGGGGTCCCTCCAGGACCTTCCGCACGTCGACATGATGACGCCGATCACCAAGTTCGCGGCGGCCGTGCCGGACACGGCGCGGGTCGCGGACATGGTCTCCATGGCGTTCCGCGAGTGCTACCACGGCGCGCCCGGCCCCTCCTTCCTGGAGATCCCGCGCGACGTCCTGGACGCCAAGGTGCCGGTGGAGAAGGCGCGCGTGCCCCGGCCCGGCGGCTACCGCGCCTCCACCCGCTCGGCCGGCGACCCCGAGGCGATCGAGAGGCTCGCCGATCTGCTCACCCACGCCGAGAAGCCCGCCATCCTGCTGGGCAGCCAGGTCTGGACGACCCGCGGCACCGAGGCGGCCGTCGAGCTGGTGCGCACCCTGAACGTCCCCGCCTACATGAACGGCGCGGGGCGCGGCACCCTGCCGCCCGGCGACCCCCACCACTTCCAGCTCTCCCGGCGCTACGCGTTCTCCCACGCCGACGTGATCGTGATCGTCGGCACGCCCTTCGACTTCCGCATGGGCTACGGCAAGCGGCTGTCCCCGGCCGCGACCGTCGTGCAGATCGACCTCGACTACCGCACCGTGGGCAAGAACCGCGACATCGACCTCGGCATCGTCGGGGACGCCGGGCTGGTGCTGAAGTCGGTGACCGAGGCGGCCTCCGGGCGGGTGAACGGCGGCGCGTCCCGGCGCAAGGAGTGGCTGGACGAGCTGCGCGCCGCCGAACAGACCGCGCTCGACAAGAGGTTGCCGCAGCTCCGCTCCGACGCCTCCCCCATCCACCCCTACCGGCTGGTGAGCGAGATCAACGACTTCCTCACCGAGGACTCGATCTACATCGGCGACGGCGGCGACATCGTCACCTTCTCCGGCCAGGTCGTCCAGCCCAAGTCCCCCGGCCACTGGATGGATCCGGGACCGCTGGGCACCCTCGGCGTCGGCGTGCCCTTCGTGCTCGCGGCCAAGCAGGCCCGGCCCGACAAGGAGGTCGTCGCCCTCTTCGGCGACGGCGCGTTCTCCCTGACCGGCTGGGACTTCGAGACGCTGGTCCGCTACGACCTGCCCTTCGTCGGCATCGTCGGCAACAACTCCTCGATGAACCAGATCCGTTACGGCCAGGCCGCCAAGTACGGCCCCGAGCGCGAGCGGGTCGGCAACACCCTCGGCGACGTCCGCTACGACGAGTTCGCCCGGATGCTGGGCGGTCACGGCGAGGAAGTGCGCGACCCCGCCGACATCGGCCCCGCGCTGCGCCGCGCCCGCGAGTCCGGGAAGCCTTCGCTGATCAACGTCTGGGTCGACCCGGACGCGTACGCCCCCGGAACGATGAACCAGACCATGTACAAGTGAGGTGAGTCCGTGCCCACGAAGGCCCTCGAAGGCGTCCGCGTCCTCGACATGACCCACGTACAGTCCGGCCCCTCCGCGACCCAGTTGCTCGCCTGGCTCGGCGCGGACGTCGTCAAACTGGAGGCGCCCACCGGCGACATCACGCGCGGCCAGCTCCGCGACCTGCCGGACGTCGACTCCCTGTACTTCACGATGCTCAACTGCAACAAGCGCAGCATCACCCTCAACACCAAGACCGAGCGCGGCAAGGAGATCCTCACCGAGCTGATCCGGCGCTCCGACGTGATGGTGGAGAACTTCGGCCCCGGCGCCGTCGACCGCATGGGGTTCACCTGGGAGCGGGTCCGGGAGATCAACCCGCGGATCGTCTACGCCTCCATCAAGGGGTTCGGCGACGGCCCTTACACCAGGTTCAAGGCGTACGAGGTCGTCGCGCAGGCCATGGGCGGGTCGATGTCGACCACCGGCTTCGAGGACGGGCCGCCGCTCGCGACCGGCGCCCAGATCGGGGACTCGGGCACCGGGGTGCACGCCGTGGCGGGCATCCTCGCGGCGCTGTACCAGCGCGAGCACACCGGGCGCGGGCAGCGGGTCAACGTGGCCATGCAGCACGCCGTGCTCAACCTGTGCCGGGTGAAACTCCGCGACCAGCAGCGCCTGGCGCACGGCCCGCTCGCCGAGTACCCCAACGACGACTTCGGCGACGAGGTGCCCCGCTCGGGGAACGCCTCGGGCGGCGGCCAGCCCGGCTGGGCCGTCAGGTGCGCGCCGGGCGGCCCGAACGACTATGTGTACGTGATCGTGCAGCCGGTCGGCTGGCGGCCGCTCAGCGCGCTGATCGGCCGGCCCGAACTCGCCGACGACCCCGAGTGGGCCACCCCGCGGGCCCGGCTGCCTCGGCTGAACAAGATGTTCCAGCTCATCGAGGAGTGGTCCTCGACCCTGCCCAAGTGGGAGGTGCTGGAGCGGCTCAACGCGCACGACATCCCGTGCGGGCCGATCCTGTCCACCAAGGAGATCGTCGAGGACGCGTCGCTGGCCGCCAACGAGATGGTGGTGCGCGTCCCGCACCCGGAGCGCGGCGAGTTCCTGACCGTGGGCAGCCCGCTGAAGCTCTCCGACTCCCCCGTCGAGGTGACCACCGCACCGCTGCTCGGCGAGCACAACGCCGAGGTGTACGTCGGTGAACTCGGCCTCGGTGACGAGGAACTGCGGCTGCTCAAGTCGAACGGGGTGATCTGAGGTGATGGCCGAGGACCGGACCGCACGGGTGCGGGCGCTGCTCGACGCCGTACGGGCGTCGGGGCGCACCGCGCTCACCGCGCCCGAGGGCAAGGTGGTCGCCGACGCGTACGGGATCGCCGTACCGGGCGAGGAGTTGGCGGCCGACGTCGAGGAGGCCGTGGCGTACGCGGCGCGGTTCGGCGGGCCGGTGGTGATGAAGATCGTGTCGCCGGACATCCTGCACAAGACCGACGCCGGCGGGGTCGTCGTGGGCGTGGAGGGCGCGGCGGACGTACGGGCCGCGTTCCACCGGATCGTGGGCAACGCGCGCGCCTACGACGCGTCGGCGCGGATCGAGGGCGTGCAGATCCAGGAGCTGCTGCCCGAGGGACAGGAGGTCATCGTCGGGGCGGTCACCGATCCGACGTTCGGGAAGGTGGTGGCGTTCGGGCTCGGCGGGGTGCTGGTCGAGGTGCTCAAGGACGTCACCTTCCGGCTGGCGCCGGTGGACGCCGACGAGGCGCTGTCCATGCTCGACTCGATCCGGGCGGCGGAGATCCTGCGCGGGGTGCGCGGCAGGCCCGCCGTCGACCGGTGGGCGGTCGCCGAGCAGATCCGCCGGGTGTCCCGACTGGTCGCGGACTTCCCGGAGATCGCCGAGGTGGACCTCAACCCGGTGATCGCGACACCGGAGGGCGCGACGGCCGCCGACATCCGGGTGATCCTCGCCGAGTCGCAGCCGGCGCCGCGCCGGACGTACGGCCGCGAGGAGATCCTCGTGTCGATGCGCCGGCTGATGCAGCCCTCGTCGGTCGCCGTGATCGGCGCGTCCGACGAGCGGGGCAAGATCGGCCATTCGGTGATGCGCAATCTGATCGACGGCGGCTTCGCCGGAGACATCCATCCGGTGAACCCCCGGGCCGATGACATCCAGGGCCGCAAGGCGTACAAGAGTGTCACCGACGTTCCCGGTGAGGTGGATGTGGCGGTCTTCGCGATCCCCGCCAAGTTCGTGGCGGCGGCCCTGGAGGAGGTGGGGCGCAAGGGGATCCCCAACGCCGTGCTCATCCCCTCCGGTTTCGCGGAGACGGGCGAGCACGCGCTCCAGGACGAGATCGTCGCCGTCGCCGAGCGGTACGGCGTCCGGCTGCTCGGGCCGAACATCTACGGCTACTACTCGACGTGGCAGGACCTGTGCGCCACGTTCTGCACGCCGTACGACGTCAAGGGCTCGGTGGCGCTGACCTCGCAGTCGGGCGGCATCGGCATGGCGATCCTGGGGTTCGCCCGCACCACCAAGACCGGGGTGTCGGCGATCGTGGGGCTCGGCAACAAGTCGGACCTCGACGAGGACGACCTGCTGACCTGGTTCGGCGAGGACCCGCACACGCAGTGCATCGCGATGCACCTGGAGGACCTCAAGGACGGGCGCGCGTTCGTGGCGGCCGCCCGGGAGACCGTCCCGAAGAAGCCGGTGATCGTCCTCAAGGCGGGGCGCACGGCGGCGGGCGCGAGGGCGGCGGGCTCGCACACCGGGGCGCTCGCGGGCGACGACGCGGTGTACGACGACATCCTGCGCCAGGCCGGGGTAGTCCGGGCCGCCGGGCTGAACGACATGCTGGAGTACGCGCGCGCGTTGCCGGTGCTGCCCACACCGCAGGGCGACAACGTCGTGATCATCACCGGCGCGGGCGGCAGCGGGGTGCTGCTGTCGGACGCGGTGACCGACAACGGCCTGACGCTGATGGAGATCCCGCCCGATCTGGACGCCGCCTTCCGGGAGTTCATCCCGCCCTTCGGGGCGGCGGGCAACCCGGTCGACATCACCGGGGGCGAGCCGCCGTCGACGTACGAGGCGACGATCCGGCTGGGTCTTCAGGACCCGCGGATCCACGCGCTCGTCCTCGGCTACTGGCACACCGTCGTCACTCCCCCGATGGTGTTCGCCGAGCTGACCGCGCGGGTGGTCGCCGAGTTCCGGGAGCGCGGGATCGTCAAGCCGGTGGTGGCCTCCCTCGCCGGGGACGTCGAGGTCGAGGAGGCGTGCCGGTACCTGTACGAGCGGGGCGTCGTGGCGTACCCGTACACGACCGAGCGGCCGGTGGACGTGCTCGGCGCCAAGTACCGGTGGGCGCGGGCGGCGGGGCGGTTGGGGGGCGGTTCATGACGTGAGGGAGAGGGGGCCGGCCGGCGGGTGCGCGCCGGCCGGCCCCGGGACCCGGGCGCGCACGAAAGGCATTGGACAGGGGGCGCTGGCCAGAACTTTCGACGCAAGGGGTGCTGCACAGACATGACGACCACCGACTTCACCACGTCCCTCCCCTGTCGGGAGGTGACGGACCGCAACGGCCGCGTGTACCGGATCGGCGAGACCGACCGGGACATCATGGGGCGGCCACGCTGGACCATGGTGCTCTTCCCCTGGATGGGCATGCTCGGCATCAGTTCCTCGGAGTACGCGTTCACCTCGGCCGAGGACACCCTGCACGAGGCCCATCTGTGGAACAGCGGGCACATCTTCTGGCTGATGGGCGTCTGGGTGTTCTTCCAGGCGGCCGTGGCCTTCCCCGCCGGGCAGCTCCGTGAGAGCGGCCGGCTCCCCGCGCGGTACGCGATGATGCTGGGCGCGCTCGGCACCGTCTGCGGCTATCTGTCGCTGGCGTTCGCGCCGCATGTGATCGTCGCCTATATCGGCTTCGGCATGTTCAGCGGGATCGGCGCCGGCCTGGTCTACGCGACCTGCGTGAACATGGTCGGCAAGTGGTACCCGGAGCGCAAGGGCGGTAAGACCGGCCTGGTCAACGGCGGTTTCGCCTATGGCTCGGTGCCGTTCGTGTTCCTGTTCACCTCGTACATGGACCTGGGCAACTACCAGGGCGTCCTGGTGCTGGTGGGCCTGGTCTGCTGCTCGGTGGTGGCGTTCGCCGGCTGGTTCTTCAAGGATCCGCCGAAGAACTGGTGGCCGGCGCATGTCGATCCGCTGCGGATGACGGACGACCCGAAGATCCGCCGGGCGCTGGAGAAGAACCCGCCGGCGGTGAAGCAGTACACGCCGAGGGAGGCGGCCCGTACGCCGGTGCTGTGGATGATGTGGTTCTGTCTGCTGTGCACGGCCGGCATCAACATCTTCGGGATCGCCTTCCAGGTGCCGTTCGGCAAGGACATGGGGTTCGCGGGCGGGATCGTGGCCACGGCGATGTCCCTGAAGGCGATCGTCAACGGCACCGGGCGCGGGGTGATCGGCTGGATCTCCGACCGCTACGGCCGGCGCAACACGCTGATCATCGTCTGTGTGGTGCTGGGCACCGCCCAGTTCGGGGTGCTGGTCTCCGGCCAGATGGGCAGCATGCCGTTCTTCCTGTTCTGCTCCATGGTCTCCGGGTTCGGCGGCGGCGCGATCTTCCCGCTGTTCGCGGCGATGACCGCGGACTACTTCGGGGAGAACAACAACGCCTCCAACTACGGCATGGTCTACAGCTCGAAGCTCATCTCGGGCCTGGTGGGCTCCGGGATGGGCGCGGTGGTGGTCAACGCCTGGGACTACGAAGGGGCGTTCGTCATCGCGGGCTCCATCGGGCTGGCCTCCGCCGTCCTGGCGCTGTTCCTGCGGGCCCCGGACCGGCCGAACCCTCGCAAGGTGGTCCCCAACCCACAGCCCCTCGGGGAGGAGACGGCCTGACCCGAACGGACCACACCCGCACGCGTGGAGCCCTCCCCAGCGGCCTGTACGGGTCCGGGGAGGGCCCAGGCGTGCCGGCTAGTCCTTGGCGCGGTCGTGGTACGAACGGCGGGTGTGTTCGGTGTGTTCGCGCATCAGGCGGGTCGCGCGGGCTTCGTCGTGGTCGGCGATCGCGGCGATCAGGTCGCGGTGCTCGATCCAGGACTGCCGGCCGCGCCGGCGGGCGACGGGGGTGTAGTACCAGCGCACCCGGCGGTCGACCTGGGCCGCGAGTTCGGCGAGGACCGCGTTGCCCGCCAGCTCCATCACCCGGGCGTGGAAACGGGCGTTGAGGGCGACGGCCGCGTCGACGTCGTCGTCCTCCGCGGCGCGCATGCCGAGGGCGAGGATCTCCTCCAGGGCCGTGATCCCGGCCTGGTCCGCGTGCGCGGCGGCGAGGCGGGCGGCCTCCGCCTCCAACAGCGTACGGACGGTGAGGAGTTGGTCGGCCTCCTCCTCCGTCGGCTCGTGCACGAACGCGCCCTGGGCGGGCCTGAGGTCCACCCAGCCCTCGGTGTTGAGCCGCTGGAGCGCCTCCCGCACGGGCTGCCGGGAGACCCCCAGATGCCCCGCCAGCTCGCTCTCCACGAGGTGCTGGCCGGGCCGGAGGGCCCGGGTGGTGATGAGTTCGAGCAGCGCCTCGTAGACGCGGTCGCGCAGCGGGCCGGGCCGTTCGAGCTTGGGCACCGCGCCCTGCGGCAGTCCTGTCGACAACATCGGTCGGGTCCCCTCCTGGGCAGCGCCGGGCAACCGCGGCCGGAAAGCCACGTGTTCGGCGGAACGCGGCCGCCGTCCGTGCCGGCGTACCGCCTACAGCCGAGTATCGATTGTCTTTCGTCTACAGTCTACGGCGCACCGATGCGAGGGCCCGGCGGGGTGGGCTCCGTCACGTCACCGCCTCAGGGGCAGCGCACGACCTGCCCGGCGTACGACAGGTTGCCGCCGAAGCCGAAGAGCAGCACCGGGTCGCCGGTGCCGACGACGCCCTGCTCGACGAGCTTGGAGAAGGCCAGCGGGATGCTCGCGGCGGAGGTGTTGCCGGACTCGGTGACGTCCCGGGCGACGACCGCGTTGACGGCGCCGATCTTCTCCGCGAGGGGCTCGATGATCCGCAGGTTCGCCTGGTGCAGGACGACGGCCGCGAGGTCCTCGGGCCCGAGCCCGGCCCGCTCGCACGCCTGCCGGGCCAGCGGCGGCAGCTTGGTGGTGGCCCAGCGGTAGACGCTCTGCCCCTCCTGCGCGAACCGCGCGGGCTGCCCCTCGATGCGCACGGCGTGCCCCATCTCGGGCACCGACCCCCACAGCACCGGCGCGATACCGGGCTCGGCGCCGTCGGGGCACGCCTCGACGACCGCCGCGCCCGCCCCGTCGCCCACCAGGACGCAGGTCGTGCGGTCGGTCCAGTCGGTCACCTCGGACATCTTGTCGGCGCCGATGACCAGCGCCCGGGTCGCCGCACCCGCCCGCACGGTGTGGTCGGCGGTGGCCAGCGCGTGGGTGAACCCGGCGCACACGACGTTGACGTCCATCGCGGCGGGGCTCGGCACGCCGAGGCGGGCGGCGACCCGGGCGGCCATGTTGGGCGAGCGGTCGACCGCCGTGGAGGTGGCGACGAGGACCAGGTCGATGTCCCCGGGCGTCAAGCCGGCGGCCGCGAGGGCCTTGGCGGCGGCGTGCGCGGCCAGCTCGTCCACGGGCTCGTCGGGGCCGGCGATGTGGCGGGTGCGGATGCCGACCCGGCTCCTGATCCACTCGTCACTGGTGTCGACCAGGCCCGCCAGGTCCTCGTTGGTGAGCACCTTGGCGGGCTGGTAATGGCCGACGGCGGCGATGCGCGAGCCGTTCATGTGGAGGTCCCCCTCGTTGCCGTGGGTTGCGGGATCCACCAGTCTGATCAGTGACTCACGGGTACGAGGACAGGTGTTACGACAGGAAACCGGCGCCGGGGTTGTCGGCTTCCCGCTATGCCCCGGACGTCCGGACACTTCTCGAACACCTGAGCGCGGCAGGTCAGCCGGTGAAGAGTTTCGTGGCTTTCTGCACCAGTTCGTACAGGCCGTAGGCGAGCGGTACGCCCACCCACAGCCAGGCGAACGCGATCAGCGGCCGCCGGTCAGGCGGACTCTGGCTGCTGTCGGGCCGGGACATCGGCGGCCTCCTTCGGAGCGGTGAGGCGGTGACGGGGGGCGACCGGGCGGACCAGTTCGTTGGCGACGAAGCCGACGGCGAGCAGCCCGATCATGATGAACAGGGACAGCGAGTAGAGATCGGCGCCGTGCTTGCCGGCCTCCTCCTGCCGGTCGGCGATCCAGTTGACGATCAGCGGGCCGAGCACCCCGGCCGTCGACCAGGCGGTGAGCAGCCGCCCGTGGATCGCGCCGACCTGGTAGGTGCCGAACAGGTCCTTCAGATAGGCGGGGATCGTCGCGAAGCCGCCGCCGTAGAAGGAGAGGATCACCAGGGCGCAGAGGACGAACACCGGCTTGGAGGAGTCGCCGAGCAGGGCGATCACGGCGTACATGGCCGCGCCGACGCCCAGGTAGACGCGGTAGATGTTCTTGCGTCCGATCAGGTCGGAGGTGGTGGACCAGCCGATGCGCCCGGCCATGTTGGCGGCCGAGAGCAGGGCGACGAAGCCGGCGGCGGCCGTGACGGAGACCGGGGTGGAGGTGTCGGCGAAGAAGTCCGTGATCATCGGGGCGGCCTTCTCCAGGATGCCGATGCCGGCGGTCACGTTCATGCACAGGACCACCCACAGGCACCAGAACTGCGGGGTGCGCACGGCGGCGGCCGCCGAGATCCCCTCACCGGCCGCGGCGGCGGGCACGCCGGCACCGCCCGCGGTCCGCTCCGCGGGGCGCGGCACCCGCACCAGCAGCACGCCGAGCGTCATGAAGACGGCGTACGACAGCCCGTGCACCAGGAAGGCGAGCGCGATGCCGGAGTGGTCGGTGCCGAAGGACTCCAGCATCCGCGCCGACCAGGGCGAGGCGATCAGCGCGCCGCCGCCGAAGCCCATGATCGCGATGCCGGTGGCCATGCCGGGCCGGTCGGGGAACCACTTGATCAGGGTGGAGACGGGCGAGATGTAGCCGATGCCGAGGCCGATGCCGCCCACGAAGCCGTAGCCGAGGACGATCAGCCAGTACTGCTCGGTGGCGGCGCCGAGCGCGGAGATCAGGAAGCCGGAGGAGAAGCAGACCAGGGCGACCGTCATCGCCCAGCGCGGCCCGTTGCGCTCGACGAGCGTGCCGCCGAACGCGGCGGACAGTCCGAGCATGACGATGGCGAGCTGGAAGGGCAGCGCGCTCTGGGTGCCGCTGAGCCCGAGCGCGGACTCCAGTGGCGGCTTGAACACGGACCAGGCGTACGCCTGGCCTATGGAGAGATGGACCGAGAGGGCGGCCGGGGGGACGAGCCAGCGGCTCCAGCCGGCCGGTGCGATGGGGGGACTCATGGGACCCGGACGGTAGGAAGGATCACCGGAGTTGAGAAGCCGCCGCGTCGACGGTATGCGGTGAACGGTATGCGGGCTGCGCCGAACGGTCGGGCCCCGCCGGGCCGTTGTGCGGGGAGTGCGGGGGAAGTGCGCGCGGGGCGTGCGCGAACCCTTGCCGCCCCAAGACCCATACTGTAGACAATATTCAGTCGACAGAGTTCGGCAGTTCCTCGGTACCCTCGACCGAACGGAGCTTCCCCGTCATGAAAGTCGCAGTCCTCGGCGCCGGTGCGATCGGCGCCTACGTCGGTGCGGCGCTCCATCGCGCCGGTGCCGACGTGCATCTCGTCGCCCGTGGACCGCATCTCGCGGCCATGAGGCGGGACGGGGTGCGGGTGCTCAGTCCGCGCGGCGACTTCACCGCCCGCGCCCACGCCACCGACGACCCGGCGGAGATCGGCCCGGCCGACTTCGTGTTCCTCGGCCTCAAGGCCCACTCGTACGCGGCGTGCGGGCCGCTGATCGAGCCTCTGCTGCACGACACCACGGCGGTGATCGCCGCCCAGAACGGCATCCCCTGGTGGTACTTCCACCGGCACGGCGGCCCCTACGACGGCCATCGCGTCGAGAGCGTGGACCCCGGCGGCGCGGTCAGCGCCGTGCTCGCACCCGAACGGGCCGTGGGCTGTGTGGTCTACGCGGCCACCGAACTCGAAGCCCCGGGCGTCGTACGGCACTTGGAGGGCACGCGCTTCTCGGTGGGCGAGCCCGACCGCAGTGTCTCCGCGCGCTGTGCGCGGTTCGGCGAGGCCATGCGGGAGGGCGGGCTCAAGTGCCCCGTCGAGCCGGACCTGCGCAACGACATCTGGCTCAAGCTGCTCGGCAACATCTCATTCAACCCGATCAGCGCCCTGTCCCGCGCCACCATGCGGCAGATGTGCCTGCACGGCGGCACCCGCCGGGTCATCGAGACCATGATGCGCGAGACGCTCTCGGTCGCCGAGGCCCTCGGCTGCGAGGTCGGTGTCTCCATCGAGCGCCGGCTCGCGGGCGCGGAGCGCGTCGGCGACCACCGCACCTCCACGCTCCAGGACCTGGAGCGCGGCAAACCGCTCGAACTCGACGTGCTCCTCGCGGCGGTCGTCGAACTGGCGGAGATCACCGGCGTCCCGGTGCCCACCCTGCGCACCGTGCACGCCATCTCGGACCTGCTCGCTTTGAGGAGCGCCGCATGAGGAAGCGTCGGCCCACCACCTACACCCGGCTCACCCATCCCCTGGTGCGCGACTCCCGCGACGAGCCCTTCCGCAGCGCGAGTTGGGAGGAGGCCCTGGACCGCGTGGCCCGGGGCCTCGCGCGCAACCGGGACGCGTTCGGCATGTTCTCCTGCGCCCGCGCCACCAACGAGACCAACTACGTGGCGCAGAAGTTCGCCCGGGTCGTCATGGGCACCCACAACGTCGACTCCTGCAACCGCACCTGTCACGCGCCGTCCGTCGCGGGCCTGTCGGCCGCCTTCGGATCCGGCGGGGGCACCTCGTCGTACGAGGAGATCGAGCACACCGACCTCATCGTGATGTGGGGCTCCAACGCCCGCTTCGCGCACCCGATCTTCTTCCAGCACGTACTGAAGGGCATCAGGAACGGCGCCCGGATGTACGCCGTCGACCCGCGCCGCACCTCCACCGCCGAGTGGGCGGAGAGCTGGCTCGGGCTCGACGTCGGCACCGACATCCCGATGGCGCACGCGATCGGCCGCGAGATCATCCACGCGGGCCTGGTCAACGAGGCGTTCGTGGAGCGGGCCACCTCCGGCTTCGAGGAGTACAAGGCGCTCGTGGAGCCCTGGACGCTCTCGCTCGCGCAGAAGGTGACGGGCGTACCGGCCGCCGCCATCAGGGAGTTGGCGCACGCCTACGCCCGCGCCGAGCGCGCCCAGCTCTGCTGGACCCTCGGGATCACCGAGCACCACAACGGCACCGACAACGTGCGCGCGCTGATCAACCTGTCGCTGCTGACCGGCCATGTCGGCCGGTACGCCTCGGGGTTGCAGCCCCTGCGCGGCCAGAACAACGTGCAGGGCGGCGGCGACATGGGCGCGATCCCCAACCGGCTGCCCGGCTTCCAGGACGTCCTCGACCCCGGCACCCGGCGGAAGTTCGAGACCGCGTGGGACACGGTCATGGAGCCGCGCCACGGGCTGAACCTCACCGAGATGTTCGAGGCGATGGAGGAGGGCACGCTGAAGGCCGTCTACTGCATCGGCGAGAACCCCGCGCAGTCGGAGGCCGACAGCGAACAGGCCGTGCGCCGGATGCGGGCGCTGGACTTCCTCGTGGTGCAGGACATCTTCCTCACGAGGACCGCCGAACTGGCGGACGTCGTGCTGCCGGCCACCGCCGGATGGGCGGAGACCGACGGCACGACCACCAACAGCGAACGGCGGGTCCAGCGGGTCCGCCGGGCGGTCGACCCGCCCGGTGAGGCGCGCGAGGACATCGACATCCTCTGCGACCTGGCGGGCCGCCTCGGCCACGACTGGAAGTACGCCGACGCCGAGGCCGTGTGGAACGAACTGCGCTCGGTCTCCCCCGACCACTACGGGATGACGTACGAGCGGCTGGCGGAGCACCAGGGCATCCAGTGGCCCTGCCCGAGCACCGAGGACCTCGAACCCGGCTATCTGCACGGCCGGTTGTGGGACCCCGACCCGGCACGCCGGGGCAGGCGGGCGCCGTTCGGGATCGCGCGGCACGATCCGCCGGTCGATCTGACCGACGAGCGCTACCCGATCCGGCTCACCACCGGACGGCGCCTGGACTCCTACAACACCGGTGTGCAGAGCGGCGGTTACGCCTCCCCGCTGCGGCGCGGCGAGTTCGTGGAGCTGTGCCCGGAGGACGCCGAGCGCTACGGCGTCGTCGTCGGCGAGGAGGTGCGGGTCGCCTCGCGGCGCGGGTCGGTCGTGGCGCCGGTGTGGATCGACACCGCGCTGCGCCCCGGGCTCGCCTTCATGACCATGCACTTTCCCGACGAGGTGGACACCAACCGGCTGACGATCGAGGCGAACTGCCCGATCGCGGGGACGGCGGAGTTCAAGGCGTCGGCCATCCGGATCGAGAAGCTTCCGGCCGCGACCGGGGTGAGGTGACGCGTGGACCTGCGCTTCGGTGACAGCAAGCCGACCGACGAGGAACGAGCCGCCGTCGACGCCCTGTTGGGGCCGGCCGAGTCCGCCTGGGAGGGCGCGGACCGCACCGACGCCGACCTGCGCTGGGCCCGTGGCGGACGGGCGGCCCGGGACCGCCGCGATCTGCTGCTGCCCGGACTCCACGCGATCAACGACCGGATCGGCTGGATCAGCGAGGGCGCCCTCGGCCATCTGTGCCGCCGGCTGACCGTGCCGCCGGCCGAGGCGTACGGCGTCGCCACCTTCTACGCGATGTTCTCCGTGCGGCCCCGCCCGGCGACCGTCCTGCACGTCTGCACGGACCTGGCCTGCACGGCGGCCGGGGCGGGCGACCTGTGCGCCGGCGTCGAGTCCCGGCTCGGACCCGGCAGCGGGGTGGCGGTGGAACGCTCCCCCTGCCTCGGCCTGTGCGAACGCGCCCCGGCCGCCCTCGCGATCAGAGCCGGCGACCCGGTGCGTACGGCGGTGGCGGCACCGGCGGACGTCGAGACGGCCGTCCTCTCCGGGACCGCCCCGGACGCGGCGCCCGAGGAGCCGCCGGCGGCGACCGCCGTACCCCAGGCGGGACAGGACGGCCTCGTCCTGCTCGGGCGGGTCGGGGTGGTCGACCCGTCCTCGCTCGACGACTACCGCGCCCACGGCGGCTACACCGCCCTGCGCCGCGCCTTCGCGCTCGGCCCCGCCGGGGTGATCCGCGAGGTCACCGACTCCGGACTGCTCGGCCGGGGCGGCGCCGCCTTCCCCACCGGCCGCAAATGGCAGGCCACCGCCTCCCAGCCGGACCGCCCGCACCATCTGGTGTGCAACGCCGACGAGTCGGAGCCGGGCACCTTCAAGGACCGCGTCCTCATGGAGGGCGACCCGTACGCCCTGGTGGAGGCCATGACGATCGCCGGGTACGCGACCGGCGCCCACCGCGGGTACCTGTATCTGCGCGGCGAGTACCCGCGGGCCCTGCACCGGATGCGGCACGCCGTCGAACAGGCGCGGGCCCGGGGGCTGCTCGGCGACGACGTGCTCGGGCAGGGGTTCGCCTTCGACATCGAGATCCGGCGGGGCGCGGGGGCGTACATCTGCGGCGAGGAGACCGCGCTGTTCAACTCCATCGAGGGCTACCGCGGCGAGCCCCGCTCCAAGCCGCCGTTCCCGGTGGAGAAGGGGCTGTTCGGCAGGCCGACCGTCGAGAACAACGTGGAGACGCTGGTCAACGTGCTGCCGGTGCTGACCATGGGCGCGCCGGCCTACGCGGCGATCGGCACCGGACGGTCCACGGGCCCCAAGCTGTTCTGCGTGTCGGGGAGCGTGGCGCGTCCCGGCGTCTACGAGCTGCCGTTCGGCGCCACGCTCGGCGAGGTGCTGGAGCTGGCCGGGGTGCGTCCGGGGCTGCGGGCGGTCCTGCTCGGCGGGGCGGCCGGCGGTTTCGTACGGCCCGACGAGCTGGATCTGCCGCTCACCTTCGAGGGCACCCGCGAGGCCGGCACCACCCTCGGTTCCGGTGTCGTCATGGCCTTCGACGGCACGGTCCCGCTGCCCCGACTGCTGCTGCGGATCGCCGAGTTCTTCCGCGACGAGTCCTGCGGGCAGTGCGTGCCCTGCCGGGTCGGGACCGTACGGCAGGAGGAGGCGCTGCGGCGGCTCGCGGACCGCACGGGCGCGGCCGCCGCCGACGACGTGGCGCTGCTCAGGGAGGTGGGGCGGGCGATGCGGGACGCCTCGATCTGCGGTCTCGGACAGACCGCGTGGAACGCCGTGGAATCCGCGATCGACCGTCTGGGGGCGTACGAATGACCGTGACACCGCTGGGGATCCCGCGCCGGCTGCTGGAGTTCACCCTCGACGGGGATTCGGCCCGGGTGCCGGAGGGCGCGACGATCCTGGACGCCTGCCGGGCCGTCGGGAAGGACGTGCCGACGCTGTGCGAGGGCGACACCCTGCGGCCGAAGAACGCCTGCCGGGTGTGCGTGGTCGAGGTGGAGGGCGCGCGCACCCTGGTGCCGGCGTGCTCGCGGCGGGCCGAGCCGGGCATGGTGGTCCGCACGGACACCGAGCGGGCCCGGCACAGCCGCCGGATCGTCCTGGAGCTGCTGGCCTCCTCGGTCGATCTGTCGACGACGCCGCGGGCCGCGGAGTGGATCAAGGAGTACGAGGCGAAGCCGGACCGGTTCGGCCCCGACGCGGCCCGGCTGAACGACTCCCCGAAGGTCGACAACGACCTGTACGTGCGCGACTACGCCAAGTGCATCCTGTGCTATAAGTGCGTCGACGCCTGCGGCGACCAGTGGCAGAACAGCTTCGCGATCTCCGTGACGGGGCGCGGTTTCGACGCCCGGATCGCCGTCGAGCACGACGCGCCGCTGACCGACTCGGCCTGTGTGTACTGCGGGAACTGCATCGAGGTGTGCCCGACCGGAGCGCTGTCGCCGCGGTCGGAGTTCGACCGGCGCGCGGCGGGGACGTGGGACGAGTCGGCGCAGACCCGGACCACCACGGTGTGCGCGTACTGCGGTGTGGGCTGTGGCCTGACGCTGCACGTGCAGGACAATGAGATCGTGAAGGTCACCTCGCCGCACGACAATCCGGTGACCCACGGGAACCTCTGCATCAAGGGCCGCTTCGGCTACCAGCACGTACAGAACCGGGGCTGATCACATGGGACGTGTCACCGAACGACGCAAGGTGCTCCGCATACGCGACGGGGCGGTCTCCACCCGGCCGGACACCCTGGTCGCGGAGGAACCCCTGGAGATCCGGCTCAACGGCAAACCCCTGGCCATCACCATGCGCACACCCGGCGACGACTTCGCGCTGGCCGCCGGGTTCCTGGTGAGCGAGGGCGTGCTCGCCGAGCAGGACGACCTCCAGAACATCGTGTACTGCGCGGGCGCCATGGCGGACGGCTCGAACACGTACAACGTGGTGGACGTGCGCACGTCCCCCGGGGTCACGGTCCCCGACATCACCCTCGAACGGAACGTGTACACCACGTCGTCCTGCGGCCTGTGCGGCAAGGCCAGCCTGGACGCCGTCCGTACGACGGCCCGCTGGCCGATCGCCGACACTCCCCCGGTCCGGATCGAGCCGGAGCTGCTCGCGAGCCTCCCGGACCGGCTGCGCGCGGCCCAGCGGGTCTTCGACCGGACCGGGGGGCTGCACGCGGCCGCGCTGTTCTCCGAGGCGGGCGAGCTGCTGGACGTCCGCGAGGACGTGGGCCGGCACAACGCCGTCGACAAGCTGGTCGGCCGCGCCCTCCAGAGCGGCGGACTGCCGCTGTCCCGGGCGATCCTGCTGGTCTCCGGCCGCGCGTCCTTCGAGCTGGCGCAGAAGGCCGTGATGGCGGGCATCCCGGTACTGGCCGCGGTCTCGGCACCGTCCTCGCTGGCGGTGGACCTGGCCGCGGAGACGGGGCTGACGCTGGTGGGCTTCCTGCGGGGCAGTTCCATGAACGTGTACGCGGGCGAGGACCGTATCGCCCTGCGGACCGCGGCCGCCCACGGCTGACCCGGTCCTCCCGCGACACGGCGGCGGGGCCCCACCCGGCGGGGAGCGCCCCCTGCGCCACGGGGCCCCGTCGCAAAGACGGCTGCGTCCGCCGCCCCGGTCGCGGGGTTCAGTCGCGGGCCCGGTCACGGCCTCGGACGCTGCCCCCCGCCGTCACCGAACCGCAGCGCGGGCAGCGCACCCTGCGCCGCAGCGCCCCGTCACGGTCACGGGCTCAGTCGTCGCCCCCGTCACCCCCGAACCGCACCCGTCCCGCCGTCACCACCGTGCCCAGGCGGGGGAAGTCGAGGCGGATCGAAGCCTCGTGTTCGGGCTCGGTGAGGGCGGTCATCGCGTCTTCGACGAAGACCAGGTCGTAGCCGAGGTCCCCGGCGGCGCGGGCGGTGGACTCGACGCCGAGGTTGGTGGCGATGCCGCCGAGCACCAGCGTGGTGACCCCGCGCTCGCGCAGCCGGTCGTCCAGCCCGGTGCCGTGGAAGGCGCCGATCGTCCGCTTGACGATCTCCACGTCGCCGTCCCGGAGCAGCCCCGCGACCAGCCCGCTGCCGGGCGGCTGCTCGGCGACCCCGGGGCGCTCCACCCGGACCAGGACGACGAGCGCCCCGGCCGCGCGGAAGCCGTCCGCCAGCTTCTCGGCGACGGACAGCACTTCGGTGCCCCCGCGGGGCGCGAGGGGCAGCGCGACGATCCGGTCCATCAGATCGACGAGGACGAGAGCGGTACGCGCGGGATCGAGCACGAGGGGTGCGGTCATGACGGAACGTTATCCGTCACCGCCCCGCCGTACCGGGCATCCGTGCCGACATGCGGGTCCACGGGGTCGTGCGAGCGGCGTTTGGCGATGACCGCGCAGACCATGAGCTGCATCTGGTGGAAGAGCATCAGCGGCAGCACCGCCAGCGAGGCGTGCGCGCCGAACAGGACGCTCGCCATCGGCAGACCCGAGGCCAGGGACTTCTTGGACCCGGCGAACTGGATCGCGATCCGGTCCTCGCGGCCGAACCGCAACGCCTTCGCGCCGTACCAGGTCAGGGCCAGCATCACCGCGAGCAGCACGGCCTCCACGGCCAGCAGTCCGCCCAGGCGGACCGGGCTGACCTGCTGCCAGATGCCCTGGACCACGCCCTCGCTGAACGCCGTGTACACGACGAGGAGGATCGAGCCGCGGTCGACCAGCCCGAGCACCTTGCGGTGCCGGGCGACGAAGGCGCCGATCCAGCGCCGCGCCACCTGACCCGCCACGAACGGCACCAGGAGCTGGAGCACGATCTCCACGACCGAGCCCGCCGAGAATCCGCCGCTCCCGCCGAGCAGGGCCGCCGCCAGCAACGGCGTGACAACGATCCCGACCAGCGACGAGAACGAGCCCGCGCAGATCGCGGCCGGCACATTGCCCCGGGCCATCGACGTGAACGCGATCGACGACTGGATCGTCGACGGCACCAGCGTGAGGAACAGCAGCCCCTGGTAGAGCGGCTCGGTGAGGAACACCGGGACCAGACCCCGCGCGGCCAGGCCCAGCAGCGGGAACACCACGAAGGTGCACACCAGGACGGTGACGTGCAGCCGCCAGTGGCGCAGCCCGTCCAGCGCCTCACGGGTGGACAGCCGGGCCCCGTACAGGAAGAAGAGGAAGGCGATGGCGGCCGTCGCGGCACCGGAGGCCACGTCCGCGCCGGTCCCGCGGGCCGGGAACAGCGCCGCGATCCCGACCGTCCCGAGCAGCAGCAGGATGTAGGGGTCGACCGGCATCCGACTCGGCCACGTCAGGCGTTTCACGGTGCTCCACGTACGGTGTCGAAGGTCTGTGCGTCGGGGCCGGAACGCCCCTCCCCATCGTCCTCCTCGCCCCCGTGATCGGGAATCCGGCATACCGTTCTGACTGTCATCACGGATCACGATGACCGTCGGGACATGGCCGTACGGTGGGCCCATGTACGAGCCCTCCCATCTGCGGACCTTCCTCGCGGTGGCGCAGACGCTGAGCTTCACCCAGGCCGCCCGTCGGCTCGGGCTGCGCCAGTCCACCGTCAGCCAGCACGTACGGCGGCTGGAGGACACCGTCGGACGGACCCTGTTCAGCCGGGACACGCACTCGGTGGAACTGACCGAGGACGGCGAGGCGATGCTCGGCTTCGCCCGCCGGATCCTGGAGGTGCACGAGCAGGCGTCGGCGTTCTTCACCGGCACCCGGCTGCGCGGCCGGCTGCGCTTCGGCGCGTCCGAGGACTTCGTCCTCACCCGGCTCCCGGAGATCCTGGAGGGCTTCCGGTACGACCATCCCGAGGTCGACCTGGAGCTGACGGTGGAGCTGTCCGGGACGCTGCACGAACAGCTCGCCGCCGGGAAACTCGACCTGGTGCTGGCCAAGCGGCGCCCCGAGGACCCGCACGGCGAGCTGGTCTGGCACGACGAGCTGGTGTGGATCGGCGCGGAGCGGCTCCGCCTGGACCCCGAGCGCCCGGTCCCGCTGATCGTCTTCCCGCCGCCCGGCATCACCCGCGCGCTGGCCCTGGAGGCGCTGGAGCGGCAGGGGCGGGCCTGGCGGATCGTGTGCACCAGCGGCAGCCTCAACGGACTGATCGCGGCGGCCCGCGCCGGACTCGGAGTGATGGCCCACTCCCGCGGCTTCGTCCCGCCGGGCCTGGTGCGCGTCCCGGAACGGGCGGGACTGCCGGAGCTGGGCCAGGTGGACTTCGTCCTCACACACGGCCACCGCCACACATCCGCCCAGGACGCGGCGGAAGCACTGGCGGCAGCAATCCTCTCCGCCGCCGACCGCCTGCACCGCCGCGGAACATGAGCCGCCGAGGGACGTGAGCCGCCGAGGGACGTGAGCGCGCTCGCCGAGCGTGAGCACTGCCGCGGAGATGAGCCCCCGCAGGGCATACGCACCGCCGCGGGACGAGAGCCGCCGTGGGACGTGAACACGCCCGCGGAGCGGGAGCACCACCGCCGGACGTGAACACCGCCACGCGGGAGGGCGAGCCGCCGCAGAGTATGCGCACCCCTGCGGGACGTCAGCCGCCGTGGAACGTGAACACACCCGCGGAGCATGAGCACCGCCGCGGGAAGTGCGCCGCCGTGGGACGTGAACACCGCCGCGCGGGAGGCGAGCCACCGCAGGGCATACGCACCACCGCAGGACGTCAGCCGCCGTGGGACGTGAATACGCCCGCGGAACATGAGCACCGCCCCGGAGCGGAAGCACCGCCACCGGACATCAACACCGCCACGCGGCAGGCAAGCCCCCGCAGAGCATGCGCACCGCCGCGGGACGTGAGCCGCCGTGGGACGTGAACACACCCGCAGAGCGGGAGCACCGCTGCGGAGCGGGAGCACCGCCACCGGACATCAACACCGCCACGCGGCAGGCAAGCCCCCGCAGGGCATGCGCACCACCGCCGGACGCAAGCCCCCGCACGGCACCCGCGCCGCCCCGGCACCCACGCACCGTCGCGAGGCGTAAGCGGGCCGGGAAGATTCCGTGGAGATTGCGGCACCGAAACTTACTCAGACGTCAGCTTCGTGTCCGACCCTTCCCCATGTGGACCCATTTTCCGGCACTGACCAGCGTGGACGAGAGCTTTGTCGCCCTTCCGACCCCCTCCCGCCCGGCCCGCGCGTGGGGTAGCTTTCACGGCGCTGTGCGGCCATGAGATGCGGGGTGCGGGAGTGCGCGAGTTCACCAACCCTCCGTCGGCGTCGGCACCGCCGCCGGTCGGCGGTCTGGCCGACGCCGTGTTCCGGCACGCCCAGGAGGACCCGCTGCACGTGGCCCTCGGCCGCAAGGACGAGCGCGGCGAATGGCGGGACATGACCTCGGCCGAGTTCCGCGACGAGGTCCTCGCCCTCGCCAAGGGCCTGCTCGCCCAGGGCGTCCGCTTCGGCGACCGGGTCGCGCTGATGTCCCGTACCCGCTACGAGTGGACCCTGTTCGACTTCGCGCTGTGGACGATCGGCGCCCAGGTGGTGCCCGTCTACCCGACGTCCTCCGCCGAGCAGTGCTTCTGGATGCTGTACGACGCCGAGTGCACGGCCGCGGTCGTGGAGCACGAGGACCACGCCATGACGATCGCCACCGTCATCGACCGCCTCCCGCGACTGCGCCGGCTGTGGCAGCTCGACTCCGGATGCGTGCAGGAGCTGTACGAGGCCGGCGCGGGCGTCGAGGACGAGGTGGTGCACCGGCACCGGGAGGCCGTCACCCCCGACTCGGTCGCCACGGTCATCTACACCTCGGGCACGACCGGACGCCCCAAGGGCTGTGTGATCTCGCACGGCAACTTCATGTTCGAGGCCGACACGGTCATCGAACGCTGGGAGCCGGTGTTCCACTCCAAGAAGGGCGACGAGGCGGCGACCCTGCTGTTCCTGCCGCTCGCGCACGTCTTCGGGCGGATGGTGCAGATCGCCGCGTTTCGCGGCCGGGTCCGCTTCGGGCACCAGCCCGAGCTGCACGCGGCCGCCCTGCTGCCCGACCTGGCGGCGTTCCGGCCGACGTTCATCCTGGCCGTGCCGTACATCTTCGAGAAGGTGCTCAACGCGGCCCGCCGCAAGGCCGAACGGGACGGGAAGTCGGGGCCGTTCGAGAAGGCCGTCGAGGTGGCGGTGGCCTACGCGGACGCGGTGGAGGCGAAGGCGTGGGGCACCGGGCCCGGCCCGTCGGCGGGGCTGCGGATGCAGCACCAGTTCTTCGACAAGCTCGTCTACTCCAAGGTGCGCGCGGCGATGGGCGGCCGGGTCCGGCACGCCATGTCGGGCGGCTCGGCGATGGACCGCCGGCTGGGCCTGTTCTTCGCGGGCGCCGGGGTGCAGATCTACGAGGGGTACGGGCTGACCGAGTCGACCGCGGCCGCGACCGCCAACCCGCCGGAACGCACCCGCTACGGCACCGTCGGCCAGCCCATCCCGGGCGTGACCGTGCACATCGCGGACGACGGCGAGGTCTGGCTGCACGGCGGCAACGTCTTCCAGGGCTATCTGAACAACCCCAAGGCCACCGACGAGACCCTGCACGACGGCTGGCTGGCCACCGGCGACATCGGCTCCCTCGACGAGGACGGCTATCTCACCATCACCGGCCGCAAGAAGGAGATCCTCGTCACCTCCGGCGGCAAGAGCGTCTCGCCGGGCGTGCTGGAGGAGCGGGTGCGCGACCATCCGCTGGTCAACCAGTGCATCGTCGTCGGCAACGACCGGCCGTTCGTCGCCGCGCTGATCACCCTCGACCCGGAGGCCGTCGAGCACTGGCTCCAGATGCGCGGCAAACCGCAGGCGGGCCCGGCCGAACTGGTGCGGGACAACGACCTGGAGACGGAGGTGCGGCGGGCCGTGGTGGCCGCGAACACGCTGGTCTCGCAGGCCGAGTCCATCCGCACCTTCCGCATCCTGGCCCAGCCCTTCACCGAGGAGCACGGCCTGCTGACACCGTCGCTGAAGCTGAAGCGCAAGGCGATCGAGAACACCTACGCCGACGAGGTGGACGCGCTGTACAGCACATGAGGCTCCGGGGCCCGAATTCCGCTGTCAGGAATGCATCACGGCCTGTGATCGTTGACGATGGGCGTATCAATTCCCTGACGGACAACCGAAGGATCAAGAGCTCGTGAGCAGCAAGGTCCCCCCGATCATCCTCAACAACGGCGTCGAGATGCCCTCGCTGGGCTTCGGCGTCTGGCAGGTGCCGGACGACGAGGCGGAGCGGGCGGTCGCCACCGCGCTGGAGGCCGGGTACCGCAGCATCGACACAGCGGCGATCTACGGCAACGAGAAGGGCACCGGCCGGGCCGTCGAGGCCGCCGGGCTGCCCCGCGAGGACATCTTCGTCACCACCAAGCTCTGGAACGCCGACCAGGGGTACGACGCCACGCTCCGCGCGTTCGACGCCTCCCTGGAGAAGCTGGGCCTGGACCATGTCGACCTGTACCTGATCCACTGGCCGCTGCCGGCCCGTGACACGTACGTGGACACCTACAAGGCGCTCGAGAAGCTGAACGCCGACGGCCGGGCCAGGGCCATCGGTGTCTCCAACTTCCTTCCCGAGCACCTGGAGCGGCTGATCGGGGAGACCTCGGTGATCCCGGCGGTCAACCAGATCGAGCTGCACCCGCACCTCCAGCAGCACGCCCTGCGCGAGCTGCACGCGCAGCAGGGCATCGCCACCGAGGCGTGGTCCCCGCTGGGCCAGGGCAAGGGCCTCCTGGAGGTCCCGGCGATCGTGGCCATCGCCCAGAAGCACAACCGCACCCCGGCCCAGATCGTGCTGCGCTGGCATCTCCAGCTCGGCAACGTGGTGATCCCCAAGTCCGTGACGCCGTCGCGGATCAAGGAGAACATCGACGTGTTCGACTTCAGCCTCGACACCGAGGACCTGGCGGCGATCAGCGCGCTCAACGAGGACCGGCGCATCGGCCCGGACCCGGCCACGTTCAACGTCGGCTGACCGGACCTGTCCGTACGAGGGGGGCGTGACCGCGCGGTCACGCCCCCCTCGTACGTCCGGGCGACCCGGTCTAGACGGCCTTCACGGCGGTGTGGACGGTGTGGGCCGCCAGCACGAACAGGTCCGTCCTGCGGTGCAGGCCCGCCGGGTCCGCGGGGTCGAGCAGCCGGTCCAGGGTGGCGCGGTCGTCGGCGTCCAGGGCGTCGGCGTAGCTGTCCCGGAGCCGGGAGAGCTGGTCGATCACATAGGCGCGGCCCCGGTCGGGCAGCGGGGCGGGCAGGTCGAGCAGGAAGCTGCGGCTGCGGGCGTGCTTGAGGCCGGCGGCGGCGAGCAGCGCCGACCAGTCCTCGACCTCGTCGACCGAGCCCGGCAGATCGGCCCGCATCCGCGCGAACCACTCCGCCTCCAGCCCGTCGAGCCGGGCCTCCAGACCGGGGCGGCCGAAACCGAGGTCGCGCGGCAGGAACCGGGACGGCAGCCCGCCCTCCATGATCGCCAGCGTGCCGCCGGGAGCCAGCCGGTCCGCGAAGGCGGCGAGCGCGGCCCGCTGGTCGCCCAGGTGGTGCAGGCTGCGCCCGGCCCACAGCAGGTCGGCGGGGTAGTCCATGTCCTCCAGCACCCCGGGCAGATCACCGGCGAGCGTGCCGAAGCGGTCGCTGTAGCCGAGCCGGGCGGCCCGCTCCTCGGCCCGCACCAGCAGCGGCGCGGACCCGTCGACGGCCAGGACGCGGGCGCCGGGGAAGGTCTCGGCCATCAGACACGAGACGACCCCGGGTCCGCTGCCCGCGTCCACGATCAGACCCGGCTCGGTGATCTCCTTGGCGAGCCAGGACAGGGCCCGCTCGTACAGCGGGGTGAACAGTTCGGCCTGGGCCTCGAGGTGCGGGGCCATCTCGGCCCAGTCGATGTCGGTGCCGTGACCATGGCCGTGGCCGAGCCCATGACCACTGCCGTGGCCGCCGCCATGACCACTGCCGTGACCGTGGCCGTGGCCACCGCCGTGGTCGTGCCCGTGTCCGTGGCCGGGGGTGTCGTCGGATGCGTGCGGATGCGGGTCGTGCGCCATGGGGTCAGCCTCTCGCTCGGTATGCCGACAGCGTGCGCCGACGCACCGGGAGAAGGCCACTCCTGTTGCCGGTACGGCAAAACAGCCACCGTCCCACGGCAAAAACCGCGGCCCGCCGGGACCGGCCCGGGAAAGGGCGGCCGGCCCCGGCGGCACCGCGTCCGCCGCTACGGCAGCGGCGGGTACGCGTTCTGCATCAACTGCTGGAACTGCGCCGAGAACCAGTGCCCGGACACCGGTGCGTCACCCAGCGCGCCCGACGGGTTGTTGCCGTTGCGCGGGTTGCCGGTGTACGTCGGGTCGCACATCCGGTCGAAGCCCTTGCCCTCGTCGTTCGGTATGGCGGAGCTGGAGCCGTCCGACTCGCCCGGCGGCTTCATCCACACATAGGCGTCGATCCCGGTGGCCGGGGCGGCCTGCGGGCGCTCACCGAGCCCGGCACCCGCCTGGTTGCACCAGTTGCCGATGTGGATACGGCGGTCGTAACGGCCGCCGTCGACATAGGTGTCGACGCTGGTCGTGGCGCCCGGTCCGGCGGGCCGGGCGGAACCGCCCCAGCCGTTGCGGGAGGTGTCGATCAGCATGCCGATGCCCGGCCGGAAGCCGGCGGTGACGAGCTGGTTGCGGAACCCCTGGGCGTACGACAGTTCGTCGACGTACCGGTTCCAGTCCACCCACTTCGACTCACGGACCGACTTGCCGGCCACCGAGTCGCCGATGGTGAAGTTGTTCTCCTTCAGGGCGCTGTAGTTCGCCGTGTTGGTGATGAACCCGTGCACGTCGTCGACGGTCGCGCCCTCCGCGTTGGCGGCCTCGAAGAAGAGCTGGGCGGAGGGGGCGAAGTTGTCGTCCCAGCCGAGCCAGCCGTGGTGGCCGGCGTCGATGTAGTTGTAGACGTTGGGGATCGCGCCGAGCTTGTTCAGCGCGTAGCCGACGCCCTTCACGTAGTTGCCGTTGGCCTTCATGGTGTCGCAGGCCGCGGTGGCGGTGGGCCGACTGCCCACGTTGGTCACCAGGTTGGGCAGCGAGTCGATCTCGATGGTGGTGACGATCCGCAGCGAGGCGTACTTGCTGTCGGCGAGGATCGCCGCGATCGGGTCGATGAACTCGCTCCTGTAGCGGCCGATCTCGGTCGGGCCCAGTTCGCCGTTGGAGGCGAGGGCCGCGCAGTCCCGCCCTGGCAGGTCGTAGACGACGAGCTGGACGACCTCCTCGCCGCTGCCCTTCTGGGCGAGGGCCGCGTCGAGGTGGTCGCGCAGGCCCATCCCGTCGCCCACGCCCTCGATGGCGGCGATCCGGTCCAGCCAGACACCGGTGGGCTGGCCGGAGACACGGCTGCCGCCCGGTTCGGCGGCGGCCTTCGCCGACCACTCCGGGTTCACGTACACCTTGGCGCCGGCGTACGGGTTGTCGACGCGGGTGGAGGGGGTGCCGGGGTCGGTCGGGCCGGGGTCCGTGGGTCCGGGGTCGGTGGGTCCGCCGGTGCCGCCGTCGGCATTGCAGGTGACGCCGTCGAGGGTGAACGTTGTAGGCAGCGCGTTGCCGCCGCTGTACGACGCCTGGAACCCGAAGCTGACCGAACCGCCGTTCGCCAGCGTGCCGTTGTAGGACTCGTTGGCGGCGGTGACGGCCGTACCGGACTGGCTGATCTTGGCGTTCCAGCCGTTGGTGATCTGCTGGTTGCCGGCGTAGGCCCACTTCACCGACCAACTCGTCTTCGCGGCCAAGAGGTTGGTGACGGTGACGTTCGCGGTGAAGCCGGTGCTCCACTGGTTCTGCACCTGGTAGTCGACGGTGCAGGGGACGGCGGCGATGCCCGGGTCGCCGGGGACCACCGCGAGCGCGGTCCCGGAGGCCCCGGCGACCAGCGCCAGCGCGGCGAGTATCGCTGTTCTGCTACGGCTCATGAGTGCGGGTTTCCTTCTCCGTCGCGGGTGGTGTCGGTCCGGTCGTGCGGTGGCGCCTTTCGCTCGGGGGCACACGGATTTCGCTCGGGGGCACGCGGACGAGCGCGCGGCCCGATGGCGAACGCGGTGAAGGTGCGAGGTGCATGAGAGATGCGGGGTGCATCAGAGACGCGAGGTGCATGAGAGGTGCCGGATGCGTCGACGCGGCGGCGGGCGTGACGGCGTTCCGGAAGCCGTGGGCTCCGGTGGGGAGTTCTGCCGCGGAGGGTGTCGCATGAGCGACTCCTTGCAGTTCAGCGCCGTGTGACGGACGCGTCGACTGATGGAATCGCTCCCACTGGTGTCTCGAAGCTAGCGCCAAGCACCTTGAAAGGACAGGGGAGTTGCTGACTTTCCCTCAACAACGCGAGTCGAATGTTTTCGACTCTTCAAGCACCTTGACCCCTTCACCCGGCATCCCCACTATGGGAGCGCTCCCACTGGTTCAAGGCTTGTTGCTCCTCCCCCACTCCCGAGCCGCAAGGAGGAACCAGCACCATGGATCCCGCACGCAGACGCCGCGGGGCGCGGCGCCTGTGGACCGCCTTCGTGGCGGCCCTCGCGCTCCCGCTGGCCATGCTGAGCACGACGACGACTCCCGCCCGGGCGGCGGCGCTCCAGTGCAGCGTCGACCACCGGGCCAACGACTGGGGGTCCGGCTTCACCGCGGAGCTGACCCTCACCAACCGCGGCACGGACCCGATCGACGGCTGGACCCTGACCTACGCCTACCCAGGCGACCAGAGGCTGACCAACGGCTGGAACGGGACCTGGTCGCAGTCCGGCCGGCAGATCACGGTGGTCAACGCCGCCTACAACGGCACGATCGCCGCGGGCGCGGCGGTGAGCACCGGCGCGCAGTTCACCTACAGCGGCACCAACGCCGCTCCCACGTCCTTCTCGGTCAACGGCACGGTCTGCGCGGGCGCGCACCAGCCGCCGGTGACCGTGCTGACCAGTCCGGCCGCGGGCGCCGTCTACACGCAGGGGGACGCGGTGCCGCTCGCGGCGACCGCCGCGGCCGCCGACGGGGCGACGGTCACCAAGGTCGAGTTCTACGACGACACGGCGCTGCTGGGCACGGACACGAGCGCGCCGTTCACCCTGTCGGCGAGCGGGCTCGCCGTGGGCGCCCACTCGCTGGTGGCGAAGGCGTACGACAGTCTGGGCGCGGCCGGGTCGTCGCCGCCGGTCGGCATCACGGTCGCCTCGGGGCCCGCGGTGGTCGCCGGGGCGAACCAACTGGCCGTGCAGCAAGGGAAGTCGGGCACCTATCAGGTGCGGCTGTCCACGCAGCCGTCCGCCGCGGTGACCGTGACGACCGCCCGTACCGGCGGCAACACGGGCCTCGCGGTGACCGGCGGGTCCTCGCTCACCTTCACGCCGTCGAACTGGAACACCGCGCAGACGGTGACCGTCACGGCGGACGCCACCGGCACGGGTGCGGCCACCTTCGAGTCGACGGCGACCGGGCACGCGAAGGCGACGGTGACGGTCACGCAGATCGCCGGGGGCACGGTGTACGACGCCCGGTTCCTGGACCTCTACGGCAAGATCACCGATCCGGCGAACGGCTACTTCTCGCCGGAGGGGATCCCGTACCACTCGGTCGAGACGCTGATCGTGGAGGCGCCGGACCACGGGCACGAGACCACGTCGGAGGCGTACAGCTATCTGCTGTGGCTCCAGGCCATGTACGGCAAGGTGACGGGCGACTGGACCCGGTTCAACGGGGCGTGGGACCTCATGGAGCGGTACATGATCCCCACCCACGCCGACCAGCCGACCAACTCCTTCTACACCGCGTGGAAACCGGCGACCTACGCGCCCGAACTGGACACGCCCGCCGAGTATCCGGCCCGGCTCGACTCGGGGGTCTCGGTCGGCCTGGACCCGATCGCGGCGGAGCTGAAGTCCGCGTACGGCACGGACGACGTGTACGGCATGCACTGGCTCCAGGACGTCGACAACGTGTACGGGTACGGCAATTCACCCGGCAGGTGCGAGGCGGGCCCGGCGGACACCGGCCCCTCCTCCATCAACACCTTCCAGCGCGGCGCGCAGGAGTCGGTGTGGGAGACGGTGCCGCAGCCGACCTGCGACGCCTTCACGTACGGCGGCACGAACGGGTATCTGGACCTGTTCACCGGTGACGCGTCCTACGCGAAGCAGTGGAAGTTCACCAACGCGCCGGACGCGGACGCACGGGCGGTGCAGGCCGCGTACTGGGCGGACGTCTGGGCCGGGCAGCAGGGCAAGGGTGCCGAGGTGTCCGCGACCGTCGGCAAGGCGGCGAAGATGGGCGACTATCTGCGCTACTCGATGTACGACAAGTACTTCAAGAAAATCGGCGGTTGCGTCGGTCCGACCACGTGTGCGGCCGGGACCGGCAAGGACGCCTCGCACTATCTGATGTCCTGGTACTACGCCTGGGGCGGGGCCACCGACACCAGTGCGGGCTGGGCCTGGCGGATCGGCTCCAGCCATGCGCACGGCGGCTACCAGAACCCGCTGGCCGCCTACGCGCTCAGCTCCTACGCCGACCTCAGGCCGAAGTCGGCGACGGGCCAGGCGGACTGGGCGAAGTCGCTCACCCGCCAACTGGAGTTCTACCGCTGGCTCCAGTCCGACGAGGGCGCCATCGCGGGCGGGGCGACCAACAGTTGGGCGGGCCGTTACGCCACCCCGCCGGCCGGGACGCCCACCTTCTACGGCATGTACTACGACGAGCAGCCCGTCTACCACGACCCGCCGTCCAACCAGTGGTTCGGCTTCCAGGCGTGGTCGATGGAGCGGGTCGCCGAGTACTACCAGCAGACCGGGAACGCGCAGGCCAAGACCGTCCTCGACAAGTGGGTGGACTGGGCGCTCGCGCACACCACGGTCAACCCGGACGGCAGCTACCGGATCCCCTCCACCCTCCGGTGGTCGGGCCGGCCCGACACCTGGAACGCCTCCAGCCCCGGCGCCAACACGGGACTGCACGTCACCGTCGCCGACTACACCGACGACGTCGGCGTGGCCGCCGCGTACGCCAGGACCCTGACCTACTACGCCGACCGCTCCGGTGACACCGGGGCGGCGACGACCGCCAAGGCCCTCCTCGACGGCATGTGGACCCACCACCAGGACGCCCTGGGCGTCGCCGTCCCCGAGACCCGCACCGACTACGACCGCTTCGACGACACGGTGTCCGTCCCCACCGGCTGGACCGGCACGATGCCGAACGGCGACCCGATCACCTCGTCGTCGACCTTCACCTCGATCCGCTCCTTCTACGAGTCCGACCCGAACTTCTCGAAGATCGAGACCTACCTGGCGGGCGGCGCCGCCCCCGTCTTCACCTACCACCGATTCTGGGCCCAGGCCGACATAGCCCTGGCCATGGGCTCGTACGCGGAGCTCCTCGAATAGCCCCGCCCGGCTCCGCGCACCACACCGGGCGGCCCCTTCCCGGGGGCCGCCCGGTCTGTGCGCACCCACTCACGACCTGGGGGCCTCCCGGTCGCCGGGTTCCCCGGGCGCGTTGCCGTACCGTTCGGCCAACTCGGCTGCCGTACGGGCGATTCGGTGGCGTAGTCCGGCGGGTTCCAGAACCTCGATGTCGGTGCCGAGGCGGAGGAACTCGCCGTGGGCGTGGTCCAGGGACTCGATGGGTACCGTGGCCCGGATCCAGCCGTCCGTGTCGGGCGGTTCCTCGGCCGTCATCGGGCGTCCGAGTGTCGCCCCCGGCGCCAGGCGGACCACCGCCCGGCCCGTGTACAGGCGTTGACGGAAGTCGCGTTGGTGGCCGGTCCACCAGTCCGCCAGGTCGAAGCCGTCCGGCCGGGTGAACGCCTCGTCCCGTACGGAGAGTTCGAGGATCTGGTCGACCCGGAAGGTGCGCGGTCCGGGTCCGGCGACGACGTACCAGCGGCCCGCCTTGAGGACCAGGCCGTACGGTTCGAGGCGGCGGCGCACATCGGTGGGCTCGCGCCAGCGGCGGTAGGAGACGTCGAGCACCCGGTCGTTCCACACGGCGTCGGCGACCGCCGGCAGCCACGGCACCGCGTCGGTGTCCGCGTACCAGCCGGGTGCGTCGAGATGGAAGCGGCCGCTGATCCGGTCGGCGTGCTCACGGACCGGCGCCGGCAGCGCGGCCCGCACCTTGAGCCGGGCGGCGGCCAGCACCGGGCCGAGACCGAGGTCGGCGGCGGGCCCCGGCGCCCCCGCGAGGAAGAGCGCCTCCGCCTCGGCCGTGGTCAGTCCGGTGAGCCGGGTGCGGTAGCCGTCCAGGAGTCGGTAGCCGCCCGCGTGCCCGGCGTCGCCGTACAGCGGGACGCCCGCCGCGGCCAGCGCCTCGACGTCCCGGTAGACCGTGCGCACCGACACCTCCAGCTCCCCGGCGAGCTGGGCGGCGGTCATCCGGCCCCGGGTCTGGAGCAGCAGCAGGATCGAGACGAGTCGGCTGGACTTCACTGACATATGGTGGCAGTGAAGGGCGCTTAGCGTCGCGTTCATGACCTTCACGGCCTTCCAGGAGAAGACACTGACCGCGCGGCCGCCGATCGAGGTGGCGGGCCGGTGGATCAAGCGCTACCACGTCACCGCCGACCCGGCGGGCATCGCGCCCGAGGTGGAGCGGGCGGCCTACGCGGTGCTGCCCGAGCTGCTGCCGGAGCCGGACGGCACCCCGCCGGCCACCTTCGTCGTCCTGCACCGGGGCGGGGACACCGGCGCCTATCTCAACGCCTATAGCTGGGTGTGGGACAACGTGCTGCACTACCGGGGCGCGGCGGCGGGGCAGCCGGCGCTGGGCTGTCCCGACCTCGACCCCACCCGCTTCGTCCGCCACGACCTGCCGTGGATCGGCTGCGTCTGGGAACTGCCCCCGGTCCTGCACGAACGGCACGCCTGGGTACGGCACGTGCTGCGCCCCGAAGCACCCGACCTCCCGGCCTATCTGGCCGACGCCCTGCCCGACGGAACCACGGGGGAACGCGCATGAGCGACCGGGGACGAGATCGACCTGCCGGTTCCCGCCGGTCGTGGGCGCCGCTTCGAGAACGGGCTCCCTGGCTGTCCCACTGGACGATGGCCTTCAGCCGGCCGGCTTCCGGAACGCCCGCAGGGTGAACTCCGGTTCCGGGCGCGGGCGTTCCTGGTCGGGGAGGGCCGCGAGCCGGGCGGCGAAGTCGTCGGCGAGGGGGTGGCCGGGCGGCAGGGTGACGAACCAGCCGCGGCGCAGATCGGTGATCGCGCGGCGCGGGCTGCGGCCCTGCCCACGGCCGGGGAACCGGGCCCGGCCCGCGGGCAGCAGCCCGAGGCCGGCGGCGTACCCCTCGACCAGGGCCTCCGCGTCGGACGCGGGCCGGTGGGGGCGGGAGGCGAGGACGACATCGATGTCGCTGCCCACGTTGTGCGAGGCGCCCTTGTCGACGGTGGTGACGTAGACCCCGCCGGGCCGCAGCACCCGGGCGCACTCGGCGACGATCCGGCGCGCGTCGCCGTCGTCCTCGACGAGATGCAGCAGCCATACGCTCGTGACGGCGTCGAACACGCCGTCCGGGAAGGGCAGTCGGCGGCTGTCGGCGCGCACGATCGTGCCGGGCAGCCGGGCGGCGGCCCGCCGGGCCATCGCCGGGGACAGGTCGACGCCGGTCACCCGCAGTCCGGGGCGGCCGGCCGCGAGCCGCCGGGTGACGATGCCGGTGCCGCAGGCGACGTCCAGCAGCCGGGCCGCGTCCGGCGGCAGCAGGCCGAGGACGGCCTCCGCGGCGGCGGCCGCCCGGGGCTCACCGCCGCGCATGGCGTCGTAGCGCTCGGCTTCCTCGTCGTAGTCCAGCACGCGCGCCCCCCGTCTCCTCGCCCCGTCGGCCTGCGGGTCAGCGCGCTCCGTGGGCGGGCGCCGCGTCCCGCACCCGCCGGGCGAGCGCGATGTCCAGATCGGTGATCGCGCCGCCCGCGCTGTGCGTGCTGACGGCGAGGCGGACCGTGTCGTAGCCGAGGGTGATCTCGGCGTGGTGGTTCAGCTCGTCCTGGATGCGCGCGACATGGACGACCAGGGCGGCCGCGGCGACATGCGAGTCCAGCCGGTAGGAGCGGGTGAGCAGGCCGTCGTCCAGGGACCAGCCGGGCAGCTCGGCGAGCCGGTCCTCGATCTCCTTCTGCGCCAGCGGTTCCGCGGCCATGGCCTGACTCCCTCCGTGGGTGTCGCGTACCTTCCAGCGTGCCACAGCCGGCCGGAAGCGGCCCTGGTCAGGTCGGCGGGCGCATACGCGGGCCCGGGGCGCGCGGAAGCCCGCCGGGGCGTACCGGACCGCCCCTCCGTTACGGTCGTACGCATGGCCTCCGTCGCGACCGGTCCGCACGCCCCCTCCCCCGCCACCACCGCACCGGGGGTCGGTCCGCTGCTGCGGGCCTGGCGGGAGCGGCGGCGGATCAGTCAGCTCGAACTCGCCCTGCGCGCGGGGTCCTCCGCGCGGCACATCAGCTTCGTGGAGACGGGCCGCTCCCGGCCCAGCGAGGAGATGGTGCTGCGGCTGGCCGAGCATCTCGACGTGCCCGTCCGGGAGCGCAACGCGCTGCTGCTGGCGGCCGGTCACGCCCCGCGCTACCCGGAGACCCCGCTGGACGACCCGGCGCTGGAGGCGCTGCGGGCCGGGCTGGAGACGCTGCTGACGGGGTACGAGCCGTATCCGGCGCTGGTGGTGGACGGGGTGTACGACGTGGTCGCCGCGAACCGCGGGATCATGACGCTGCTGGACGGCGTCCCGGAGTCCCTGCTGACGCCGCCGCTCAACGCGATGCGGCTGACCCTTCACCCGGAGGGCCTCGCGCCGCGTATCCGCAACCTCCGTGAGTGGCGCGGCCATCTGCTGCACCAGATGGAGCGGCAGATCGCCCTGCACCGCTCGGCACCGCTGCGCCGGCTGTACGAGGAGGTCGCCGCGTACCCCGTGCCGGAGGGCCGGGACGACGAACCCTCGGGAGCCGTCCCGCACTTCGCGCTGCCACTGCGGATCGAGCACGACGGACGGGTCCTGTCGTTCGTGTCGTCGATCTCCACATTCAACACACCGATGGACGTGACGGTCGCCGAACTGGCCGTCGAGACCTTCCTCCCGGCCGACCCCGAGACGGTCAAGTACCTGCGCATGAAGGCGGATTGACGGAGCTTCAGGACAGTCGGCACGGTCCGTCCACAACCGGCGGAAGGTGGCTCTCCGGATGTGGCGAAGACCTCCCTCGGTCCCGGTGAGCCCCCGCCCCGGACATGGCACACTGGCCCGCGTGCCGACACGTAGGGGAGACGTGGCGTGAGTGAACGACGGCCCGCGCCCACGGTGGGGCAGGTGGTACTCGGCAGAAGGCTCCAGGAGTTGCGCGAGACGGCCGGACTGGCCCGCGAGGAGGCGGCCCGCGCACTGCGGGTGGCCCCGGCGACGGTCCGGCGCATGGAGACCGCGGAGGTCTCGCTGAAGATCCCGTACGTACAAGTGCTGCTGGACGCCTACGGCGTGCCGGCGGGAGAGGCGGCCGCCTTCATCACGCTCGCCGAGGACGCCAACCGGCCCGGCTGGTGGCAGCGGTTCCACGACGTCCTGCCCGAGTGGTTCAGCCTGTACGTGAGCCTGGAGGGCGCGGCCCGGCTGATCCGCTCCTACGAACCCCACTTCGTACCCGGCCTGTTGCAGACCGAGGACTACGCGCGGGCCGTGCTGGAGGCCGGCACCGTCGGCCGCACCACGCCCGAGTCGCTGGAGCGGCATGTGTCGCTGCGCATGGCGCGGCAGCGACTGCTGGACAAACCCGACCCGCCGCATCTGTGGGCGGTGCTGGACGAGACCGTGCTGCGCCGCCCCGCGAGTCTCGATCCCGCCGTGATGGCCGCCCAGTTGGACCGGATGCTGGAGCTGTCCGAGCGCGACCGGATCACGCTCCAGGTGGCCCGGTTCGCCGACGGCCCGCACCCCGGGACGGCCGCGCCGTTCACGCTGTTCCGCTTCGCCGAACCCGAACTGCCCGACATGGTGGTGACGGAGTATCTGACCGGCGCCCTCTATCTGGACTCGCGCAAGGAGGTCTCCGCGCATCTGGAGGTCCTCGACCACATGACGGCGCACGCCGCGTCCGCCGAACGCACCGTGCAGATGCTGCGGGACGTCCGCGACAGTCTGTGACCCCCACGCCCGCCCCACTCGCTCCCCCTTCAGTCCCCCCAGGAGAAGACCCCGCATGACCGAGTCCGCGGTACCCCGCATCGACACCAGCCGTCCCCACCCGGCCCGCGTCTACGACTGGTGGCTGGGCGGGAAGGACAACTATCCGGTGGACGAGGAACTGGCCCGCTCCATCCTCGCCGTGGACGGCACGGTGCGGCGCGGCGCGCGGGCCAACCGGCGCTTCATGATCCGGGCCGTGCGGGACTCCGCCGAGTCCGGGATCCGCCAGTTCCTCGACATCGGCACCGGGATCCCCACCGAACCCAATCTGCACCAGGTCGCCCAGGGCGTGGCGGCCGAGGCGCGGGTCGTGTACGCCGACAACGACCCGATCGTGCTGCGGCACGCGCAGGCCCTGCTGCACAGCTCGCCCGAGGGGTCCACGCAGTACGTGCACGCCGACGTCCGCGATCTGGACGCGCTGCTCGAACGGGCCGCCGAGTCCCTCGACTTCACCCGGCCGGTGGCGCTCTCCCTGGTGGCGCTGACGCACTACCTGGACGACAGCGGGTACGCGCTGGTGCGGGAGTACATGGCGCGGCTCGCCCCGGGCAGCCGGCTGATCCTCTCCCAGGTGACCCCGGACCTCAGCCCGGAGGCCATCGAGAAGGCGGCGAACGCCTTCCGGCGCAGCGGTACGCCCTTCCATCCGCGGTCCATGGCCGAGTTCGCCCGCTTCTTCGACGGTCTCGAACTGCTCGGCCCGGGCCTGATCCCGGTCTCGGGCTGGCGCCCCGACCCCGAGGACGTGGCGCTCCAGGCCGAGGGCATCGTCCCGGTGTACGCCGGGGTCGCCACCAAGCCCTGACCGGGGGGCCTGGCAACCGAGGCTCGTCGTGCCTGGTCAGCGCGGTCCCGGCACCCGTACGGGTGCGGTGAACGGGTGCGCTCCCGCGCCCGCCCCTAGCGTCGTAGACCGGGGCGGGCGAGGGAGCGCAGGTGCCCGACACGCGGGTGTCGCCCCCGAGCGACTCGAAGGAGGCGTGATGCCCTCGGACGCCGTGCTGTACCAGGCCGCCGCGCTGTGTCTGACGTATCCCGACGACGCCCTGCGCGACCGGCTGCCGCTGCTGCGCGAAGCGGCGCCGCAGCTACGGGAGTTCGCCGACCACGCGGCCGTCACCCCGCCCGGCGAGCTCCAGGCGCACTACGCGCGGGTCTTCGACGGGGCGGACCCGCACGGCCTGTACCTCAGCCGCTGGCCCGGCGGGCTGCCGCTGGCGCGCTTCGAGGACCTCTACCGGGTGCACGGCCTGACGTTCACCGGCGAGGAACTCCCCGACTTCCTGCCCTCCGTACTGGAGTTCACGGCCCGTACCGGGGAGACGGAGCTGCTCGCCGGGCACCGCGAGGGGCTGGAGCGGCTGCGCTCCCGGCTCACCGGCTCCGGTACGCCGTACGCCGCCGTCCTGGACGCGGTGTGCGCCGCGCTCCCGGCCCCCGGGGACCTAGGGGGCCGGTGAGCCGGGAGCGGGCCGGCGGGTCAGGCGAGCTTGGCCGACAGGGTGATCGTCGTGCCGGTGAGGGCCTGGCTGACCGGGCAGTTCTTCTTGGCGTCCTCGGCGGCCGCGGTGAACGCCTCCTCGTCGAGGCCGGGGACGGTGCCCTCCACGGTGAGGTGGATGCCGGTGATGCCCTCACCCGGCTGGAAGGTCACGTCGGCGGAGGTGACCAGCTTGGTGGGCGGGGTGCCCGCGCCGGCCAGTCCGTGCGAGAGGGCCATGGAGAAGCAGCTCGAATGGGCGGCGGCGATCAGCTCCTCCGGGCTGGTCCTGCCGTTCGCCGCCTCGGCGCGCGACGGCCACGACACCGGCTGCTCCCCGATACCGGAGGAGTCGAAGGTGACGACGCCGTTGCCCTGGAGCAGGTTGCCTTCCCAGACGGTGTGTGCGGAGCGCGTGGTGGCCACGGTTGTTCCTTTCGCGTGGGTGTCCCGTCGGACGGGTCTCTGTGTCCCCCATCCGATCACACTCTCGCTCACCGCACCCGGAACACCGGCCCCCGCGCCGTGAACGGCAGCCGGGCGCCCTGCGGGATCAGATAGGCGTGTTCGCGGCGGATCCGCAGGACATCGCACCAGCCGTCGGTGATGACCAGCACGGGCGCCCCGCGCGGGAAGTCCTCGGCGCGCAGCAGGAGATCGACGCCGGGCTGGAGGACCGTACCGCCGCGGCCGCGCACCCGGACCCGGCCCGCGATGTCGGCGACCGGCAGATAGCCGGCGTCGTGGGGCGCGGCGTCGCAGAAGACGACCCGGGCGGCGGGGACGTCCCGGGCCTCGGCGTAGGAGGCGATGGCGCCGAGGGCCTTGCCGAGGAGGGTGCGGTCCATGGAGCCGGAGGTGTCCAGGACCACCCCGAAGGTGCAGCGGGCGACCTCCTCCGGCGGGAACCACCGGCCCGCGCGCGGGATGGACGGGGTGGACGCCTGGCGGCGCGAGGGGCGGGAGAAGGAGCGCAGGGGTTCGGGGCGGGGCACGAACTCGGCGAACCAGCGGGCGAGTCGCGCGTCCCAGGGCAGCGGCGGGTGGCTGAGCGCGCGGATCTCCTCCACCAACCCGCCGGGCAGGAAGCCGCGTTCCTGCCGCTCGTCCAGATCGAGGCCCTGGGCGAGGCCGCGGCGGTAGAAGCCGTCGAGGTCGACGTGGTCGCGGGGCGGGCCGAGCGGGCCGCCGAGGATGTCGCCGAGTCCCTTGCCGCGCAGGGTGGCGAGCCGGCGCATCCGGCGCGGATCGCCGGCGATCCGGTCGTAGACCTCCTCGGCGGACAGGCCGCTCAGCTCCGGGTCGTGGAGCAGTCCGTGGGGCATGGTGCCGACCTGCATCTCGTTCAGCCAGCCGTTGACGACGTAGTCGCAGGCGACGTTGAAGAGGTAGGGGTCGCGGGTGCCGCACCGGTCGCCGTGGCGCAGGGCGGCGTGCAGCATCTCGTGGGCGAGGACGAACCGCCATTCGTCGTCGTCGAGTTGATACAGCGGGTTGACGTAGATCTCGCCGGCCTCGGTGTCGACGGCGGCGACGCGGATGCCGTGGGCGCGGGCGAGTTCGGCGTCGGCGACGAGCCGGATGCCGGCCGCGATGCCGCCGAGCAGCGGGTAGGAGGAGATGAACCAGCTCAGCGCGCGTTCCCAGGAGCGGGTGGGCGCCAGGTCGTCGTGGAGGGTGGCGCGGCGGCCGCCGGCCATGTCCATCGCGGCGGACACGGTCCGGGTGAGGGCGGTGGCGAAGGCCGACTGACGGTCGGGGGGCGGCCCTTGGCGCCAGAGGTCCCAGGGCGTCAGCATCTGGTCGGGTTCGGATCCCGCGGTGCCGCAGTGCTCGTAGGCGGCGGGCAGTCCGGCGCGGCGCCAGCGGGCGGCGAGCCGTTCCTCGTCGCCGTCGGGGTAGGTGAGCGGATGGTCCTCGGGCGGGGTGCCCAGCGGCGAGCTGAGCAGGAAACGGTTGACGACGACGCAGCGGGCGGCGAGGTCGAACCGGTCGGGCTGGACCCGCGGGCCGGCGGCGGCCGGGAGGTGGCCGAAGCCGAGGTGGAGCGCGGCGTGGGCGAGGGCCCAGGCCCACCGCGCGGGTTCGGCGAGGCGGGCGGGGTGGACGTGCGCGACGCCGTCGGAGTCGACGCGGACGAGTCCGTCGCGGGGTGCGGCCGGGCACTTCTCGTCGCGGCAGACGGTGAAGGAGACGGCGTTCAGCGCGGGGTGGCCGCGCAGCAGGGCGAGGCCCGCCTCGAACGCCTCCTGGGCGAGATCGCGTTTCTTCTTGCCGCGGCCGGGGCGGCTCATCGGCGCGCCTCGACGAGGCGGGGCATGTCCCGGGCCGCCTCCACCAGGAACCAGGCGGGCAGCACGGGGTTGCCGTCGGCGTCGGAGGCGATGACGGTCTGGGCGACCTCGACGGATATCTCGGCGAGCTGGACGAGCAGCGACTTGGCGCGGTGGGCGGTCTGCCGGCCGTTCGCCGACATGTGCTCCTTGACGGCGGGGAGTTCCTTGACGAGACGGCCGCGGAACGAGTCGGCGAGGTAGTAGAGCAGGTCGCGGTCCTCGACGCGGTGCGGCCAGGGGGCGTCGCCGCGCAGGACGGCCTCGATGCCGTACCGGCTGCGGACGATCTTGACGTAGCCGCAGAAGGCGGTGGCGTGCGCGGGTGTCAGGGTGCCGTGGGCGAGGATCTTGAGGGTGTCCTCGTCGAGGTCGCGGCCGAAGGAGTGGAGGGCGTCGGAGAGCATGTGCCAGGAGCGGGGCGTGGAGAACGGCTCCTCGGTCTTGGGCGGCCTGGACCACAGATGGTCGGGGCGGTCGGTGAGGTGGTCGAGGATCCAGGGGTGGATGCCGTGGCCCGCGGCCCAGGCCAGCCAGTCCCGCGGGGACGCCTCCAGATGGACGTGGGCGAGGCGGTTGACGAGCGCGGAGGCGATCGGCCGGGCGAGCGCGTTGTCGGTGGCGCGGTTGCCGGCGCCGATCACGATCGAGCCCGCGGGCAGTTCGTAGCTGCCGATGCGGCGGTCCAGGATCAGCGAGTAGAACGCCTTCTGTACGTCGGGGGTGGCCGCGTTCAGCTCGTCCAGGAAGAGGCAGTACGGCTCGTCGCGGGCGATGGCCTCGGGCGGGCAGAACACCGAGCGGCCGTCGCGGATCTGCGGGACGCCGATCAGGTCCTCCGGGGCGAGCTGGGTGCCCAGCAGGCTCACGCACTCCAGTCCGAGCGACTCGGCGAACTCCCTGACCAGGGAGGACTTTCCGATGCCGGGGGCGCCCCAGAGGAACACCGGCCGGACGGTGGCCAGGCCGAGGAGGAGTTCGGGGACGCGGGAGGGGGTGACCGTGACGGCAGCCTGCAAGGCGGGGGCTCCTCGGGAGCGTTCGGGAGTGGACGACACGGTCAGTGTGTGCGTACGGCTTCCCGGGCGCAGCCGATTTTCAGGCGGCCCGCTCCTGGCGCACCGGCTCCACCGGCACCTGGGGCCCCTCGGACTCGCGCAGCCAGCGGCGCAGCACGCGGTGCACGTGCTCGGCGCCGGCCAGCACCTCCCCGTCCGTCACCGGCTCGGACAGGGCGAGCGGGGACAGCAGGAACGGCCGGGACTGGGCGCCGCCGAGGCCGCCGTGGGAGCCGATCTGCTCCTCGAAGGCGAGGACCTCGCCGTCGGCCGGGTCGTGGCTGGAGTTGACCATGATGTCGGCGGTGTGCGGGAAGCCGTGGGTGCGGCGGACGGCGTCGGCGGCGCCGGGCCCGAAGGCGGCCAGCGGTCCCGGCTCCTCGTCGAGCCGGTCCAGCGGGATCGCCGCGCCGGCGGCGCCGAGGACGAGCCCGCCGTGCTCCTCGCTGCGCACCAGCAGGAAGCCGACGCCGGGGTGGTTGGCGAGGGTGGGGAGGAGGGCGGGGTGGCGGGCGTCGATCTCCTCCTTGCTCATCCGGTGCGGCACGTCGGGGAAGGAGATCAGGCCGAGGTTGCCGGAGGCGAGCACGATCGGCTCGGAGCGGCGACGGGCGGGCCGGTGGCGTTCGCCGCCCTCCTCGACGGGCCGGCGCAGGGCGGCGCGGACGGCGGCGCGGGCCTCGGCGCCGCTGTGGGTGCGCTCGGCCTTCCGCGGCACGGGCAGTCCGCAGCCGGCCCGGACCAGATCGCCGAGGGTGAGGCCGTAGCGGGCGCGGAAGGTCTCGCCGGGGCTCTGCCCGTGGTCGGACAGGACGACGATCCGGTAGGGGCGGGGGGCGTGCTCGGCGACCTTCTCGATCAGGGCGAGCGCCCGGTCGAGGCGGCCGAGGACCTGGGCGGTGTCGCGGCCGAGCGGCCCGGAGTGGTGGGCCACCTCGTCGTAGGCGACCAGGTCGGCGTAGACGGCGCCGCGGCCGGCGAGGAGGTCGCCGGTGACGGCGGCGACCACGACGTCCCGTTCGACGACGGTCGCGAAGGCGCGCACCAGCGGGTAGAGGCCGCCGCGTCCGACCCGGGGGCGTTCCTTGCGCAGCCGGGCGCGGGTGGACTGGCCGATCTCGCGGCCCACCTCGGCGGCGAACGACAGGGCGGTGCGCACGGCGTTGGCGGGGTCGGAGAAGTAGGCGAAGTAGCCGGCCCGGGAGCGGTTCTCGCGGCCGCGGCGGCGGGCGGCGATGGACAGCACGAGGGCCTGTTCGCCGGCTCCGCCGCTGAAGAGGTTGCCGCGGCTGGCGCCGTCGCCGGTCAGCAGTCCGCCCTCGCCGGTGCGCTCGACGGCGCGGCGCTGGAGTTCGGCGGCGCTGGTGGGGCGGTTGCAGACCATCACCTCCCGGGTCTCCTTCTCGTACCAGCGGAAGGCGGGGACGTCGTGGTTGCTGCCGTGCAGGATGCCGAGCTGGCTGGCGCCGGTCTGGCTGGACCAGTCGGTGCGCCAGGGGGTGAGCCGGTGGGTGGGGGCTGCGCCGGTGCCGTCCTCGCCGAGCCAGCGGGCGACGGTCGGCATCAGTCCGGCGCGCACGGCGTCGGCCAGCACGTCGTGGCCGACGCCGTCGAGCTGGAGGAAGACCGTGCCGGGGCCGGTGGGTCCTGGCGGTCCGCCGCGGCGGCGCCGGTCGGCGAGCCGGTACAGCCGACGGCGGTAGGCGTCGTCGTCGCGGACGGCGAGCGCGCCGCCGGTCGCGGAGGCGACGGCGGACATCACGGCAGCGACGATCACGGCGGTCTCGGGCGCGGCCTCGGTCTGTCCCGAGGGCGTCAGCCGCAGGGCGATGAGCAGCAGGGAGCCGTTGAGGAAGAACACCAGCAGGCCGAGCACCAGGGCCGGTACGAGCAGCAGAAGCCGGACCATCAGCGGCCAGACCAGCGCCGACAGGACACCGAAGACACCGGCGCCGACGGCCGCGGTGACGGCGATGACGGTGGCGCTGTCGCCGTCGGCGGACTGGAGGCGGAAGTCGGGCAGGATCCCGGCGAGGACCAGCATGGTCAGGGTGGAGACGGCCCACACGGTGAGACTCCGCCCGGCCTGACTGACGGCTCGCCGCCACCGCACCCCACGCACGCCCCGTCCACCTCGCGTTCCGGCCCCGACGCCGGCGGGGTCCCTCCCCCACCCTGTCACACCGGGCGGGAGCACGGCCTGATGGACGGACGGCGCACCCGGTGGTCGGGCCGGTCGGCGGGCGGCGCACCCGGCGGACGGCGTGCCCGGCGGACGGCTCGCTCAGCGGACGGCGTGCCCGGCGGGCGGCTCGCTCAGCGGGCGGCTCGCTCGGCGGACGGCTTGCTCAGCGGCCGTCGTAGCCGGCGGTCGGCATCGACAGACGGCGGTGCACGCGGGCCTTCATCTGGGCGTCGTAGGAGGGTTCGGCGAAGCCGACGGTCTCCACCCGCACCCCGCGCCGGGCGCACTCCTCGGTGAACTCCTCGACGTCCGACAGGGCGCTCTCCAGGACGCGGCGGCTGGGCGCGACGAACAGGTCGGCCCCGGGGCGGACGCCGTCCCACAGCACGCAGTGGTCGGCGCGCAGCCCGCGCACCAGCAGCTCCCTGCTCACCACATAGCCGCGCTCGGCGGCCCAGCGCGCGCACATCGCGTGCTGGCTGCGGGAGTCCACCAGGAAGGGATCGGCGTCCAGCTCCTCCAGCGGCGTCAGACTCGCGATCGCCGTGACCCGCACCGGTCCCATGGGGTCCCCCTCACCTCCGGGTTTCGCCGCCGACCCTACTCCTGCCCGTAGGCTTCGGGGGAGTCGCGCGAAGGAGGCAAAGAGGTGCCGGTGGAGATCACCTGGTGGGGTCACGCGACCTGCACGGTCGAGGATTCGAACGTGCGTGTGCTGACCGATCCTCTGTTCGCCCGCCGGCTCGCCCATCTGCGCCGCCGCCGGGGCGCGCCGCCCCCGCCCCGTGCCTGGCAGGCGGACGTCGCGGTCGTCTCCCACCTGCACGCCGACCATCTCCATGTGCCCTCGCTGGCGCGCCTCGCGCCGGGCACGCGCCTGCTGGTGCCCCTGGGTGCCTCGCGCGCCGTCCCCGCGCTGCGCAGACTGGACCATCTGCGGATCGACGAGATGGCGCCGGGTGACGTGGTCACCGTCGACGGCCTGCGGATACGTGCCGTGCCCGCCCGACACGACGGACGGCGGCTGCCGGTCGGACCGCACCGCTCCCCCGCCCTCGGATACGTCGTCGAGGGCGAGGCGCGGACGTACTTCGCCGGGGACACCGGGCTCTTCGACGAACTGGCCGACGAGGTCGGGCCGGTCGAGGCGGCGCTGCTGCCGGTGGGCGGCTGGGGGCCGTACCTCGGCGCCGGGCATCTGGACGCGGGGCGGGCGGCGGAGGCGCTGGCCCGGCTGGCGCCGCACAGCGCGGTGCCGGTGCACTGGGGCACGTACTGGCCCATCGGCATGGACGCCGTGCGCCCCCATGAGTTCCATGCGCCGGGCGATGAATTCGTGCGCCTCGCGGCCGAGCGTGCGCCCCGGGTGGCGGTGCACCGGCTCGGGCACGGCGAGAGCGTGCGTCTGGAGGCCGCGCGGTGAGATGGTGGTGGCTCGCCGCCGCCGCGACGACCGCGCCGACGGCGTCGACACAGCAGGCGCTCGGCTATCCGTCGCTGTTCCTGCTGGTGTTCATCGGGGCGCTGGTGCCGGTGGTGCCGACGGGGGCGCTGGTGAGTTCGGCGGCCGTGGTGGCGTTCCACCGGGCGGCACCGTTCTCACTGGCCCTGGTGTTCCTGACGGCGTCGCTCGCCGCGTTCTGCGGGGACGCCGCGCTGTACTGGCTGGGCCGGCGCGGGATGCGCTCGCGGGGCGGCTCGCGCTGGCTGGAGGCGATCCGGTCGCGGGCCCCGGAGGAGCGGCTGACGCAGGCGCAGGACAAGCTCGCCGAGCACGGGACGACGGTGCTGGTGCTGTCCCGGCTGGTGCCGGCGGGCCGGATCCCGGTGATGCTGGCCTGTCTGATGGCCGAGTGGCCGCTGCGCCGCTTCGTCCGCGGCAATCTCCCCGCCTGTCTGGCCTGGGCGCTGACCTATCAGCTCATCGGGATCGTCGGCGGCTCGCTGTTCCCCGAACCCTGGCAGGGCGTGGTCGCGGCGGTCGCCCTGACGCTGCTGATCAGCGCGGCCCCGAGCGTGTGGCGGCGGCTGCGGGGACCGCAGCCGGGCTGAGCGCGCGCCGGTTGTCGTACGGCATTGTCACAGGGACCCACTAGGGTCCCGCCCATGACATCGAGCACCGAACACGTCGTCGACTACGGGCAGTTCGCCGCGCGGCTCGCGGCACCCCGGACGTCCCGCTGGGAGCTGCTGTCCGAGGTGCAGCGCGAATGGGGCTTCGAGCCCGAGGAGTGGGACCCCGAGGACTGGGACCCGGAGCTGTGGGAGGACGAGGACGACGAGGACGAAGACGAAGACGAAAAGGACGAGGACGACGACGAGGAGGCCCGGATCGACCGGAGCCTGCCCGTGCCGGTCGCGCTGCGGGAGTGGTGGACCTGGCCCGAGAACACCTTCATGGCGAACGCCCGCTGGTACTGGACCCACCCCGAGATGCCGCCGACGCTGCGCCCCGACCCCACCGGCTGGGGAGTCGCGAAGGAGGTGCCGGAGGGCAGCCCGCTGCTGCCGCCCGGCGGGGACCGGCGGGTCTGTGTCTTCATGGCGGAGTACCAGTACTGCAACGAGTGGGGCTACGCGGCCGCCGAGGCCGGCCAGGACGACCCGCGGGTGCTGGTGAGCGTCGGGGACGAGGGCTGGGTGGTGCAGGACCGTTCGGTCTCCGAGCACCTTCTGCATCTCGCGCTGATGCGGCTGCCGTCCCGGCTCGGCTGGACGCTGGCGGTCCAGCAGAACGACCTCGACCGCGACCCGGCCGCCCTCGCCCGGCTCACCGCGGCCTACCCCGACATGGGGCTGCTGCCGTGGCGCGAACTGGCCGGTGACGTCGTGCTCTACGGCGGACCGGATCTGATCGTCCGTCACGACCGCGGCATCGCCGACGACTACGTCCTGCTGCTGACCGGCCGCACCGAGGCCGCCGTCCGCGAGGCCGCCGCCCTGCTCGGCGCCCCCTGCGCGAACCGCGACCCCGAACCGCCTCGCGTATAGGGCCCGTTGTCCGCGCCGCTGGTGCGGCCTCGGAACACGCACGGCGAGTGCGCCGTACCGCTGCGCGCGCCCGGCCTCGCCCGCCGTTCAGTCCGGCAGCACGCGGGAGCCGCCGATCGGCAGGTCCCAGAGCCGGTCGCGGGGGAGGCCCGCCGCCGTCCAGGCCGCCCGGACCCGGTGCAGGGGTTCGAGGACCGGCTCGGCGGAGAGGACGAAGGTGCCCCAGTGCATGGGGGCCATCCGGTGTGCGCCCAGGTCGAGCACGGCGCGGACCGCCTCGTCCGGGTCGCAGTGCACGTCGCTGAGCCACCAGCGCGGATCGTAGGCGCCGATGGGCAGCAGGGCCAGGTCGATACCGGGGTACCGCCGGCCGATCCGGGAGAACCAGTGGCCGTACCCGGTGTCACCCGCGAAGTACACCCGCCGGCCGTCGGGCGCGGTGAGCACCCAGCCGCCCCACAGGGAACGGCAGGTGTCGGTGAGGGTGCGCTTGGACCAGTGGTGGGCGGGGACGAAGTCGAGGCGTACACCGCCGAGTTCGGACGCCTCCCACCAGTCCAGCTCGGTGACCCGGGTGAACCGGCGGCGCCGGAACCAGACTCCGAGACCGGCCGGCACGAACACCGGGGTGTCGCGCGGGAGTCGGCGCAGCGTGGGCGCGTCCAGGTGGTCGTAGTGGTTGTGGCTGACGACGACCGCGTCGACGGGCGGCAGGGTCTCCCAGGGGATGCCGACGGGGGTGATCCGGGCCGGGGTGCCGAGGATCCGGCGGGACCAGACCGGGTCGGTCAGGATCGTCAGGCCGCCGATCCGCAGCACCCAACTGGCGTGCCCCGCCCAGGAGACGGCGACGGTCCCGGCGTCGGCGCGGGGCAGCGGGGCGGGCGCGAAGGGCAGCCGGGGGATGTCGGCGAGGCCCTCCTTGCCGGGGCGGACGGAGCCCTCGCGGGCGAACCGGGCGAGGGCCTTGAGGCCGGGCAGCGGGGCGGTCAGCCGGTCGTGGAAGGTGCGTGGCCACACCCGCCGTTCACCGGGCGGACGGGGTTCGGCGAGCGGCGGGAACGGGGGTGCGGAAGGGGAGGGCGCGGAGGCGGGGGCGGCGGTGTCCCCGGAGGGCGCCGGTTCCGCCGTGGTCGACTCGGACTGCTGCGTCATCGAGAGGGCTCCCCTCGCCGGGCGTCGTCGCGGAGATCGTCGAAGACCGCCGTGAGGCGGGTCAACGCGCGGTGCACGTGCGGCAGTTCCAACGGCGCGGGGGACGTGAGGCATTCCGTGCGCCGTGCGTCCGGGTCCCCGAGCAGCGGGCCGGTGGTCAGCCGGACGCGCAGCGCGGCGAGGTCGTCGCCGAAGCGGTGTCCGCCCGGCGCGGGCATCCGCAGCCGGGCGGAGAGGAAGTCCTCCAGGTCCTGGGCGTCGCCGACGCCGCGCGGCGACAGCGCCTCGCGCAGCGGCTCCAGGTCGACGTAGAGATGCCGTCCCGCGCGCGGCGGCAGGGCCAGCGCGCCCGCGCCGGTCACCGCCGTGTGCACCGCCCGGGCCAGCAGCGCGTGCAGCCGTGCGGTGGCGGCGACCCGCTCGGTGACCTCGGCGGGCTCGGACAGGGCGTGCGCGGCGGCCGCGGCGACCGGGGCGGCCACGCGCGCGTCGAGGGCGGTGAGGACGTCGAGCACGCGCGCGTGCAGATCGTCCCCGGCGGCCGTGGCGGGCAGGCGGGCGACGGCGGCCGGCCAGCCGGCGGGCAGCAGGGCGCCGGCCAGGTCGGTGACGACGGTGACCCGGTCGGGCAGCATCTCGGCCGGGCCGACCGGGACGGTGTCCTGCGGGGCGTGCACGGTGTCGCGCCAGGTCTCGTCGCTGATCAGGTGGAGTCCCTCCGCGGCGGCGGCCTCCACGGCCTCGTGCAGCACCTCGGGCGGGGCCACGGTCGCGGTGGGGTCGTCGGCGACGGACAGCACCAGCAGCCGCGGGTCGCCGCCCTCGGCCCGCAGCCGGCGCACGGTCTCCAGCAGGGCGTACGGGTCGGGGACGCCGCCGCACTCCGCGGGCGTGGCGACATGGAACACCCGGCGGCCCAGCAGCCGCGCGTACGGCGCCCACCAGGCCGCGCACGGCCGGGGTACCAGGACGTCGCCGCCGAGCGCGGCGGTCAGCGCGAGCAGCAGCGCGGGCGCGCCGGGCCCGGCCACGACGCCCGCGGGGTCGACGGGGGTGCCGCGCCGCGCCCAGTAGCCGGCGGCGGCCGTCCGCAGCGCGGGTCCGCCGCCGACGGGTTCGCCGTCGCCGCGGCCGGCGGCCCCGGCGAGGACGGCGGCGAGTCCGGGCGGCACGGGCAGTCCGTCCACGGGGAACGGCGGGCCGTAGCGGACCGGCCCGTGTCCTTCGGGTTCCGTGCTCGGCATGGGTCCTCCGCGCGGTCCGTCCCTGGTGGCCTGTGCCCGCTGCTGCGTGGCCAGTGCCCGGTGCTGCGTGACATGTGCCCTGTGGTGCGTGACCTATGGCCCCCCGCGTGTCACGTGTGCCCGGTGGTGCGTGGCGCGCCGGTGCGGTCAGGTGTCCCGTGCGCGCCGGTAGAGCCGGTGTCCGGCCGCGCCCGCCGCGCCGGCGATCAGTACCCCGCCGGCGATCAGGGCGGGCACGGAGTCGCCGAGGGAGCCGCCGGCGCCGGCCCGTACGCCGTGCTCGACGGTCGGGGGCGCGCAGGGGTCGGTGCGGTCCCCTCCGCCGTGGGGCGGCGCGGAGGGGGAGCACGTGTGGTGGGTGGGCGCGGGGGTCGGCCGGCCGGTGTCGCAGGGCGCGCCGGTGTCGCCGTACTCCGGCGGACAGGATCCGCCGCCGCTCGCGCGGGTGATGTCGAAGGTGGCGCTCCAGGGGCTGCCCTCCCCGTCGGGCGGCGCCGGGCAGGTGCCGTCGACGGTCCAGGCGGTGTCGGGGCCGAGCCCCTCGTCCGCGTCGAGGTCGGCGGCGCCGCTGCTGCGGGCGGTGCCCCGGTAGGAGAGCCCGGCGGCCGGGTCGTCGGTGCCGGTGACCCGGGTGAGCCGGACGGTGCCGTCCGCGAAGGCCAGGGAGGAGGCGTCGATGGTCTCGGGGGCGGTGCCGCCCGGCGGGTCGCAGGTGACCGAGACGGTGACGCTGCCGCCCGGGTCGACGCTGCCGGGGCTGACCTCGGCCGCCGGATCCGCCGACGCGACCGGGCCGGCGGCGGCCAGCAGGGCACCGGCCAGGGCGACGGCGGACAGCAGGGGTGCGGTGCGGCGCATGGAGCGGCTCCTTCGGCCGGCGGCTGCGGGGCGGGTCCGCCGAGGCGGTCCCGCGCACCATCACAGCCCGCCCGAGGCCGTGCCGCGCGCGGCCGGACCCCATTCGCGGGACAGGGGTCCGCCATGCGGGTGACGTTCCGGCGTGGCGGAAGGAGCACCGAGGACGTCGTACGGTCAGCCGCCGCCCAAGGACTCCCGGCCCCACTTGCCCACCGGGGTGCCGGTCTCGCGCCCGCGCCCGGCCGGGCCCCGGCGGGCGCCGTCGGGCGCGGCGGCGCGCTCCCGGGCCCCCTCGCGGGTGCGGCCGGGCGCCACGAAACGGCGGGGGTTGCGGCGCAGGTACTCGCCCTCCAGCCGCGCCATGCGGTCGTTGTGGGCGCGCAGGGCGTCGTTCGAGCCGTACAGCAGGGTGTCGTGGCGCGTGCGGTGGATCGTCTCCAGCTCTTTCATGAGCTGCTGGTCGTCCAGCCGGTCAGGGTCGACTCCGGTCATCGTGGCACCCCGCTCGTCGTTCCGACGTGTGCCTCCACTGTACGAAGATTCGGCCCCACGGGCCCCCGCACGGTTCAGGGGCCGCTCACCTGGCCCGCTCCACCCGCCGCTCGTCCCACACCGGCTCCGGGGTCTCGCGGACCCGGCCGTCGCTGCCGAAGACCAGGTAGCGGTCGAAGGAGCGGGCGAACCAGCGGTCGTGGGTGACCGCGAGGACCGTGCCCTCGAACGCCTCGAGTCCTTCCTGGAGCGCCTCGGCGGACTCCAGGTCGAGGTTGTCGGTCGGCTCGTCGAGGAGCAGGGCGGTGACGCCCTCCAGCTCCAGGAGCAGGATCTGGAAGCGGGCCTGCTGGCCGCCGGAGAGCCGGTCGAAGGTCTGTTCGGCCTGCTGGGTCAGCTCGTAGCGGCGCAGCCGGGACATGGCCGCGCCCCGGTCCTGGGAGTGCTCCTGCCAGAGGATGTCGAGGAGGGCGCGGCCCTGGAGTTCGGGGTGGGCGTGGGTCTGGGCGAAGTGCCCGGGGACGACCCGCGCGCCGAGCTTCCAGGTGCCGGTGTGCGCCACGTCCTCGCCGGCCAGCAGGCGCAGGAAGTGCGACTTGCCGGAGCCGTTGGAGCCGAGGACGGCGACCCGCTCGCCGTAGAAGACCTCCAGGTCGAAGGGTTTCATCAGGCCGGTCAGTTCGAGGTCCTGGCAGGTGACGGCGCGGACGCCGGTGCGGCCGCCCTTGAGGCGCATGGTGATGTCCTGCTCGCGCGGCGGCTCGGGCGGCGGTCCCGCCTCCTCGAACTTGCGCAGCCTGGTCTGTGCCGCCTGGTAGCGGGAGGCCAGCTCATGGCTGATGGAGGCGGCCTGACGGAGGTTCAGGACGAGCTTCTTGAGCTGGGCGTGCTTCTCGTCCCAGCGGCGGCGCAGCTCCTCGAAGCGGGCGAAGCGTTCACGGCGGGCCTCGTGGTAGGTGGCGAAGCCGCCGCCGTGCACCCAGGCGTCGGCACCGGTGGGCGAGGGCTCCACGGAGACGATCTTCTCGGCGGCGCGGGAGAGGAGTTCGCGGTCGTGGGAGACGAAGAGGACCGTCTTGCGGGTCTCCTTGAGCCGGTCCTCCAGCCAGCGCTTGCCGGGGACGTCGAGGTAGTTGTCGGGCTCGTCGAGCAGCAGGACCTCGTCGGTGCCGCGCAGCAGCGCCTCCAGGACGAGCCGCTTCTGCTCGCCGCCGGAGAGCGTGCGCACCAGCCGGAACTGGGCCTTGTCGTAGGGCACGCCGAGCGCGGCCGTGGTGCACATGTCCCAGAGGGTCTCGGCCTCGTAGCCGCGCACCTCGGCCCAGTCGGAGAGGGCCTGCGCGTACTGGAGCTGGGCGGCCTCGTCGTCGACGGTCATGATCGCGTGCTCGGCCCTGTCGACGGCCTTCGCGGCCTCCTGGATACGGGGCGAGGACACCGACACGAGCAGGTCGCGGACGGTCGTCTCGTCCCGTACGGAGCCGACGAACTGGCGCATCACGCCGAGGCCGCCGCTGACGGTGACGGTGCCGCCGTGCGGCTTCAGCTCGCCGGAGATCAGCCGCAGCAGGGTGGTCTTGCCGGCGCCGTTGGGTCCGACCAGGGCGACCACGGCCCCTTCGCCGACCCGGAAGGACACGTCGCCGAGCAACGCCCTCCCGTCGGGGAGGTAGTACTCGAGGTGCGCGGCTTCCAGATGTCCCATGAGGCGCATTCTGCGGTCCGGCTGCGACGGGCGGCAAACCGATTAGCGGACGCCGGGTTCCGCTCCGGCCGGTCCGCTGTCCCCGGCCGGGGACACGGTGGCACCCGCCCAGGTCAGGGCCTTCCAGCCGTCGGCCGGCGAGCCCTCCAGGATCACCGTGCCGGTGTTGGCGAGGCGGTGTCCCGCGGCGAAGGGGACGTCGACGTTGTGGGCGCGGGCGGCGGACCAGGCGCGGATCGCGGCGCCGTGGCTGACCAGGGCGGCGGTGCCGGCGCCGGACGCGGCGGCCTCGGCGACCACGGCGTCGTAGCGGGCGAGGAACTCCACGCCGTTCTCCCCGCCGGGCACGCGCGCCTGCGTGTCGCCGTCGGCCCAGGCGAACACGGTCCGCATGTAGCGCACGGCGTCCGGGGAGTCGCCGGGCAGCATCTCCAGGTCGCCCGCGGAGATCTCCCGGATGCCGTCACGCACGCGTACGTCGAGACCGCGGGCGGCGGCCAGCGGCGCGGCGGTGAGCTGGGTGCGCACCAGGGTGGAGGCGTACAGGACCTCGATGTCCTCGTCGGCGAGGGCCTCCGGCAGGGCGGCCGCCTGCCGTGCGCCCAGCTCGGTCAGGCCGGGGCCGGGTGCGGCGGTGTCCAGCAGGTAGTCCACGTTGGTGGGGGTCTGGCCGTGACGGACGAGCAGCAGTCGCATGCGGTGAGCCTCCTGGGTCGGACCCGCTCCGCACCCCGGAACGGCCACCCCAGCGTACGCGCGGGCCCGCCGCCCGGACACCATCGGTCGTCCGCATGGTGAAACAAATGGTCTCAGCATGCGGCCATGGGCGTACGGTGATCCCTGTCGCCCGAGGCTCCCGGGAGCCCGGAGGGGTACGCCGAGAAGGGGTAGGTAGAGCCATGCCGAAAGCGCAGGAGACCGCCGTCTACACGCACGGGCACCACGAGTCGGTGCTGCGGTCGCACACCTGGCGGACCGCCGCCAACTCCGCGGCCTACCTGCTCGGTTCGCTGGAGCCGCACCACCGGATCCTGGACATCGGCTGCGGCCCCGGCACCATCACCGCCGACCTCGCGGCCCTGGTCCCCGACGGGCACGTCACCGGCGTCGACCACGCGGCGGGCGTCCTGGACCAGGCCCGCGCCACGGCGGCCGGCCGCGGACTGGCCAACGTCCGCTTCGAGACCGCCGACGTGCACGCCCTGCCGTACCCGGACGGCTCGTTCGACGTGGTCCACGCCCACCAGGTGCTCCAGCACGTGGGCGATCCGGTGCAGGCGCTGCGCGAGATGCTGCGGGTGACCGTGCCGGGCGGCCTGGTGGCGGTGCGCGACTCGGACTACGCGGCGATGACCTGGTACCCGCCGTCCCGGGGGATGGACGACTGGCTGGACCTGTACGAGCGGGTGGCGCGGGCCAACGGCGGCGAGCCGGACGCCGGGCGCCGGCTGAAGTCCTGGGCGCTGGCGGCCGGGTTCACCGACATCACCGCGACCTCCGCCACCTGGACGTTCAGCACCGCCGAGGAGCGGGCGTGGTGGAGCGGCCTGTGGGCCGACCGCACCCTGGCCTCCGCCTACGCCGAGCGCGCCACGGAGGGCGGGCACGCGACCGAGGAGCAGCTCACGGCGGTGTCCCGGGCATGGCGGGAGTGGGGCGAGCGGGAGGACGGCTGGTTCTGCGTGCTGCACGGCGAGATCCTGTGCCGCAAGGACACGCGTCCCGCTTCCTGACAGGCCGCCTCCGGCTCGTGACAGGCCGTCCTCCGGCTCACGACAGGTCGCCGACGTCCACGAAGGAGTACGCCGCCCACGGCCCGGCCAGCTCGACCCGGGCCCCCGGCACTTCCCCCTCCGCCCGGTGCACCGCCTCCACGAACTCCTCGGACCGCGCGCGGGGCACCAGATAGGCGCCGTCCAGGACGCTCCGCGGGCGGTTCGGCGGGGCCGTGATCCGGGGCGGGCGGAGCCGGACGTCGTCGGCGTGCGCAGTGAGCGTACGGTGCAGCCGGTCGGCGAAGTCGTGGATCTCCCGGGCCTCCTCGGTCTCCCCCGGCCCGCCGCCCGTGTCGTCGTACACGCGTACGCCCCACTCGACGCGCCCGTCGAGCCGCTCCAGGGTGTCCCGGAAGTCGTCCTCGTGCCGCTGCACCATCACGCGCACCGCGCTGTCGTCGGGGAACACGGTGGCGGGCCGCAGCGGCAGCGGGGTGGTGACGGCGGTGAGCGCGTCGACGACCTGCTGGTGGGAGCGGGCGGTCTCCAGCAGCCAGGACCGGTCGGCGCGGTGGTCGCGCAGCGGCTCCTCGGCGAAGTCGCGCTCCGGGACATGGCTGAGGACGGCGATCAGGCCGTGGTGGGCGAGGAGGCGCGGCGGATCGCCCGCGACGCCGCCGAGATCGGCCTGGAGCGGCGCGCCGAGCGGCCGGCAGACGGCGTAGACGTACCGCAGACCCGTCACGGGGACTCCTCCCGACCGTCCTCATGGTCCTCCCGGCCGCCGCCGTGCGCGAGCGCGCCGGACGGCGGGCTCACGCCACCACCGCGTTCTCCACCAGCAGCCGTGCGGAGACGGCGATGGACTCGGCGTCGATGCCGGCGGCGTGCAACTGCTCCCGCGGGGACGCCGACCCCGGCATGGTCCGTACGGCGAGCCGCACCAGGCGGGGCACGGGGCGGCCGTCGGTGAAGGCGTCCAGGACGGCGTCCCCGAGGCCGCCCTCCTCGTGGTGGTCCTCGACGGTCAGCAGGGCGCCGGTCTCCTCCGCCGCGCGCCGCAGCACGGCCCGGTCGACCGGCTTGACCGAGTACAGGTCGACGACCCGGACGGCGATGCCCTCGGCGGCGAGCGCGTCGGCCGCGCGCAGCGCCTCGTGCACGGTGATCCCGGCGGCCACGACGGTCAGCCGGTCCGCGTCGGAGGAGCGCAGCACCTTGCTGCCGCCGATCGGGAACTCCTCGTCGGGCCCGTACAGCACCGGCCCGGCGCCGCGCGAGGTGCGCAGATAGCGGACGCCGTCGAGTCCGGCCATGGCGGCCACGAGGCGGGCCGTCTGGTGGGCGTCGCACGGGTAGAGCACGGTCGAGCCGTACACGGCCCGGAACATCGCCAGGTCCTCCAGGCCCATCTGCGACGGCCCGTCCTGCCCGATCGCCACCCCGGCGTGCGAGCCGACCAGGTTGATCCCGGCGCCGCTGATCGACGCCATCCGCACGAAGTCGTGGGCGCGGGTGAGGAAGGCGGCGAAGGTGGAGGCGTACGGCACGAAGCCGCGGGACGCCATCCCGACGGCGGCGGCGACGAGCTGCTGTTCGGCGATGTAGCACTCGAAGAACCGCTCGGGGTGGTCCTTCGCGAAGTATTCGGCGCGGGTGGAGTCGCTCACCTCGCCGTCGAGGGCGACGACGTCCGCGCGGGCGGTGCCGAGGGCCGCGAGGGCCTTGCCGTAGGCGTCGCGGGTCGCGACCTCCTCGCCCCGCTCCCAGCGCGGCGGTTCGGGGCGGCCGGTGGGCACGGAGTGCAGCATGCGGGCGGCGGGCGGTTCCTGCACGCGGACGCGCAGGTCGCGGACGCCGCCGAGTTCGGTGATCGCCTCGTCGGCGTCGGGCAGCGGCTTGCCGTGCAGGCCCTCGCGGTCCTGGACGGCGGCGACGCCCTTGCCCTTGAGGGTGCGGGCGAGGATCGCGGTGGGCCGGCCGCGGGTGGAGAGGGCCTCGCCGTAGGCGCGGTCGACGGCGTCCACGTCGTGGCCGTCGACCTCCACGGTGTGCCAGTCGAAGCCCTGGAAGCGGCGGGCGTAGGCGTCGAGGTCGTGGCCGTGGCGGGTGGGGCCGCGCTGGCCGAGCCGGTTGACGTCCACGATCACGACCAGGTTGTCCAGCCGTTCGTGCCCGGCGTGCTCGGCGGCCTCCCAGACGGAGCCCTCGGCCAGCTCGCTGTCCCCGCACAGCACCCAGACGCGGGCGTCGGAGTGCTCAAGCCGTTTCCCGGCGAGCGCGATGCCGACGCCCACCGGCAGGCCCTGGCCGAGCGAACCGGTGGCGGTCTCGACCCAGGGCAGCCGGCGCGGGGTGGGGTGGCCCTCCAGACGGCTGCCGAGGGTGCGGAAGGTGAGCAGTTCGTCGTCGTCGATCGCGCCGGCCGCCTTGTAGGCGGCGTAGAGCAGCGGCGAGGCGTGGCCCTTGGACAGGACGAAGCGGTCGTTGCCCGGGTGGGCGGGGCGGTCGAAGTCGTAGCGGAGGTGGTGGGCCAGCAGGACGGCCATCAGGTCGGCGGCCGACATCGAGGACGTCGGGTGACCGGATTCCGCGGCGGCGGAGGCGCGCACGCTGTCCACGCGCAACTGCTGTCCGAGGTCGGTGAGTTCGGCGGTGTCCATGGGGTCAGTGGTCTCCCTCGTGCTTCACGGGTTCGGGCGTCGGAGCGGTGATCGTGCGGGAGGTGTCCGCACCCCCGCCGCCACCGGTCGCGGCCGCCCCGTCCGGCCCCTGCTCCCGGCGGCGCCGCTCCCCCTCCTCCTTCACGGGCCCGGGTGTCGGGGACGTGATCGTGCGGGACGTGTCCTCGCCCCCGCCGCCGCCCCGGGCGGGCTGTCCGTCCGTGTCGGGGGCGTCCGTCGGGTGCGGGGGCGGGCCTGTCGGAACGCGGGCCAGTTCGGGGGAGGCCGTGTCGAGCGGCACCGACCAGGACCTGACCAGGCCCAACTGGACGGCCTGGCGCGGGAGTACGGCGTCCAGGAGCCAGTCGGAGACGACCCGGACCCGGTTGCCGGGGAGGGCGGCGAGATGGTAGCCGCGGGTCACCAGATGCGCCGGCAGCCCGGACAGCGGGACGCCCAGCGGATCGGCGGCGGCCCGCACACCGCCCAGGTCCACCACGACCCCGAGGTCCTTGTGCCGGTACGGCCGTGCCCTGCCGTCGCCGAGGGTCGCGGCGATGTTCCGCGCGGCCGTCCTGCCCTGCCGCCAGGCGTGCTGGGCGGTCATCGGCGTGTACTGTCCGGGGTTCTCCAGATCGGGTACGGCGGCGGCGTCACCGAGGGCGAACACCTCGGGCCTGCCCGGTACTTGGAGGGTGGGCTCGACCAGGATCCGGCCGCGCTCCAGGGGCAGCCCGGTCGACTCGGCGAGCGGGTCGGGCCGTACGCCGACGCACCACACGAGGCTGCGGGTGCCGACGAACTCGCCGTCGGTGAGCAGCACTCCGTCGCGGGTGGCCTCCTTCACGGAGGTCTCCGTGCGTACCTCCACGCCGCGTTCGCGCAGCACCCGGTCGGCGGTGCGCGAGAGGTGCTCGCCCAGTTCGGGCAGGACGCGGGGTGCGAGGTCGAGGAGCAGCCAGCGGGGCCGCATGCCGCGGTGCAGCGGGTGGGTGCGGACCAGGGCGTCGGTGAACAGGGCGCCGTGCGCGGCGACTTCGGTGCCGGTGTAGCCGGCGCCGACCACCACGAACGTGCAGCGCGCCCGGCACTCCTCCGCGCTGTCGGCGGAGGTCGCCAGTTCCACCTGGCGGGTGATGTGGTCGCGCAGATAGAGCGCCTCGGGCAGACCGCGGAAGCCGTGGGCGTGCTCGGCGACGCCGGGGACGGGCAGCAGCTTGTTGACGCTGCCGGCGGCGAGCACGAGCCGGTCGTAGCCCAGGGTGCCCTCGCCGCCCTCGGGGTCGGTGTAGTGGACGGTGCGCGCGTCCAGGTCGATCCGGCCGGCCTCGCCGAGCACGAGGCGCACCCCGCGCAGGGTGTCCGGCAGAGACACGGTCACCCGGCGTGGCTCCAGGATGCCCGCGGCCACCTGGGGCAGCAGGGGCAGGTACAGGAAGTAGTCGGTCGGGTTGAGCAGGGTGACGTCCGCACGCCCACGGGCCTCCCGGGCCAGGGTGCGGGCGGTGCGGTATCCGGCGAACCCCGCTCCGACGATCACGATGCGGGCTCGGCTCACGGTGCTCCTCCGTTCGGGCCGACTGATCCACGCTCGGGGCGCGGCGGTCTGGGCGTCTGCGCGAGGGCGACTCGCTCCCGCCCCCGAAGCTCCCCGCGTCCCCCGGCAGGCCCCGCCCAAACGTCCTCGGCCCCCGGAAACCGACCCTCGGTCACCCACCGCTCAGCAAATCTCACACACGGTGGCGGGCCCGCCGGGAAGGGGATCGCGTGAAGGGATCACCGTGGTGCCGTCGGTCCAACTAGGCTCGTCCGTATGGACATTCTGGGAGCCACACTGCGTGTCTGTGTCGACGACCTGGACGCCTCGGTCGCCTTCTACGAGCGGCTCGCGGGCACCGGGGCGCTGCGTTTCGAGCGTGGCGGGGTGGCGGTCGCCGCGGTCGGTTGTTTCCTCCTGATGAGCGGCCCCGAGGCCGAGTTGGAGGTGCTGCGCAAGGTCGGTGCGACGATCGCGGTCACGGACGTCGACGAGGTGCACCGCACGCTCACCGAGCTGGGCGCGGACGTCCTCGCGGGCCCGGTGGCGACCCCGGCGGGCCGCAATCTGATCGCCCGTCACCCCGACGGCACGGTCTACGAGTACGCGGACCGCCGCCCGTCCTGACCCTCCGGGTCGCCCGCGGTCAGCCGGACTTCCACTGCTCGGACGTGATCGCCCAGCGCTCGTGGTCGCGCCAGTCCCCGTCGATGTAGATCATCCGCGGGGAGAACCCTTCGAGGCGGAAGCCGCAGGAGCGGGCGAGGGCGATGGACGCGGCATTGCCGGGCTGGACGTTGATCTCCAGCCGGTGCAGCCGCAGCGGCCCGAAGGCGTGGTCCACGACGAGCCCGAGCGCCTCGCGCATCAGCCCCCGCCCGGCCGCGTGCGCGAACGCGCCGTATCCGAGGGCGCCGCACTGGAAGCCGCCGTGCACGATGTTGTTGATGTTCACGAACCCGGCGAGCGACCCGTCCGCCCGATCACACACCAGGAACCCGGCCTTCGTCGGATCCTCGATCAGCCGCCCCGCATACGCGGCATACGCCTCACGGCTGGCCGGCGGAAACAACCAGGGCCGATGCAGCCCCTCACTCTCCCGGACCCGAACGGTGAACTCCGCCCCGTCCGCGTAGCTGAAGTGACGTATACCCACGCGGGGGCCTTCGGCGAGGTAGGGGGATGCGGTGTGCGGCATCCGGTCACCTTAAGGCCGGGCGGCTAACGGCGGCGGCGCATGAAGTACGCGCCGCAGATCGCTCCGACCAGTGCGGTGGCGAGGAGGGCTGCCCAGAGGGGCATGACGACCTCGGGGATCAGGAGTCTGATGGTGGTCTCGCCGGTGTTCTGGAAGATGAAGATCAGGGTGAGGACGGCGAGCACCAGCACCGTGATCCGGGCGGGTGTCACCTCCATGCGCCTGCCGCCGCGCTCGGAGGTCTTCGAGGACTTCGGACTCATGTCTCCAGGGTGGGCCCGCGGCGGCCCTCACGCACGGTGAGGGCGGTCCGGCGGGTGAAAAGGGTCAGAGCAGGGCGGGCTCGTCGAGCGTGAGGGTGCCCGTCGTCGCGTCCAGCTCGGCGGTCACCCCGAAGGGCACGGTCAGCGCCCCCTCGCAGTGTCCGAAGCCCAGCTCCTCGACGACCGGGACGCCCAGGGCGCCGAGCCGGTCGGCGAACACCGGCCGCAGGCTGCCGTAGGGCCCGCAGTCCTTCCACGAGCCGAGGGCGATCCCGGCGACGCCGTCCAGCCAGCCGGTGCGCAGCAGTTGTGTGAGGGCCCGGTCGACGGAGTACGGCGGCTCCGCGACGTCCTCGATCAGGAGCAGTCCGCCGCGCGCCCCGGGGCGGGAGTGCGGGGTGCCGTAGCCGCTGGAGAGCAGGGTCAGACAGCCGCCGAGGGTGACGCCGCGGGCCCGGCCGGGGGCCAGGGCGGTACCGGCGGAGGTGAGCGTGCGGACCGTCTCGGGGGCAAAAAGCGTGGCCCTGAGGCGGTCCTGGGCGCGGGCGCTCTTGACGAAGTCGACGCCCGCCGCGACGGGCCCGTACAGCGTGACCAGGCCGAGACGGACGGCGAACGCCTCGTGCAGGGCGGTGCTGTCGCTGAAGCCGACGAACACCTTGGGCCCGGCTGCGCGCATCGCGTCCCAGTCGAGGAGGTCGACGACGCGCTGGGCGCCGTAGCCGCCGCGGGCGCAGATCACCGCGTCGACGGCCGGATCGCACCAGGCGGCCTGGAGGTCGGCGGCCCGGTCGGCGTCCGTGCCCGCGAGATAGCCGAGGGCGGGGTCGCGGTCGAGGACATGGGGCGCGGCCACCGGGTCGAGGTCCCAGCCGCGCAGCAGGTCCAGGCCGGCCTGGAGGCGTTCCTCCACGATCGGCCCGCTGGGGGCGACGACGGCGACCCGGGCGCCGGGGGCGAGCCGGGCCGGCCGGACGAGTTCTCTCACGGTGCCAGCTCCAGGGTGGGGACGCCGGGCGGGCGCAGCCCGAACACCTGGGCGTACAGGGACAGTTCGGCCTCCAGCGCGCGGACGACGGTCGCCGCCTGCCGGAAGCCGTGGCCCTCCCCCTCGAAGGCGAGGTAGGCGTGCGGCACGCCCCGGCCGGCCAGCCGGGCGAGGAAGCGTTCGGCCTGGACGGGCGGGCAGATCACGTCGTCCAGGCCCTGGAGCAGCAGGAACGGGGCGGTGATCCGGTCGGCGTGGGTGACGGGCGAGCGCTCGGCGTAGCGGGCGGGCACCTCGGCGAGCGGTCCGACGAGGCCGTCCAGGTAGCGGGACTCCAGGTCGTGGGTCTCGCCCCCGGCCCAGCCGGCCAGGTCGAGGACGGGGTAGCTGATGGTGCCGCACGCGTACACGTCGGTGCCGGTCAGCGAGGCGGCGGCGGTCCAGCCGCCCGCGCTGCCGCCCCGGATCGCCAGCCGGGCGCGGTCGGCGGTGCCCTCGTCGGCGAGCGCGAGGGCGACGGCCGCGCAGTCCTCGACGTCGACCACGCCCCACTGTTCGCGCAGCCGCTCGCGGTAGGCGCGCCCGTACCCGGTGGAGCCGCCGTAGTTGACCTCGGCGACGCCGATGCCCCGGGAGGTGAAGTAGGCGATCTCCAGGTCCAGTACGAGCGGCGCCCGGTCGGTGGGCCCGCCGTGCGCCCATACGACGTACGGCGGCAGTTCGTGTCCCGGCGCGGCGCAGCCGGGGTTGTGCGGCGGGTAGACGTGCGCGTGGATCTCGCGGCCCTCGGGGCCGGTGAAGGCGCGGATCTGCGGTTCCGGGTAGTACGCCGGGTCCACCGCGTCGTCGTGCGCGGCGCCGATCACCCGGGCGCGCCCGGTGCGGGTGTCCAGTTCGACCACCTCGTAGGCGCTGCGCGGGGAGGCGGCCACGGTGACGGCCCGTTCGCCGCGTACGGCGAGGGCGGGGGCGAACTCGGTCCAGGGTCCGGCCGCGTCGACGAGTTCGCCGGTCTCGGGGTCGAGGACGCCGAGGGCGGTGGCGCCCCGCCCGTGGACGACGGCGACCAGTCCGTCGGCGAGCGGCGCGAACCAGCGCAGTCCGAGCTTCCACAGCGCGCCGCCGAACTCCTCCTCGCGCGGGCAGACCGGCTCGTGGTCGCGGTAGAGGTTCCACCAGCCGCCGCGGTCGCTGGTGTAGAGCAGGGAGCCGTCGGCGGCCCAGTCGGCCTGGGCGACGGACTCCTCGGGTCCGCCGGCCACCGCGCGGGCCCCGGTGAGCGTGCCGTCGTCGCCGACGTCGGCGACGATCACCTCGGTGCCGTCCCACGGCATCCGCGGATGGTCCCAGGCCAGCCAGACGGCCCGGCGGCCGTCCGGTGAGACGCGGGCCCCGGTGACGAACCGCCGCCGGTCATCGGTGAGTTCGCGCACGGCCGCGCGGTCGGAGGCGGCGGAGCCGTCCAGCGGTACGGCGGCCAGGACGCGGCGGACGTCGGTGGGGGCGTCGCCGGTGAACTCCTCCAGGACGCACCACACTTCGTCGCGCCCGGGGAGCAACTGCGGTTCGGCCCAGCGCAGTCCGCCGCCCACGGCCGAGACCGGGGTGAGCGGACGCGGCTCGTAGCCGGGTTCGAGGGCGTACAGCCGCTGGTCGGCGAAGTTCACGAACACCACGAGGGGTTCGCCGTCCGGGCGGGTCACGCCGGCCCAGGGCAGGCCGCCGTACTCGACGACCCGGCTGCGGACGTTCCAGGGGGCGGGCAGGACGGACTCCTCCGTGCCGTCCGGGTGACGGCGCACCAGGGTGCGGCGGCCGCCCTCGGCGGGGCGGGGCGCGGTCCACCAGATCTCGTCGCCGACGAGACCGACGTACTCGGGCCGCCCGTCGTGCGCGGCGGCGAGCGCGGCGTCGATCGGTGAGGGCCAGGACCCGTACGGCAGGATGTGCACGTTCTCCCCGCTCCCCTAGGCCGTGCGCAGGAAGCGGTCGAGGACGTCCACGCCGAAGCGCAGCGCCTCCACGGGGACGCGCTCGTCGACGCCGTGGAACATCGCCTGGTAGTCGAAGCCCGACGGCAGCCGCAGCGGGGCGAATCCGTAGCCGGTGATGCCGAGCCGGGAGAACTGCTTGGCGTCCGTGCCGCCGGACATGCAGTACGGCACCACGTGCCCCTCGGGCGCGAACTCCTCGACGGCGGCCCGCATCTGTGCGTAGAGCGGGGTGTCCAGCGGTGCCTGGAGGGCGACTTCGCGGTGGTGGAACTCCCAGTCGACGTCGGGGCCGGTGAGGTCGTCGAGGGTGGCGCGGAACTCGTCCTCGCCGCCCGGCAGGAAGCGTCCGTCGACGAAGGCCGTGGCCTCGCCCGGGATGACGTTGACCTTGTAACCGGCGCTCAGCATGGTCGGGTTGGCGCTGTTGCGGACGGTCGCCTCGACGAGGGAGGCGGCCGGGCCGAGCTTGTCGAGCAGCGCGTCGACGCCCGCCGCGTCGCTCAGATCGGCGTCGACGCCGTACAGGGCGGCGAGTTCGGTGAGCGCGGCGCTCACGGTCGGGGTGAGGCGGAGCGGCCAGCGGTGCTCGCCGATCCGGGTGACGGCGGCGGCCAGCCGGGTCACCGCGTTGTCCCGGTTGACCTTGGAGCCGTGTCCCGCGCGGCCGCGCGCGGTGAGCTTCAGCCAGCCGGTGCCGCGCTCCCCCGCCGCGATCGGGTAGATCTCGCGTCCGGCGCCGTCGTGGAAGGTGAACGCCCCGGACTCGCCGATCGCCTCCGTACAGCCCTCGAAGAGCGCGGCGTGCCGGTCGGCGAGGAAGCCGGAGCCGTCCTCGGCGCTGGCCTCCTCGTCGGCGGTGAAGGCCACCACGAGGTCGCGGCGGGGCCGTACGCCCTCGCGGGCCCAGGAGCGCAGGACGGCCAGGATCATCGCGTCCATGTTCTTCATGTCGACCGCGCCGCGCCCCCACACGACGCCGTCGCGCACCTCCCCGGAGAAGGGGTGGACGCTCCAGTCGGCGGCCTCGGCGGGGACCACGTCGAGGTGGCCGTGGACGAGCAGCGCGTCGGCGGACGGGTCGGTGCCCTCGATCCGGGCGACGACGTTGGCGCGTCCCGGGGTGCGTTCGAGGAGGACCGGTTCCACCCCGGTGTCGGCGAGCAGCGCGGCCGCGTACTCGGCGGCGGGCCGCTCCCGGCAGTCGCCGCCGCCCCGGTTGGTGGTGTCGATGCGAATGAGGTCGGAGGTGAAACGGACGACCTCGTCCCTCGCCTGTGCGTCAGCCATGGTGCTCCTCAGCCATACTGCTCCTCGATCGCCGCGGAGGCGATCGTGGTCACCGCCTTGAAGGTGCGGATGCCTTCGTACATCGTGCCGCTGGTGTACGCGATCCGGCGCTCGCCCGCCAGGCCCACCCCGGGGACGACGGTCGCGGCCCGGGCGAGGTGCTCGGCGTCGAACTCCACCTCGACGGTGAAGGGCCCGTCGCTCCCGGGCCCGTCGCTCCCGGGCTCGCGGCGGACCGCCAGCGCGGCGGCCTCCTTGGCGGCGGCCCGGATGTCGGCGGCGGTGCGCGCGGGGGTCCGGCACACGGCCGCGTACCGCGAGACATGGTCCTTGACGGCGACCTTCAGCGCGCCGGGCGCGTAGCCGAGGGCGTCCTCGCAGGCCACGTCGTCCCCGGTGACGAGGACGACCGGGACGCCGTACTCGGCGACGACATGCGCGTTCAGCAGGCCCTCGCTGGCCCGTACGCCGTTCAGCCAGACCCCGGTGATGGAGTTGGCGAGGTAGGTGTGGGCGAGGACGCCCTCCATGCCGGCGCCCGCGTGGTAGCCGACGAAGGCGATGCCGTCCACGTCGCCGTGCTGCACGCCCTCGACCATGGAGAGGTCCTTGTGCTTGCCGGTGAGCATCTGGGCGCGCTCGTCGAGCCGCTCCAGGAGCAGGTTGCGCATGGTCCAGTGGGCCTCGTTGATCAGCACCTCGTCGGCGCCGCCGTCGTAGAAGCCGCGCACGGCCGCGTCGACGTCCGAGGTGAACATCGCCCGGCAGCGCTCCCACTGGGGGGTGCCGGGCAGGACGTCGGCGGGCCAGGTGACGCCGGTGGCGCCTTCCATGTCGGCGCTGATGAGGATCTTCATGCGCGGCTCCGTCCTGATCCGTCCGGCAGGCCCCGAGCTTAGCGGGCCGGGGCCGGGCGGCCCGTACGGCACCGCCCACCGCTCCCGAAAATACCCCTAGGGGTATCTCTGCTACCGTGGAGAACGGGTTCGGATACCCCCGGGGGTAATTTCTCAGCGGATCGCAGTGAGGGAGAGTGCCGTGTTCTTTGCCGACGTCCTGGAGACCGAGGGGCTGGGCAACCGCAGCCATCTGGCGGGCGGCGCGCGGGCGGCCGTCGTCGTGGACCCGCCGCGCGACATCGACCGGGTGATCGCCGCGGCGGCCCGGCGCGGGGTGCGGATCGTCGCCGTCGCCGAGACCCATGTGCACAACGACTACGTGTCCGGCGGCCTGGAGCTGGCCCGGCTGACCGGGGCCCGCTATCTGGTGCCGGCCGGCGCCGACGTGGCGTACGCGCGCGTGCCGGTCGCGGACGGGGACGTCGAGCCGGTGGACGAGGACCTGGTGCTGCGGGCCGTGGCCACCCCGGGACACACCCCGCACCACACCGCCTACGTGCTGGAGGACGCCGGCCGGGCGGTGGCCGCCTTCACCGGGGGTTCGCTGCTGATCGGCGGCGTGGGCCGCCCCGACCTGGTCGAACCCCGGCTGACCGAGTCGCTGGCCCGCGCCCAGCACGCCTCCGCGCACCGGCTCGCGGCCGCTCTGGACGACGAGGTCGCCCTCCTGCCCACCCACGGCTTCGGCAGCTTCTGCTCGTCCGCCCCGGCCGGGCACACGCACAGCACGATCGGCGCCGAGAAGGCGTCCAACCCGGTGCTCGCGCAGGACGTGGACACCTTCGTGAAGGAGCTGCTGGCCGGTCTGGACGACGTCCCCGCCTACTACGCCCACATGGGCCCGGCCAACGCCCGGGGCCCCGCCCCTCTCGATCTGACCCCGCCCCGGCGGGCCGACGCGGCCGAGATCGCGCGCCGGCTGGCGGCCGGGGAGTGGGTGGTGGACCTGCGCAGCCGGACGGCGTTCGCCGAGGGGCATGTGTCCGGCTCGTTCAACTTCGAGGTCGACGGGCAGCTCGCGACCTATCTGGCCTGGCTGGTCCCGTGGGGCCGGCCGGTGACCCTGCTCGCCGCGACCGCCGAGGACGTCGCCCGCGCCCAGCGCGAGCTGGCCCGGGTCGGCATCGACCGCCCGGCCGCGGCGGCCGTCGGCACGCCCGCCGACTGGCTCGCCGACGGGGCGGAGCCCGCCTCCTTCCCGCGGTCGACGTTCGCCGGTCTGGCGGCCGCCCGGGCGCGCCGGGAGGACGTGGTCGTCCTGGACGTCCGGCGGGACGCCGAGCGGGCGGGCGGCTGGATCGACGGCAGCACGCACATCCCGGTCCACCAGCTCCCCCGGCGGCTCGCCGAGGTGCCGCCGGGCACGATATGGGTGCACTGCGCGGGCGGGATGCGCGCGGCCGTCGCCGCGTCGCTGCTGGACGCGGCGGGACGGCCGGTGGTCGCCGTGGACGACGGCTTCGCCGCGGCCGCCGAGGCGGGGCTCCCCCTCGCCACGGCCCCCGCCGAAGCCACCGCCGAAGCCGTCGAAGCCCCCGAAGCGGTCGAAGCCGTCGAAGCCCCCGACGCATGAGCGCGCTGGTTCTGGCGCTGCTGGCCGGCGGTCTGGTCGGGCTGGCGCTGGGCGCGCTCGGGGCAGGCGGCAGCATCCTGACCGTGCCGGCGCTGATCTATCTGCTGGGCTTCGATCCGGCGGCGGCCACCACCGGCGCCCTGGTCATCGTGATCGTCACCTCGGTCACCGCGCTGGCCGCCCACGCGCGGACCGGGTCGGTGCGCTGGCGGGCCGGGCTGCTGTTCGCGGCGGCCGGACTGCTCCCCGCCGCCGTGGCGGGCGCGCTGTCGGCGCGGATCCCGGCGGGGGTGCTGACGGCGCTGTTCGCGGCGCTCGCCGCCCTGGCCGCCGTCCGGATGCTGCGCGGCGGCGCGCCGGGCGGCACCGGCCGGGTCTCCGGGGTGCGCGCGCTGGGCGCCGGGGCCGGGCTGGGCGCGGTCACCGGGTTCCTCGGGGTCGGCGGCGGCTTTCTCGCCGTACCGGCGCTGGTGGGGGTGCTGGCCGTGCCGATGGACGCGGCGGTGGGCACCAGCCTGCTGGTGATCGTCGCCAACGCGCTGGTCGCCCTGGGCGCCCGCGCGTACACGGCCGTGGACCTGGACTGGGCGCTGATCCTGCCGTTCCTGGCGGCCGCCGTCCTGGGGGCGTGGGACGGCGGCCGGCTCGCGGCGAAGGTGCCGGCCGCGACCCTGCGGCGGGCCTTCGGCGCGGTGCTGCTGACGGTCGCGGCGGGGATGGCGGTGACGGCCGTGTGGTGAACGGACGCCGACGTCACACCGGTCCCGGCCGGGTCAGGCCAGCGACAGGAAGAGCTTCTCCAGCCGGGCCCGCATCTGCGCGGAGTCCCGCACCTCCGGGTCCTCGCTGGTCATGCACTGTTCCAGTCCGGTCGCGATGATCGAGAAGCCGGCCCGGTCCAGCGCCCGCGAGACCGCGGCGAGCTGGGTGACCACGTCCTCGCAGTCCCGGCCCTCCTCGATCATCCGGATCACGCCCGCGAGCTGGCCCTGGGCCCGCCGCAGCCGGTTGAGCGCCGACTTCAGCTCCTCGGCCGACATGTCGAGTTGCACGATTCCTCCTCCAGTGCCCCACCTATACCCCCATGGGTATCCTACCCGCGGGGGGCAACGTTCCGCCGAAAGGATCTGTTCCATGACCCCTCCCCCGACCGTCCCGGCCCGGCTGACCGCCGCCGAGGCGAGCGCCCGGTACGCCGAGTTCACCGTCGTCGACGTCCGCACCCCCGGCGAGTACGCCGGCGGCCGGCTGCCCGGCGCCCTCAACGTCCCGCTGGACCGGCTCGACGAGGCCGCGTCCGCCCTCGCGGCGGCCGCCGCGCGCGGGCCGCTGCTGATCGTCTGCGCGTCCGGGAACCGGTCGGCCCGGGGCTGCGAGCAGCTCGTGGCGCTGGGTGTGGAGGCGGCGACGCTGGAGGGCGGCACCGGCGGCTGGGCGGCGGCCGGGCTGCCCGTGGAGCGCCCGGCGGGAGCCGTGACCCGCTGGCCGATGGACCGTCAGGTCCGGCTGGTCGCCGGTGCCCTGGTCCTCGTGGGCTTCCTCGCGGGGCTGGTCTGGCCTCCCGCGCACTGGCTGTCCGGGCTGGTCGGCGCGGGCCTGTTCTTCTCGGGGGCGACCGGCACCTGCGGGATGGCCGTGCTGCTCGCGCGGCTGCCGTACAACCGGCCGCCGAAGGACGCCCGTCCCTTCGAGGAGACGCTGACGCGGCTGGCCTCGGCCTGATCCCTCAGCAGCCGGCCGGCCACGGACCGGGACCGGCGACGAACGCCAGACGGGCGCGCAGCGCGGGGTGTTCGAGGTCCGTCAGGTCGCCGTCGGAACGGTCGGAGCCCTCGGGGTCGTCGGAGCCGTCGGGGTCGGCGGAGTCGTCCGGTGGTGGCCGGCCCTCGGTGACGGTCCGGGCGGTCCGCTCCCGGCGGCCGGCGCGTTCGACGGGCCGGGCCAGGCCCCAGTCGGGGGTGACGGCCACCCGCTCGTTCTGGCTGAACTCCATGACGGGGTAGCCGAGTTCGAGGATCTGCGCGGCGATGCGGGCACCGGCGCCGGCGCTCATGCCGGGCAGCATCTCGGGGAGCCGGCGGGCGAAGTCCTCGGCGTCGGGGACGTCGGTGTGCAGGGCGAAGCCGGGCGCGATGTGCTCGACGGCCGCGCCGCCGACGGCGTCCGCCCGGTGCAGCGCGCCCGCGTCGGCGGCGAGCACGAGCAGCCGCTCCGGGCCCGGTCCGACCAGCGGGTACGCCCACCACAGCACGTCGACGCGGTCGCGTTCGGGCACGGTCAGCCGGGCCCGTCCGGCGGCGGGGTGGCCGAGCCCGCGGTCGAGGGAGGGCTCCAGGCCCGGCCCCAGCCCGTCGTAGGCGTCGTACGCGCCGTACGGCGGGTCGTCGTCGGGGTCGGGGAGAGCGCCGGAGACGGGCAGCAGGTCGAGCGCGGGCCGGCCGATCGCCTCGGCCTCGGGGACGCCGAAGAGCCGGCGCGCGCCGGGGCTCCAGTGCGAGACGAGGCCCTCGCGGTCGACGACGACCGCCGCCAGCGGGACGCGCCCGGCGCCGCCGGTGCCGTCGCCCGTGGCGTCCCCCGCCGTGCCGCGGGGAGGTGCGTCTCTCTCGGTGCCACGGTCCACGGCCCAGGCCCTCTCTCCCCAGAGCTACGCAAGATCTGTCCCGTAACCACCACCGTACGGCGCGCGGCGGCGGGGATGTGCGGCAATTCTGGAATTGGTTTCGGCAGCACGCGCCGGGGCACGCGCCCGTGCTTCGCGCCGGGGCGCGCGATCAGTCCTCGTGGCCGAGTTGCAGGTCACGCTCGGTGCGGCCGCCGCCCGCCACCTGGAGGACGGTGGCGACGGGCGGATAGCCGGCGGCGATGACGGTGTACTCGCCGGAGGACAGGTCGACGAAACGGAAGGTGCCGTCGGGGCCCGTGGTGAGGGTGTCGACCACATTGCCCGCGGCGTCCAGCAGGGTCACGCGGGCGTCCTCGACGGGCCGTCCGCCGCCCGCGCGCACGGTGCCGCGCAGGACGGCGCCGCCCGCCAGTTCGACGTCCTGGCGGGTCTCGCGGGACGCCTGGACGGTGACCGGAAGGGCGGCCGGGCGGAAGGCGGGCGCGCTGCCGGCGAGGGTGTACTCGCCGGCCACCAGGTCGGTGATGACATAGCCGCCCTCGCGTCCGCTGCGGGTGGCGGCGACGACCTCGCCGTGCACATTGGTGAGGGTGACGACGGCGTCCCGCACGGGCGTGCCGTCGGCGGTGACGACGGTCCCGGCGAGGCGTCCGGCGCCGCCGAGGACGACGTCCAGCTCGACGGGGCGTTCGCCGACGGTGACGGAGACGGCCTGCGGCTGGTGGCCGCCGGCCGCGGCGATCAGGACGTAGGCGCCGGTGCCGGGCGTGGACAGCGCGTACCGCCCGTCGTCGCCGCTGGCGCCGCGTCCGATCTGCTGCCCGGAGACGTCGATGAGGGTGAGCGCGGCACGCGGTACGACGGTGCCGTCGGGGTGCTGCACGGTGCCGCAGACGGGGATGCCGGCGGTGTACGGCGGGCGGAACGCGAGGGACGTCCGGTCGTCGGCGGGGTGGGTGCGGGCCTGCGGGACGGGCACGGGCGCGGGCTCCGTGCCGGCGGTGGGGTGGGACACCAGCGGTTTCTCCTTGAGGAAGCAGGCGATGAGCAGGCCGGCGAGGAGCACGGGCACGAGGTACAGGAAGATCCTCGGCATGGCGTCGGCGTAGGCGCCGACGTAGGCGTCGCGCAGGGCCGGGGGCAGTGCGTGGACGAGCTGCGGGGTGAGGGACTCGGGGTCGGGCAGTCCGGCGTCGGCGGGCAGCCGGTCGTGCAGGGCGTCGGTGAGCCGGCCGGCGAAGAGGGTGCCGAAGACGGCGGCGCCGACGCTGCCGCCGATCTGCCGGAAGTAGTTGTTGGCGCTGGTGGCGGTGCCGAGGTCGGCGGGGCGCACGGAGTTCTGCACGGCGAGGATCAGGACGGGCATCGCGAGGCCGATGCCGGCGCCGAGGACGGCCATCCACAGGCTGTAGTGGAGGCGGGGCGTGTCGGCCTCGAGCCGGGAGAGCAGCCACATGCCGAGCGCGGAGAGCGCGCCGCCGAGGACCGGGTAGAGCCTGTATCTGCCGGTGCGGCTGACGAGTTGGCCGGAGATCACGGAGGCGCCGACGATTCCGCCCATCATGGGCAGCATCAGCAGTCCGGACTCGGTGGCGGTGGCGCCGTCGACCATCTGGAGGAAGGTCGGCAGATAGCTGGCCGCGCCGAACAGCGCGACGCCGGTCACCAGGCCGACGAGTCCGGTGACGTTGAAGACGGAGTCCCTGAACAGCCTTAGCGGGATGAGGGGTTCGGCGGCGCGGCGCTCGGCGAGCAGGAAGAGGAGGCCGGCCGCGGCCGCGCCGGCGCCGAGGCCGAGGACGACGCGGGAGTCCCAGGCGTACTCGGTGCCGCCCCAACTGGTGAGCAGGACAAGGCAGGTGGAGGCGGCGGCCAGCAACAGCGCGCCCAGGACGTCGAACCGGGGTTTCACGGCCGGCTTCGGCAGGTCGAGGACGAGGGCGACGACGGCGAGGGTGAGCAGGCCGAAGGGGATGTTGACGTAGAAGCACCAGCGCCAGGAGAGATGGTCGGTGAAGTAGCCGCCGAGCAGGGGTCCGGCGACGGAGGCGAGACCGAAGGCGGCGCCGATGAGCCCCATGAACCGGCCGCGTTCACGGGGCGGCACGATGTCGGCGATGATCGCCTGGACGCCGATCATCAGGCCGCCGGCGCCGACGCCCTGGACCGCGCGGAAGGCGATGAGCTGGTCCATGGTCTGCGCCCGGCCGGCCAGCGCGGAGCCGACGACGAAGACGACGATGGCGAACTGGAAGACGCCCTTGCGGCCGAGGAGGTCGCCGAGTTTGCCGTAGACGGGCAGTCCGACGGTGGCGGTGAGCAGATAGGCGGTGATCGCCCAGGACATCCGGTCCAGGCCGTGCAGTTCGCCGACGATCTTCGGCAGCGCGGTGGCGACGATCATCTGCTCCAGCGCGGCGAGGAGCAGCGCGAGCATCAGGGCGAGGAAGACCAGCCGCACCCGGCGGGGGCTCAGGCCGGGCGGTGCGGGGGCGGGTGCCGGGGGCGGCGGGTTCTGCGGAGGCGCGGCCGTGACCGGCTCGTCCTGCACCAGCGTGGTCCCGCCCATGTACCGCTCCCCTCGTCGCACCTGCCCCACAGTTCCCGCGCAAAAGCGACAACTCCGAGCAAGCGCGACGAGTTACGGCAGCAACCCGGTCACAAGGGAGAACCACCCGAACCGGTGAACGGGTTCAACACCCGGCGGGCGGCCGGGGGTTGGCCGTTCGCCCTACTTCTCCACCTCGGTGGCGAGGCGGGCGAGGATCGCGTCGTAGATCCGGCCGAGGCCCTTGGGGGCGAAGGTGCGCTCGAAGAAGCCGCCGATCCCGCCGGCGCCGGTCCAGGTGGTGGTGACGACGACCCGGGAGCGGCCCTCGCCGGCCGGGGTGACGCGCCAGACGGTGACCATCGAGGAGTTGCGGTCCTTCTCGACCAGCTCGCCGTCGGTCGGTTCGGTGACCTCCAGGAGGCAGTCGCGGACCCGCTTGCTGGTGGCCTGGAGCTTCCAGTGGACGAGGGTGCCCTCGCCGTCGCCGCCCTCGCGCACCTCGTACTCGCTGAACTGTTCGGGCAGCAGCTTCGCGCGGGTGCCGCTGTAGTCGGCGAGCGTGTCGAACACCTTGTCCGGGTCCGCCGCGACGACGCGCTCGGTGGTGGCCTCGACCTGCGCCATGAGTTCCTCCAGGGCCTTGTATCTCGGGGTCGGGGCAAGCCAACCACCCCGGGACTCGGGCGCCCAAATCGGGGCCCGGAACCGGTCGCAGAGCGACCGAAACGGTGCGTCGAACGACCGTCCCGCACGATCATGGGAACACATGTTCTATTGTGGGGCCGAGTGCTACCGAGGAGGCGTTCATGCGCTGGGAGAACCTCACCGCGGAGGCCCGCCACGACCGGCCGGCCGACGCCGCGCTGTTCGGCGCGGACGCGGTCACGACCAGGACGTTCGACACGCCCGAGTTCGCCGGCATCACGTTCCACGAGATCCGGGCGCGCTCGGTCCTCAACCGGGTGCCGGGCGCCTCCCGGATGCCGTTCGAGTGGACGGTGAACCCCTACCGGGGCTGCACGCACGCGTGCGTGTACTGCTTCGCCCGCAAGACGCACAGCTATCTGGACCTGGACACGGGTGTCGGCTTCGACACCCAGATCGTGGTCAAGGTGAACGCGCCGGAGGTGCTGCGCCGCCAGCTCGGCTCGTCCCACTGGCACGGCGACCACGTGGCGATGGGCACCAACGTCGACTGCTACCAGCGCGCGGAGGGCCGCTACCGGCTGATGCCGGGCATCCTGGCCGCGCTGCGCGACTACGCCAACCCCTTCTCGATCCTGACGAAGGGCACCCTGATCCTGCGCGATCTGGAGCTGCTGCGGCAGGCCGCGGAGGTGACGGAGATCGGCGTCTCCGTCTCGGTCGGCTTCACCGACCCCGGCCTGTGGCGGACCGTGGAGCCGGGCACCCCGGCCCCGGAGCGGCGCCTGGACGTGGTGCGCACGCTGACCGAACACGGCATCGGGGTCGGGGTGCTGATGGCACCGGTGATCCCGTTCCTCTCCGACGAGCCCGCCCAGCTCCGGGCCACCGTACGGGCGATCGCGGCGGCGGGGGCCACCTCGGTGACCCCGCTGGCGCTGCATCTGCGGCCCGGTGCCCGCGAGTGGTTCATGGCCTGGCTCGGGCAGCACCATCCGCATCTGGTGCGCCGTTACGAGCGGCTGTACGCGGACGGCTCCTACGCCCCGAAGTGGTACCAGCGCCGGATCACGCGTCAGGTGCACGAGCTGGCCGAGAAGTACGGGATCGGTCCCGCGCGCGGAGGGATGCCCCGCCGGATCCCGCCGCCCGGGCAGGAGGAGGAGCCGGCACCGGCCGGGCCCACCCAGCTCACCCTGATCTGAGCGCGTCCGAGGGCATCGGGCGGCCCGATCGGGTCAACTATCGTCAGATCGGGTTCTTACGGACGATCTTTCCGGGACGATGCGGCGAGGGCCGTGATCCACGCGGTCCGGCCACCGCCACCTCCGTCCTGGGAGGCTTCATGAACACACGCGCAGCCGTGCTGTGCGCCGCCACCGTCGTCGCCCTAGCGGCCGGGACCTGCGCCGCCGCGCCCGCCGGCGCCGGCACGCCGTCCGCCGTGCGGGCGCCCGCGAAGATCGCCTGGAAGGCGTGCGGCACCGAGAGCCGTCCGACCCTCCAGTGCGGGTCCCTGAAGGTGCCGCTCGACCATCGTGATCCCGGCGGGGAGAAGATCACGCTGGCGCTGTCCCGTGTCCCGCACACCGCGAAGACCTTCCAGGGGCCGCTGCTGGTCAACCCCGGCGGCCCCGGCGGCAGCGGGACCTCGCTCGCCGGGTACGTGGCGTCGGCGCTGCCCAAGGCGGTCGCGGCGCAGTACGACGTCATCGGCTTCGACCCGCGCGGGGTCGGCAAGAGCACGCCCGCGCTGAAGTGCCGGCCGAACCACTTCGCGGCCGTGCGGCCGGACTCGGTGCCGTCGACCGAGGCGATCGAGCGGGCCAACCTCGACCGCGCCCGCACCTTCGCCGAGTCCTGCGCGAAGAAGCACGCGCGTGTGCTGCCGTTCATCGACACGAAGAGCACCGTGCGCGACATGGACCTGATCCGCGCGGCGCTCGGCGCACCGAAGATCAACTACTTCGGCTACTCGTACGGCACGTATCTCGGCGCGGTCTACGCCAAGCTCTTCCCGGAGCGGGTGCGGCGGCTGGTGCTGGACTCGATCGTCGACCCCACCGGGGTCTGGTACGAGGACAACCTCACGCAGGACCTCGCCTTCAACGACCGTCACCGTGCCCTGATGGCGTGGATCGCCAAGCACGACAAGGCGTACGGCCTGGGCAAGGACCCCGCGCGCGTGGAGGCCCGCTGGTACGCGATGCGGGCTGCGCTGGCGAAGAAGCCGGCGGGCGGCCGGGTCGGCGCCTCGGAGCTGGAGGACACCTTCCTGCCGGGCGGCTACTACGACGGCTACTGGCCCTACCTCGCCGACGCGTTCGCCGCCTACGCGAAGAAGAAGGACACCGGGCCGCTGGTCAAGGCGTACGAGACCTTCGGCGCCGTCGACGCCTCGGGGGACAACGGCTACAGCGTCTACACGGCGGTGCAGTGCCGGGACGCGTACTGGCCGCGCGACTGGGACGAGTGGCGCACCGACAACTGGTCGACGCACACCAAGGCGCCGTTCATGACCTGGAACAACGCCTGGTACAACGCGCCGTGCGCGTTCTGGCCGACCCGGCGGCTCGGCCCGGTCGACATCACCAACGGCCAACTGCCGCCGGTGCTGCTGTTCCAGGCGACCGGCGACGCGGCGACCCCGTACGAGGGCGGCGCCATGGTGCACGCGCTGCTGCGCGGTTCCAGCCTGGTGGTGGAGCGCGGCGGCGGGAACCACGGCATCACGCTGAGCGGCAACTCCTGCCTGGACAAGCATCTGACGGCCTATCTGACCGACGGCACCGTCCCGCGCGGCACCGGCTCGGTCGACGCGGAGTGCAAGGCCCAGCCCGAACCGAAGCCGCTGGGCTCGAAGGTCGGTTCGCGGACGGCCCACGGCACGGTGCTCCACGGCATGCTGGGCTTCCGCGGCTGAGGGACGGCCGCCGGGGGCGTTGTCGGTGCCATGGTCCACCATGGGACACATGATCGAGCCGACCAGGACCCCCGCCCCCGGCGGCCCCGCCTCCGTCACGGTGCGGGAGATGGCCCTCGCCGACTGCGACCGGGTCTCCGAGATCCGCATTCGTGGCTGGCAGCGCGCCTACCGGGGGCTGATGCCGCAGGGGTACCTCGACTCGCTGAGCGTCGCCGAGGACGCCGAGGTGCGCCGGAAGCGGTTCACAAGAGGTGGCAGCGGTGAGGTGGTGAACCTCGTCGCCGAGCGGGGCGGGGCCGTGGTCGGGTGGGCGGCGCTCGGGCCGTACCGGGAGGGCGAGGTCCGCACCGGGGACGCCGAGTTGTACGCGCTCTATGTGTCCGGCGACCACCTCGGCAGCGGCGTCGGACACGCCCTGCTGGAGGAGTCGGTGCGGCGGGCCGGTGCCCTCGGCCGGGCCCGGATGTTCCTGTGGGTGCTGAAGGAGAACACCCCGGCCCGCCGCTTCTACGAACGCGCCGGTTTCCACGCCGACGGCACCGAGGAGCCCTTCGAGGTGGAGGGGACCGTGGTGCCGGAGGTGCGGTACGTGCGCCCGCTCCAGGGCTGAGGAGGGGGAGGCGGGGTCAGCGCTGGTGGGGGATCAACGTCAGGGCCCGCACCGCCGCCTCCGCGAGGGGCGGGTGGGCCAGGGCCTCGTTGAGGACGGGGCAGGCCCGGTCGTCGCCCAGGGTGCCGAGGCCGTCGACGCAGGCGAGAGCGACCCGGCGGTAGGGGTCGTGCGGCTTCAGGCGCCGCCGCAGGGTGGTGATCAGGGCGGGTACGGACTCCGGCGCGCGCAGCTCCACCAGCAGCCGGACCGGGTGCAGGGCGTAGGCGACGCGCAGTTCGTTGGTGGCCAGGGCGGCGGCCGCGCGGGCGGTGCGCGGATCGCCGAGGCGGGCCAGGGCGTGGGCGGCGGAGGCGCAGCGCGGCGGATCGCGGTGGTTGAGCAGCAGGACGAGCGCCTCGAAGGCACGCCGGTCGCCCGCCACCCCCAGCCGGAACGCGGCCAGTTCCCTGGCCCACAGCGGCTGTCCCGGTTCGGTGAGCACGGCCGCCAGTTCGTCCTGGCCGACGGGGCCGGTGAGCCGCTCGTAGGCCGCCGTGCCGCCCGACTCCCGCCGTAAGCGCTCCGTGAGCATCCGCAACTCTTCGTCCATGAAGCCGAGCTTATGGGGGTCGTGGGGCCGCCGGGACCTACATCACAAACCCCGGGGGCTGGCGCGCTCGTTACCCACCGGTTAAGCTCAGACGAGCGAGTTACCCACTCGCGGTACTCCTCATGACGGCCTGGTGACGCAGCCGTCGTGAGCGCAGTCGGTTCGGTACCTCGTGTACCGCAGTACGACCCGGCCTCGGGACAGGGCCGGTCGGATCACCGGATCTCCTCCGTTCGTCTCTCCGGGCGTGTGGGCGCCCGCGGCGTACGGCACCGGGCGTGTGCGCTCGCAGCCCGGACACACCCGCATCTCCGCATCTCTCTTCACGCACCCCGGTGCGCCACGGCCCGCGAGGGCCTCCCTCGGCGCACCCGGGCGTGTCTCCCAGTCGTCACCCTCTTTTCTGGAGTCCCGCGATGGCCACTCCCCTGTCCGACACCTCTCTGTCCCCGCTGCGGACGATCGCCGTGGTCGGCCTCGGCACGATGGGCACCGGCATCGCCGAGGTCCTCGCCAAGGCCGGTCGCACGGTGCTCGGCATCGACATCAGCGAGGCCCAGGCGGCGCGTTCGCTCGCCGGTCTGGAAGCCTCCACCGCCCGTGCCGTGGAGCGCGGCCGGCTGACCGAGCAGGAGCGCGCCGAGGCCCTGGCCCGGGTGCGCGTCTCCACCGACCTGCGCACGGCGGCCGACGCCGACCTGGTGATCGAGGTGGCGCCGGAGTCGTACGAGATCAAGCAGCAGATCTTCCGTGAGCTGGACGGGATCGTGCGTCCCGACGCCATCCTCGCGACCGGCACCAACGCGCTGTCCGTGACCCGGCTCGCCGCCGAGTCGGCCCGCCCGGAGCGGGTCCTCGGCCTGCACTTCTTCAACCCGGCGCCGGCCATGAAGCTGGTCGAGGTGGTCTCCTCGGTGCTGACCGCGCCGACCGCCGTCACCGCCGTCACCAACCTCGCCCTGGACCTCGGCAAGGAGCCCGTCGCGGTCGGCGACCGGCCCGGTTTCGTCGCCGACGGGCTGCTCTTCGGCTACCTCAACCAGGCCGCCGCGATGTACGAGGCGCGCTACGCCTCTCGTGAGGACATCGACGCCGCGATGCGGCTGGGCTGCGGCCTGCCGATGGGCCCGCTGGCGCTGCTCGACCTGATCGGCGTCGACACGGCCCGTACCGTCCTGGACGCCATGTACGCCGAGTCCCACGACCGGCTGCACGCGCCCGCCCCGATCCTCAAGCAGCTCAGCGAGGCGGGCCTGACCGGCCGCAAGGCGGGCCGCGGCTTCTACACCTACGAGGCCCCGGGCAGCGCCACGGTCGTGCCGGACGCGCTCACCCCGGCCGCCGGGGGCACCGGCACCGCCGGCCGGACCGTGCGCAGCGTCGGGGTCGCGGGCTCCGGCACGATGGCCTCCGGGATCGCCGAGGTCTTCGCCAAGGCGGGCTACGACGTCGTCCTGGCCGCCCGCAGCGAGGAGAAGGCGCAGACGGCGAAGGCCCGGATCGGCAAGTCGCTGGCCCGTTCCGTCGACAAGGGGCGGCTCACCGCGGAGGCCGCCGCGCAGACCCTGGAGCGGATCACCCCGGCCGGGTCCTACGACTCCTTCGCCGAGGTCGATCTGGCCGTGGAGGCGGTCGCGGAGGACCTGGAGGTCAAGCAGCAGCTCTTCGCGACGCTGGACAAGGTCTGCAAGCCGGGCGCGGTCCTGGCCACCACCACCTCCTCGCTGCCCGTCGTGGCCTGTGCCCGTGCCACCTCGCGTCCGCAGGACGTGATCGGCATGCACTTCTTCAACCCGGCGCCCGCGATGAAGCTGGTCGAGGTCGTGCGTACGGTGCTGACCGCCGAGGACGTCCACGCGACCGTGCACGAGGTCTGCGGCACGATCCGCAAGCACGCCGTGGACTGCGGTGACCGGGCCGGTTTCATCGTCAACGCGCTGCTGTTCCCGTACCTGAACAACGCGATCAAGATGGTGCAGGAGCACTACGCCTCGCTGGACGACATCGACGCCGCCATGAAGCTGGGCGGCGGCTACCCGATGGGCCCCTTCGAGCTGCTGGACGTCGTCGGGCTCGATGTCTCGCTGGCCATCGAGAAGGTTCTGCACCGCGAGTTCCGGGACCCCGGGCTCGCGCCGGCGCCGCTGCTGGAGCATCTGGTGGCCGCGGGCTGCCTCGGCCGCAAGACCGGCCGTGGCTTCCGCGAATATGCCCGCCGCTGACGGCGTCGGCGACTGGTTCACCGACGACCGGGAGTGGGGCGGACTGCTCGGCCCCACCGGCGGACCCCCGCCCGTCGAGGGCGGGGGAAACCCCGGACAGGCGCACCGAGCTGCGCACATGCAGTACGTTCGGGTCATGCCCCAGCCCGCCAGGTCCTCACGTACACCAGCCACGCCCGACGCGCCGGAGAGTGCCGCCGGCGGCCGCGCGGCCGCCCAGCGCCTCAAGATGCGCCGAGAACTGGCGGCCGCGGCCATGGAGCTGTTCGCCACCAAGGGGTACGAGGCGACCACCGTCGACGAGATCGCGGCCGCGGCCGGAGTCGCCCGCCGCACCTTCTTCCGTCACTTCCGCTCCAAGGAAGAGGCGATCTTCCCCGACCACGACGACACCCTGATCCGCGCCGAGGCGGTGCTCAACGCGGCGCCCGCGCACGAGCATCCGCTCGACACGGTGTGCCGGGGCATCAAGGAGGTCATGAAGATGTACGCGGCCCGGCCGGAGATCTCGGTCGCCCGCTACAAGCTGACCCGTGAGGTGCCGACGCTGCGGGAGGCGGAGATCGCCTCGGTGGCCCGCTACGAGCGGCTGTTCACCCGCTATCTCCTGGGCCACTTCGACGAGCACGCGCACGACGACGACGCCAACGACGACCCGCTGCTGGCCGAGGTCGCCGCCTCGGCGGTGGTCACCGCCCACAACCATGTGCTGCGGCGCTGGCTCAGGGCCGGCGGCCAGGGGGACGTGGAGGCGCAGCTCGACCACGCGTTCGCGATCGTGCGCCGGACCTTCGGGACGGGCATCGGGGCCGGGCGGAGCACCGCGGCGTCCCCGCGGCCGGCGCCCGCGGCGGTCTCCGACCGGGGCGAGGTGCTGGTGACGGTCGCCCGCACGGACGCCCCGCTGGACGAGGTCATGCGGACCATCGAGCAGGCGCTCAAGGAGCGCTGAGGGGCCGCTCCCCCACGTTTCCGCGCTGTGACGACGGCCACCCCGACGGGGTGGCCGTTTTGGCATGTCAGGGCACCTTTTCTCGTGGATTTCCCGAGGGTTTCGGAGCCCGTTCGATCGATCATCGCTCATTTGTTACGTAAAGATTTCACCTGAGCCCAGGTTGTGGCACTCAGTGCCTTGCGGCCTGGCACACGGTGTCATACGTTGAAGGAGTCCGGGCGGCCGGCGTGCAGAGACCATACGTACGCCGGCTGTCCCCGCAAGCACATGGCCTGCGCGCCCGGACGCCTGCGTCACAGGCACCCTCCCGCGCCACCAAGCGCTGCCGAACCCAGCACCACCGCCGAACCGACGGCACTCCCTCAAAACCCTCAGCAGCACACCCGACGTAACCCTCAGCGCCCCGCCCTCAGGGCGCTCATCGCCGGAGGCAACACCGTGACCACACAGGCCATCCTGGACGCGATCCAGTCGCCGGACTCCACGTCCGCCGACTTCGCCGCCCTGCCGCTCCCCGAGTCGTACCGCGCCATCACCGTCCACAAGGACGAGACGGAGATGTTCGCGGGCCTGGAGACCCGCGACAAGGACCCGCGCAAGTCGATCCACCTCGACGACGTCCCGCTGCCCGAGCTGGGCCCGGGCGAGGCCCTGGTGGCCGTCATGGCCTCCTCGGTCAACTACAACTCGGTGTGGACCTCGATCTTCGAGCCGCTCTCCACGTTCGGCTTCCTGGAGCGCTACGGCCGGCTCAGCGAGCTGACCAAGCGCCACGACCTGCCGTACCACATCATCGGCTCCGACCTCGCGGGCGTGGTGCTGCGCACCGGCCCCGGCGTCAACTCCTGGAAGCCCGGTGACGAGGTCGTCGCGCACTGCCTCAGCGTCGAGCTGGAGTCGTCCGACGGCCACAACGACACGATGCTCGACCCCGAGCAGCGCATCTGGGGCTTCG
>NZ_JAANNX010000123.1:0-6513 GCF_013363615.1 Streptomyces sp. CAI-85 | reverse complement strand
GTACAGCGTGGTGCTGCTGGACGAGGTGGAGAAGGCGCACCCGGAGGTCTTCGACGTCCTGCTCCAGGTCCTGGACGACGGCCGGCTCACCGACGGCCAGGGCCGCACGGTCGACTTCCGCAACGCGATCCTGGTGCTGACGTCCAACCTGGGCAGTCAGTACCTGGTCGACCCGGTGACCACCGAGGCGGAGAAGAGGGAACAGGTCCTGGAGGTGGTCCGGGCGTCCTTCAAGCCGGAGTTCCTCAACCGGCTGGACGACCTGGTGGTGTTCTCGGCGCTCGACAAGAGCGAGCTGAGCCGGATCGCCCGCCTCCAGATCGACCGGCTGGCCCGCCGGCTCGCCGAGCGGCGCCTCACCCTGGAGGTCACCGACGCTGCCCTGGCCTGGCTCGCCGACGAGGGCAACGACCCGGCGTACGGCGCCCGGCCGCTGCGCCGCCTGGTCCAGACGGCCATCGGCGACCGGCTGGCCAAGGAGATCCTGGCCGGTGAGGTCAAGGACGGCGACACGGTGCGGGTGGACGCGGCGGGCGACGGCCTGATCGTGGGCCCGGTGCCGTCTTCGTCCCCGGTGAAGACGCTGTAGCGCCGCTCAGGTGGTGAACGCCGAGAACCGCACGCGCGCGGTCTCGGCGTTCACGTACGTCACGGCCACGTCGACGTAGTAGGCGTCCGTCCCGGGGCGCCCGTTCACATCGAGCTGGAAGCAGTGGTCGACGCCCTTGGGACAGGCCAGGGTGCCCGGTCCGCCCGGCTCGGGCGCGTCGGGATAGGTGGCCGCCACCCAGGTCCACACGTCCTTGCGCGGCATACGGAAATCGGCCTCGTACAGCGCGTCCATCGCGGACTGCATTCGGCACTTCGCGCCCTCGGCCCCGTCCGGCAGCCCGGCCCCGCCGAAGGCCAGCGCCTCGGTGCACGGCACGGGGACGGGCCCGCGCGCGGGGTCCTCCTCCGCCGACGGCACGCCGGCCAGCAGCAGCCCGCCCGCCACCGTGCCCGCCAACAGCAGGACGCAGGCCACCACGCCCCACCTGACTCCGCTTCGCCCGCCGGCCATCCGCTCCCCCTCCGCGCGTCACCGTCCCGTGATACGACAGGCCGGATCATGTCAGCTCAGGGCTGACAGGGCCCGTCGGGGTTGCCACCCCCCTCCCCGCATGGGGGAGGATGGCGGGATCCGTACGAAGGGAAATTTCGGTGAGCATCGACCCGTCCTCGATTCCGAACTTCGGGGGCCAGCAGCCCGAGCCGCAGCCCCAGGGACCGGCGGGCCCCGTAGTCCCGGATCAGGACCTCGTGAAGCAGCTCCTGGACCAGATGGAGCTGAAGTACGTCGTCGACGACGAGGGTGACCTCGCCGCGCCGTGGGAGGAATTCCGTACGTACTTCATGTTCCGCGGCGAGGGTGACCAGGCGGTCTACTCGGTGCGGACGTTCTACGACCGGCCCCACAAGATCGACGACAAGCCCCAGATCCTGGAGGCGATCGACGACTGGAACCGCCGCACCCTGTGGCCCAAGGTCTACACGCACACCCACGACGACGGCACGGTCCGTCTCATCGGCGAGGCACAGCTCCTCATCGGCGCCGGGGTGAACATCGAGCTGTTCGTCTCCTCCACCGTGAGCTGGGTCCGCGCGGCCATCGAGTTCGACAAGTGGCTCGTGGAACAGCTCGGCCTGGAGCAGGACGTCGACAACATGGACGGCCCCGAGGCGGGCGAGGACCAGTAGTCCCGGGACGCACCCGCCCCGTCCGACGAGAGCCCGGCACCGGTTTCGACCGGCGCCGGGCTTTTGTCATGCTCGCCGACGGCGGTACGGGGAGATCATCGCGCGGAACGCCGGAGTCTGCGGGGCCCTCTTCCTCGGTGTCCTCACGTTCGGCGTGATGACGATCCGAGATGCGGACACGGTGGAACAGGCGTCACGGCCTCGTTCTCACGCCCTGCCCCGACCCCGCGTCTCGGAGAACCATGCTGCACCGCCTCCTCTTCGGCATCCTTGGGAACCCCAAGGTGATCCGGTTTCTGCTGCGTTGCCGGACGGTGGTGGCCGACGGCGTCGCCCGCCCCGGGGTGCGGATCGCGGGCGGGGTGCTCGCGGCGGCGGCCGGAGTCTGCGCGGTCGTGTACTGGGCGGTCTTCCGCGCCACGACGGGCGGGACCCGGCGTGCCGTGGAGGCGTCCCCCGATCTGAAGGGCGAGCCGGGGGACGTCATGGAGGTCCTCCAACTCCTCAGTGTCGTCTGGCTGGTGAGCGGCGTCGTCCTGCTCGCGGCCGGCCTCCTCGTCGCCCTCGCCCGCTGGGGCAGCGTCGCGATGATCGTGGGCGGTGTGCTGTGGTGGGCGCCGCTCGGCGTTCTCGGCCTGTACCTGCCGACCGCGTCCGCGCCGAAGATCCTCGCCGCGCTGTTCGTGGCCCTGGTCGTCCCGGCGACCCTGCTGTGCCCCGCCCAGAGGTTCGGCGGGACGGCACGCGCCGGCGCCCCTTCATGACCCCGCCCCGCCCCCTCACGCCGTACGCCCGCCCGGCCTGGTGCCGTACCGTCGTCGCGCTCTGCCTCGCCGACACGCGTCGACGGCTCAACCTCCTCGTCGGCGCGGGCCCTTCGGCACGGCGGCGGCGCCGGGCCGCCTGGGTGGTCGTCGGTGCCGGGGCCGCCGCCGGACTCGGGGCGCTGACGGTCGTCGGGCACACCCTCGGCGCGCTGGTCCCGCCCGGGGCGGCCGTACGGACGGACCTGGCGGCCTGGACGTGGACGCCGGTCGCGGTGTGGTTCCTCCACCAGATCCTGACCGCCGAACCGGCGAAGGCCCGCGCCCTGGTCAGCCCGCCCGACGCGAGCGTCCTGCGGACCCTGCCGGTGTCCCGCGCCCAGCTCGTGACCGCCCGGCTCGTCGTACCCGCCGCCGGGATCGCCGTCCTGGTGCTGGCCGCGGCCCTCGCCGTCGGCGCGCCCTGGCTGGCGGCGGGCGCGGAGGGCCGCCGGATGCTGCCCGTGTTCCTGCTGCACTGCGCGGGCTCGGCCGTGACCGGAGCGGCGCTGCACATCGCGCTGGTGACGGCCCTGATGGTCAGGGTCGTCCGGATCCCCCACCTGCCACGCGTCCTCGTCGCGGCGTCGGCCGGCGGACTCGTCGGAGCGGTGGCGGCACCGTTCGTACATGCCCTGACGGGCGGCGGCGGGTTCTCCCGGGAGGCCGTGGCCCGGCTGATCGGCGACGCGCTCACCGCTGCCCGTCCCCATCTGTGGACGGTCGCGCACCGGCCGGAGGCGGTCGGCCGGGTGGCGGCCGTCTACGCCGCCGTGACGGTCGTCCTGGCCGCCGCGGCCGTGCTGCGGGTGCGCGCCACCGTGCGCCGCGACGCCGCCGCGAGCGGCGGGCGCCCCGTGGCCGCCGGGCGGCCGGCCGGCGTGGGCAGGGCCGGGCGGGCGTGGTCCTCGTCGCCGTACGCCCTGGTCGGGCGGGTGACCTGGCTCCGGTTCCTGCGCGGGCATCCGCAGACGGTCGGCGGGCTGGCGCGCCTCCAGCGGCTGAGCGTGCTGTCGGGCGCGGGATGTGTGGGTGTCGTCGTCGGGCTCGGCGGGCCGTTGTGGGACCTGCCGTTCGCCGTCGTGGGCGGGGTGTTCGTGGCTGCCGCGCTGGTCACGACGGGTGAGGTCGTGCAGGTGTGCGGTATCGAGGCGGACCGGGCGGGCTGGGACATGCTGCGGCAGGCACCGCGCGCCGTCGGCGCCTGGGTCGCCGCGAAGGCCGTCACCGCCTCGGTGGCGGTGGCCGCGGCGACCGGTCCGTTCGCCCTGGGGGCCGCGGCACTGTGCGGTGTGCACGGCCCGGCCGGGTGGGCGCGGGCGATCCTGGCGCAGGCCGTCGTGGCGGTCGCCACCGGCTGCGCCGTCGTCCTCACGTATTTCCTCGTGCCCCGCCCCGAGGCGTTCGCCGAGGGCCGGATCACCCGGGCCCCGGCCGCCGAGGTCACGGAGGGGCTGCTCGTCGCGCTCCTCACCCTGCCGGTCACCGCGGGTGCCGGGCTGAGCGCCGCGCTCGCCCCGGGCGGGGACGCCGGCACCGATCTCGTGCACGCGGCGCTGCTCGCCGTCTCCCTCGGGGCCGGAGGGGCCGCCCTGCGCGTCACCGCACGCAGCGACCTGCGGTCGCCGGCCGTCGGAACAGGGCCCGACTCAGCACCCACATCCGCACTCTTCGACTCCTCAGGCACCTCCCGGAGCACCTCGTGATCGACATCGAGAACCTCGTCGTACGCCGTGGCGAGGAACCCGTCCTGCGCGGCCTCACCGCCCATGTGCCCGAGGGCACGACGGTGCGCGTCGCCGGCCCGAACGGCAGCGGCAAGAGCACACTGCTGCACGTGATCGCCGGCCTTCTCGCACCGGACTCGGGCTGGGTCGCCGTCGCCGGGAGGCCGCCCGCCGATCCCGCCGTACGGGCGGTGCGCGGCTTCGTCCAGGAGCCGCCGCCGCTGTACGAACACCTCACCGCGGACGAGCAGTTGGCGCTGGTCGCCGGGGTGTGGGGACTTCGGGCCGAGGACCTGCGGGAGCGCGCCGCCAGCCTGGGGCTCGACGACCGCTTCGACGTGCTCGTCGGCGAACTCTCCCTGGGCCAGCGCAAGAAGCTCGGCTACCTCTGCGCCACCGCGCACGAGCCGCGCCTGGTCCTGCTCGACGAGCCGTTCAACGGACTGGACGCGGCCGCCGAGCGGGCGGTGCGCGACGACCTCGTCCGCTGGCGGGCGGAGGGCCGCACCCTGATCGTCGTCTCTCACGCCGACGGCCCGCTGGCGGACCTGGTGGACACCTCCCTCACCCTCGGCGCCGCGAAGAGCGCGGGGGCCGACGCGTGATCGAGGTCGGCGGGCTCGTGAAGCGTGGGCTCCCTGTTCAAGAAAGTTGGCAGCGATCAAGTACGGACCGATCAGGCCATCGAGGCCGAATTCGGCAAGCTGAAGGTCCAGTACGAGGACACGCCCGCCATCGGCGGCCGGTCCGGGAGCCGGTGACGAGGAGCCATGGATTTCGCGACCTTCAGGGCTCTGAAGCCGTCGGACTTCTCGGACGCCGCGGCCGGATACCGCAACACGAGTGACATGGCCAGTGCGGCGAAGGACCGAATCGAGCAGCAGATCGCCGTGGCCATGCGCGAGGCCTACCAGGGTGAGGCTGCGACCGCGGCCCTGAGGCAACTTCAGGAGCTGGCGCAGAACTTCCATTACTCCCAGGTGGAATGCGGCTTGGTCGGCGCCGCACTCGACGGGTTCGCGTACGACGTGGAGGCGGCGAAGAAGAAGCTGGACGCGGCGGTCGAGAACGCGGACGCGGAGAAGCTCACCGTGAACTCCGACGGTTCGTTCAGCTATCCGTCCGGCGGTGAGGAGATCGACGGAAGACTCCCTGAGGGCGGCACGGTGATCGGCATGACCGGCGCGACGGCTTGGGCGATCGGCCGTCAGTCGGCCAACCGCGACCCCAACCCGTATCACCGTCGTGCGCAGGACTACGCCGATCAGATCGCGGACGCTCTCGAGGAAGCGACTGCGGCTGACGAGAAGTGGGCGCCGAAGCTGCGGGCCTTGAAGGCCGACGACGACCTTACGGTCTCCGGGAGCGACTGGGTTGACGTGAAGAAGGACACGGGTGGTGTCCTCAAGGCGGCCGAGAGCTACCTGGACTCGGTCAAGGAGCCACCCAGGCAAGGCAGTCCGAGGGAGAACGGGTGGCAGAGCCTGACCGATGAGCAGCAGGCGGATTACATCGCCGTCCACCCCGATTCGATCGGATGGATGGACGGGCTTCCCGCCGATGTGTGCGACGAGGCGAACCGGACCGTCCTCGCCCAGACTCGTGGGGCGGCGAAGGAGCCCGATCGATTCAAGATCGTTCACCAGGTCGACCCGAATACGGGAGAGGAGGTGGACGTCTCGGTAAGGCTTCCTGAGAACGAGTGGAAGGAATGGGACGCGAAGCGGCAGGAGATCCAGGACCGCATCAACGGAATGGATGCGCAGCCCTCCGGGGAAAGCAGGTCGACGAGCGTGCTGGGCGTCGGGCTCTCGCTCATTCCAGCCGCATCTACGATGCCCTCCAAGCACCCCCCGGCCCGAGCCGGGCGGAGGACGGGACAAGAACGTACGAGGACTCCGAGGGCCGTTACGTCCACCATGCCTGGTCCACCCGGTCTCTTACGGAAGAAGAGACAGTCCGGGCGATGTCACGAGTGCAGGCGTACTTCGAGAGCGCGGGCTGGACTGTGCGTCATGTTCCGGCAGGCACCGGCGTTCCCGCGATCATCGCCCGCAATGCCGAGGACTTGCGCGTGGCCCAGATCGCACCGTCGAGCACCGGCGCTGTACGTGTCGCTGTGACAACACCCGTTGTGCCTGGGGAAACCGCCACGACCTGAGATCGAGGAGTTCACGGCGTGAGGCGGCGCAGGCGGTCTGCGGCTTCCGTGAGGACCTCGTCCTTCTTGCAGAAGGCGAAGC
>NZ_JAANNX010000046.1:0-40371 GCF_013363615.1 Streptomyces sp. CAI-85 | reverse complement strand
GCAGCCCGGCTTCCTTGAGCTTCTTCAGGTGGTGGGAGACGGTGGGCTGGGAGACGCCGACGTCTGAGATGTCGCACACGCACGCCTCGCCGCCCTCATGGGAGGCCACGGCAGAGAACAGCCGCAGGCGGACCGGGTCACCGAGGGCCTTGAACATCCGCGCGGCGGTCTCGGCCTCGTCGGCGGTCATCGGGCGTTCGGTCAGCGGCGGGCAGCAGGTCGCCACGCCCTGGCCGTCGGCGGGCTCGTGCAGCGGCAGCACCTTCGCATTCGACATGCGTCTATGTTGACACACATCGAACCAGTGCCGAGAGCTCCGTCAGCGGCGCGCGAGATGGGCGGCGAGGCGCCGGGCGACGCGGTCCGCGTCCCGGCCGACGCCGCGCAGCGAGTTCGACGACAGGCTGCGCTGCCATTCCAGCCCGACGAACGCCAGCCCCGGCACAGCGGTGGCGAGGCCCTCGCGGTGCCGGGGGGTTCCCTCGTCGTCCAGGGTGCCGTGGAGAGGGGCGAGGTAGGGCAGGTCGGGGCGGTAGCCAGTGGCGAGCACGATTGCGTCAACCTCCTCCCGCTGTCCGTCCGGCCAGAGGAGCTTGGGCCCGACCGCGCCGGTGAACAGCGCCCGCCGGTCGGGCCGGCCTGCGGCCAGGGCGGCCCGGTAACGGCCGTCGTCGAGAACCGGCTGGGCCGGCGGGCGCGCGAGGAACCGGCCAAGGGGCGCCGTGTCCAGGCCGGTACGGACCGTCCAGAAGTGCAGGTCGCGGCCGAGGATGCGCTGGGCTGCGAACTTCACCGGCCCGCGTGTGGCGAGGGTGACGTGGGCGGTCTCCGCGAGCTCGGCGGCGATCTGCACCGCGGAGTTCCCGGCCCTCACCACAACCACCCGGCGGCCGGAGAAGGGGGCCGGACTGCGGTAGTCGGCGGCATGCAGCACCTGCCCGGTGAACTCCTGAAGGCCCGGCAGAGCGGGCCGGTGCGGGCGCCCGAACGTCCCGGAGGCCGCCACGACGGCTCGCGCGGACAGCCGGCCGCCCTCCAGCTCTGCTGTGAAGCCGTCGCCGGTGCGGCGAACCGCGGTGACGCGGCAGCCCGTGCGGATCTCGGCGTCCAGCCGGTCGGCGTAGGCGGTGAGGTAGGTGACGACCTCGTCGCGGTGCGGGTAGCGGTCGCGGTCAGCGCCGGGGAACGGCATCCCGGGCAGGGAGTTGTACCGGGCGGGCGAGAACAGCGTGAGGCTGTCGTAGTAGTGCGGCCACGACCCGGCCGCGTGGTCGGACGCCTCCAGCACCACCGGCCGCAGCCCGCGGCGCAGCAGCGCGTGGGCGGTGGCGAGGCCGGACTGACCACCGCCGATCACGGCGAAGTCGATGTGCTCCATCAGCGAATCCCCCTGAGTTCGACGAATGTCTATGTTGACGCTCATCAATACAGGTGCCATGCTGGGCCGCGCAAGCCATCGACAGATGTCGAAACACGCAAGGAGTCGCCGTGAACGCGCCCGCCACCACCGAGCTGCCCGTCGTCGTGATCGGAGCCGGACCCGCCGGCCTGGCCGCCGCCGCCCACCTCATCGACCAGGGCATCGAACCCCTGGTCCTGGAAGCCGGCCCGGCCGTCGGCGCCGCGGTGCGCGAGTGGTCTCACGTGCGCCTGTTCTCCACCTGGGGCGAGGTCGTCGACCCCGCCGCCGAGAAGCTCCTCGCCCCCACCGGCTGGATGCGCCCCGACCCCGCCACCTATCCCTCCGGCGGCGACTGGGCCGAGCAGTACCTGCAGCCGCTCGCCGACGTCCTCGGCGAACGCGTCCGCACCGGAGCCACCGTCACCGGCGTCTCCCGGACGGGCAGGGACCGGATCGTGGACACCGACCGCGAGCAGCAGCCGTTCGTCGTGCACGTCGCCCACGCCGACGGCCAGGAGGAGCGTCTCTTCGCCCGCGCCGTCATCGACGCCTCCGGCACCTGGACCACGCCGTCCCCGGCCGGCGGCAGCGGCCTTGCCGCGCTCGGTGAGAAGGCCGCAGCCGACCGGATCACCTACCGCGTCCCGGACCTGAAGGACCCCGCCGTCCGCGGCCGGTATGCGGGCAAGCGCACCGCCGTGATCGGCTCCGGCGCCTCCGCGTTCACCGCTCTCGCCTACCTCGCCGACCTCGCCAAGTCCAACGACGGCGCGGGCACGAAGGGCGTGTGGATCCTGCGCCGGGGCATCTCCGGCTCAACCTTCGGCGGCGGCGAAGCCGACCAGCTCCCCGCCCGCGGCGCCCTGGGCCTGGCAGCCAAGGCCGCCGTCGACAACGGCCACGCGGACGCGGTCACCGGATTCCGCACCGCGGCGATCGAGCGGGCCGACGACGGCCGCCTGGTCCTGGTCGGCGAGGACGGCCGCCGCCTGGACCCCGTCGACGAGGTCATCGTGCTGACCGGCTTCCGCCCCGACCTGTCCTTCCTCGACGAACTCCGCCTCGGCCTCGACGAGCGCCTCCAGGCACCCGTCGCCCTGGCGCCGCTGATCGACCCCAACCAGCACTCCTGCGGCACCGTCTACCCGCACGGCCACCGCGAGCTCTCCCACCCCGAGCAGGGCGTGTATCTGGTCGGGATGAAGTCCTACGGCCGTGCCCCGACGTTCCTGGCGATGACCGGTTACGAGCAGGTCCGCTCCGTGGCCGCCGCGATCGCCGGTGACCTCGAGTCCGCCGACCGCGTGGAACTGACCCTGCCCGAGACCGGAGTCTGCGGCGGCGCCGGCCTCTTCGACGCCCCCGACGCCGCTGAGGCCGACGGTGGTGGCTGCTGCGCGCCCGCTCCGCAGCTCGTCCAGCTCGGAGCCCCCGCCACGGCCGCGGCGACGGCTGGCGAGGAGGCACCGGCAGGCGGCTGCTGCGGCTCGTGACCACCCTGGGCACCCCTCCACACGGGGCCGCGACCGGATCGGGGGACCGGTCGCGGCCCCGCGCAGTTCTGCCCGCCCTGTGCGCCACGCAGATCGTGAGCTGGGGCATCGTCTACTACGCCTTTCCCGTCCTCAACCCCCAGATCACCAGCGAAACCGGCTGGCCGGCCGGGGCGACCACCGCGGCGTTCTCCCTCGGCCTCGTCGTCTCCGCCCTCACCGGGATCCGCGTCGGGCGCATCCTCGACCGGCGAGGCCCCCGCGCCGTCATGACCACAGGGTCTGTGGTCGGCGTGGTCAGCCTGCTGATCGTGGCCGCGGCCCCGAACATCCCGGTCTTCATTGCCGGTTGGACGCTGGCCGGCCTCGCCATGGCAGCCACCTTCTACCAGCCGGCGTTCGCTGCTCTGACCCGCTGGTGGGCCCCCGACCACATCCGGGCCCTGACGATCGTCACCCTCGCCGGCGGGCTCGCCTCCACCGCCTTCGCACCCCTGACCGCAGCCCTCGCCGACCACCTGTCCTGGCGCCACACCTACCTCGTGCTCGCCGCCATCCTCGCCGCCGTCACCATCCCCGCCCACGCCCTGGCCCTGCGCGCCCCCTGGCCCAACCCCGCAACCGCCCCGGCACGCACGGGCACAAGCGCAGGTGCTGCCGGGGTCGTGCGCAGCCGACCCTTCCTCCTGCTCGCCACTGCCTTCACCCTCTCGGCCTTCGCGATGTACGCCGTGGTCGTCGCCCTCGTCCCCCTCCTGCTGGAACGCGGGTACACCACCAGCCAGGCGGCCTGGGCCCTCGGCATCGGTGGCGCCGGACAGACCCTCGGCCGCACCCTGTACGCAGCCCTCGCCCGCCGCACCGCCGCCACCGCCCGCACCACGATCCTGATTGCCCTCGGCGGCCTGACCACCGCCGCCTTCGCCGCCGTCCCCGGCCCGTACGCCCTGCTCATCGCCGTGTCGGTCGTGGCTGGCATGGTCCGCGGCAACCTCACTCTGCTACAGGCGACCGCCATCACCGACCGCTGGGGCGCCACCCACTACGGACGCCTCTCCGGGGTCCTCGCCGCACCGGCAACCACAGCCGCAGCCCTCGCCCCCTTCGCGGGCGCCGCCCTCGCCACACCCCTGGGCGGCTACGGACCGCTCTTCCTCCTCCTCGCCTCCGTCTCGGTGGCCGCCGCCCTCACCGCGCCATGGACAGGCATCCCCCGAACGTTGCTGAGGGACTCTCGCAAACGGTCCGTGAAGCGGCGCTCAGTCCCGGTCTTCCGTAGAACGAGCCGCTAGGTAGCTGTTCCAGTCGCGGGCGGCTCTCCGGGTCCACTGCAGGGCTGCGCTGATGCTGATGCCGAGGGTGTCGCTGAGCACTGACGCGGGCAGGTCTGCGGCCAGTGCGAGCAGAGCGGTGTTCCGGCTGGGGCGGGCGGGCAAGCCGTGCAGACGCATCTTGCGCGCGAGTGCGGGGGCTGAGTGGTGGGTCCCAGCGGCGTAGCCGGGGATGAGCCAGCTGGGGCGCGGCGTGATACGACCTACCGCCGAGATCGGCTCGGTGTGGTCGGCCTGACGCTGCAGCAGCTGGTGGACAGCGGGGGGCAGCGCCACGGGATGCTCGCCTATGCGCAGGTGAGGCGGGCTGCCGCCTGTGAGGTCGGAACGCGTGAGAGCAACGATTCGCGTGATCGGCATTCCGTACAGCAGCATGAGGGCCCCGGTCACCCGCACATCCAGGGGCAGCGCCTCGTCATGCAGGCAGCGTCGCAGGTGCGTCCAGTGCTCGGACTCGCTCCACCAGCAGTGGGGTTCATCGCGGGGGCGGTCGCTGATCTCAAGATTCCCGGTGAGACGACGCTCGTGGGCCCAGCGCAGGAACAGCCGGACATGTCGGCGATCCCGGTGCTCAGACAGCCACGTGTCGATGTCACCTTGAGTCAGGTCGGCGAGCGGTATGTCGTGGGTGTCCAGCCAGGTGAGAAACGCGGCAGTGCAGCGAATGGCGCTGCGTACCGCTGCCGCGCTGGCCGGCGTGAAGCGACCTCGTGCCGCCCGTCGCCGGGCCCGTCGCAAGAGGGCCCATTCTGCGTAGATGTGCAGGGTGCGGCGGTGTTGCGCGGGGAGCGGCGTGAGCGTGCGCTCCAGCCAGGGCTGCAAGCCTGCCAGGGACTCATTGCGTGGCGGAAGGACACCGAGGTGGACGAGGGTGGCACGCAGCGACGCCGCCCCCTGTCCGGGGTCGGCCGAGTCAAGCGTCTTGTGGGTGAGCGGGAGATCGTCGGCGACCAGGCGACGCAGGCATGCGGCTCCACCGCGTGGCTTGTCCAGCCAGACCAGGATCGAACGCGCTCTGGGGACGCGCACCAACGCCCCAAGCAGCGGCCGGACTTCTGCGGGGACTTCGCCGCGGCTGCTGAGGAATTCGGTGGCGAGGCGGTCACGCAACACGCAGCGGGCGCAGCGGGTACCACGTTCGGTTTCCCGGCCCGAACCGCAGGTCGAGCACAGATAGGCGTTGGTGGCGCCGGAGCACACTCCGCACGTACCCCGTCCACCCGGGCCCGGACCGATCAAGGGCCGAGTGCGACCGCACGTGGCGCACGGACGCGGGTGCGCGCGGATGTAGCCGTAGCAGGAAGCGCATACGCCTCCTAACGGCCATCGAGCCCGGCGCCGCTTGTGCTGCCCGCACCGCGTGCAGGGAACGACAGGGTGCGACCGGCAGGAACTGCAGCGCGGCACTCCCGCCCGAAGACCAGTACAGGGCCGTAACCTTCGGCAGTCGATGCACACGGCCATTGGCCCCTTGGCACAGGACCGGCAAAGTTCAGGAGCACCGTTGCGTGCCCTGACGTGGATGACGGTTGTCCTGCCGCACAGTCCGCACTCCCGCGGCAGACGGTGAGCGCGGTAGCAACTGTCACACAAGGGGCCGGTCTCAAGTCGTCGTGCCACCAGACCCGTTCGTCCGCAGGAACTGCAGCATTCAGCAGGGCGGTGTGCGCAGGCCGCGCACACCGGCCGACCGCCAGGCAGACGGCGGTTGACGCGCGCCCGGCGTTCGCAGACGCTGCACTCTTCGTGCCGCGACGGGTCCGCAGCGACGCAACTGCTGCACAACGGCCCCTCCGGCAGCGCCGCAGCCACGACGCGCACGACATCGCAGCGGACACAGACCCTCATTCGGCCTGCGGCAGCACAGCTGGAACAGACGCGTCCCTGCGGACTCCGCTCCGGCAATCGGCGCTGCTTGCCGCACCGTGCGCATGCCGGAACAGTCACCTGGTGCCCGGCCGCGTGCAGGTGACGCAGAAGCCGGTGTAGAGAAGGGGGCATATCCGCGTCACCCGAACTCAAGGCGTCGGGATGCTGACGCAGATGGTCATCCAAGCGGTGGAGGCCGATGTGGCGGTGCGCATTGACGGCGACCAGTGCCTGCTCGGCTTCCTCCACAGCGAGTTCGGGCACCGCCCGCGTCAGATGCGCGACAACGCGGGCACGGACCACGGCTGGCGGCTCTGGCCGGCTCATGTCGAATCGGGGCGTCGGATAGTGCTGCGCCGCACTGGCGGTGGTGGTGTCGGCGTACCTTCCGCGGTCTTGCGGACCTGCGCGTTTGCGACCTCTACTTCGATCAGATCGTTAGGGGTGCAGCCGAGGATGTCGCACAGCGCGGCCAGCGTGTCCATGGACAGCCGCTGCGGAGGCTGTGTCACCAGCCGGTACACCTGCTCGCGGGACAGGTGGATGCCGCGTTCAGCCAGCAGCGGCACAAGATCCGTGGTCTGGAACAGTCCGTGCTCGGCCATCCTCAGCCTCAGCCCCCAGACGATTCCCATCTTCTTGATCACAGAGCAGGCTCCCACAGTTCAGGGTGACGATCACGCAGCGACTGCGTCAGCAGACGATTGCGGAACTCCAACGACACACCGGTGTAAATGGCCGTCGTCGATGCATACCGATGACCGACCTGGTCCTGGACGAACCGCTCCGGGTATCCGAACTCGATCAGGTGCGTGATGTAGGAGTGCCGCAGACAGTGGAGGTCCAACGCCTCGTCCAGGCCCGCCGCTTCGCGAACCGAAGCGAAGACATCATCCATGCGCCGGCACGACATCCGACCGCGGCGCTCGGTCACCCACCACGCCGGGTGAGCCCCGGGCGAGAACAGCGGCCGCACTTCGTCCACCCACTGCTGCAAGACGGGGACGACCCAATCCATCTCCGGCACCAACAGAACGGTTCGCCGCTTCGGCGGTCCGCCGCGCGACGACTTCCCCCACCGCACCTGCACAACGCCCACCTGCCCCAGGGCCGGCATTTTCGGGTTCCTGCGCAGGTCTGCGAGATCCAAGCCCCACGCCTCCCGCCGACGCAGCCCGAAGGCGTAGAACATCTTCAACAGCGCGGCATCGCGCTGAGCCGCGAGAGCCCCCTTCCGCCGCCGGGCCCGGACGGACTCCACCAGCCCGTCAGCCGCATCAAAGAGCGCCTGCACTTCGTCGTAGGTGAAAGGGCGTCGCTCTGGTGACCCCTCGTACTCATTCGCGTGCGTGATCGTGTTCCACTCGCCGAGCACCTGCTGCGGTGCCTGACCGAACCGCTCCGTGCACACGGCCGCCCACCCGTATCGAGGGTCGGTCGCGAAGCCCAAGAACAGCTGCAAGTTGGTCAGGTGGCCCCGTGCCGTGGACACCTTGATCGGCCGGCTACCTGAACGCAGGCCGTCGATGAACGCCTCGATCTCGGCAGCACTCCACTGCCAGGGATACTGCCCAGAGAACCGAGACGCCCGGCGTACCAGGGCCAGCCGCCGGTCGATCGTCTCCTTCTTCAAAAAACGCACGCGTTGCTGCCGCGCCCATCCCTCCAGCATCGCCTCGAAGATCTGAGGCTCGGGATCGAACGGCACCACGTTGTCGACGAGGACCATACGCGCCGAGCCAGGCAGGTTGACTCTCTCTTCCACGTGTTGCATTCAATACAACATCGAGGCATCTTGGTGCGGCTTTCCAAGAAGAGCCAGCTCGGCATAGCTAGAGTCGCTTCTGGACCATCGCCTTCAGCTGACGGTTAGTCCGGTTCTCCGAACTTCGGCACTTGCATCGGATGCATCTCGGCTCGAATTCGGTGCGGTCGCGCAGGGTGGCGACAGCGCCGCCGTCGTCGGTGGGCATGCGGTTGGCGACCAGGACGCGCTGTCCGCGTACGGCGATCAGGTCGGTGCCGGTCACCCGGCCGGCCAGGACGTCGGCCGTGCGGCCCGCGCCGAGCGCCTCGTCGGGCGAGCGGCCCAGGGCCTCGTCGCCGAGGTCCAGCAGGCGCCGGGCCTCGTCGTTGAGCAGACGGACACGGCCGGTGCGGTCCAGGGCGACGACGCCCTCCCGGATGCCGTGCAGCATCGCCTCGCGCTCCGCGAGCAGCGCCGATATGTCGGAGAAGGCCAGGTCACGGGTCTGCCGCTGGACCCGGCGGGAGATCAGCCAGGCGGCCAGGGCACCGACCGCGAGGGCGCCGCCGGCGTAGGCGAACAGACCTGGGATCGCGTGGATCAGCCGCGCGCGGACACTGTCGTACTCGATGCCGACCGAGACGGCCCCGACGATCGTGCCGTCGCTGTCGCGCAGGGGCACCTTGCCGCGGGCCGAGCGGCCCAGGGTGCCGTCGTCGATCTCCATGACGTCCTCGCCGGCCAGGGCCTGGCTGGGGTCCGTCGAGACATGGCCGCCGACCTGGCCCGGGTCGGGGTGCGACCAGCGGGTGCCGTGGACGTCCATCACGACGACGTACTCGGCGCCGCTGGCCTCGCGGATCCGCTCCGCCTCCCGCTGCACCGGCCCGTCGACGGCGGGCGAGGTGTCCTGGAGTTCCCCGGCGAGCCCCGGCATCGCCGCCGTGGTCTGCGCGATGGCGAGCGCGCGGCGCATCGCCTGGTCGTCGAGCTGATCACCCAGCGGGGCCAGGAACAGCCCGGTCGCCAGCACCGCGACACCCGCCGCGATCGCCAACTGCATCAGCAGCACCTGCGAGAACATGCGCCGGGGCATGCCCAGGCGGAGGGGGCGGCGGTTGGGCGTGGGCGGACTCATGCCCCAGACGGTACGTGGGCGGGCGGCGGGGTCGTAGGGGTGCGGCCCTCTCGGCCGCCCTCAGCCACCTCGGGCCCCTCCTCTCTACGCCGCCCCGGCCCCCGCCGTACTCAGCTCCTGCACCCCGACCACGTCCATCCGGGCCGGCGCGCCGAGCACCGACGCGCCGCAGCTCTCCTCGCGGGGCGGCTGGGAGGCCGTCTGGGCCACGGTGACACGCCAGTGGCGGCCGTCGGTGTGCGCGACGGTCACCTCCCAGCGCGGTGCGCCGCCATGCGTGGCGACGACCGTCAGCGCTTCCGCCGCGTCCTCGCCGATCACGCTCCGGACGGCCAGTTCCGCCGCCTGGCCGGGCCGTTCCCAGGCCGAGCTGCCCCGGCATCCGTCGAGGACGATCCGGCCGTCCTGGACGCCGTGCAGGACTTCCTTGACCGTGTGGGCCTCGGCGCGGCCGTACGCGTATCCGTACGGCAGGACGAGCAGGGTGGGGGAGAAGCGGTGGCCGCCCAGATGGGTGACCTCCCAGACGCCCTCCACACCCGACGCGGCCAGTTCGGCGGCGAGGGGGCGGCCGAGGAGCGCGCAGCACCGGTCGCGCTTGCCGTTGGTGCAGACGAGGGCCAGCGGGTCGCCGGTGTGCGGGCCGCCCCGCAGCGCGGTGTCGAAGGTGCGGTGGTCGCCCCGGCCGAGGGCGGCGAAGTCCAGGTCGAGCAGCCGGCCCGGGTCGTGGGTCCAGGCGCTGCGCAGCCAGACCCGTCCCGGGACGGTGTGCGCGGCGTACACCTGGCGCAGCGGCGGGGTGCCGAAGTCCGCGTGGCGTCCGGGACGTCTGATGAGCGCGACGCGCACGCCCGTGCCCTGGGCGGCCGTTTCCAGGGCGCGGCCCAGGACGGGGTCCAGGTGGCTCTGCACCAGCGCTTTCGCACCCCAGGGGCCCGGCTGTTCCAGGAGGAGCCAGGTCGATGCCGTGGCCGCGGTTCCGGACAGGGGCTCGTCGAGGTCCCGCGAGACGGTCGCGCACGTACTCACAGAGGTGAGCCTAACCTGACTTGACGCGGAGCGACTTCCGAGTCATGTCTACGACGCCGTGTGCTCGGCGTCGCGTTGATCACTCGGGGAGTGTCGCGCCGCTCACTCGGCGAGGGCGGGGCGGCTTCGGCCCCAGGTAGTGGCCGGTCCCCGTACTCATCCCGAGTGTGGGCGGTCCAGCCCGCCGTTCGGGCGACGGCGAAGATCGTCTCGTCGGGCGGGGGACATGCCGCTGGAGGCGGTCAGGACGGCGAGCGCGAGGTCTGGCGGGTGGTGGTGGCCACGATGTCGTGGGCCGCCTCGGGAATGTCGGCCAGGAGGGTGAACGGGGCACGCGCGCGTGGATCCTTGCCGGTGTAGAGCCCCAGCCGCGGGACACGGTGTCCGGCCCGCAGTTCCCCGGCGATCACCGGGGTGGCGTGACCGGCGTCGAGCACGCCGAGGAGCAGACGGCGGGCGCCTCCGCCGGCCGCGCCGCACACCGCGCGTGTGGAGGCGGTGAGATGTAGTCGCCGAGCAGACCGAGCGCCGTGCCCAGGGCCTGGAGCTGGGGAGGGCGGCGCACTCGCTGAGCCGGGCTCACAGACGTCCGGCGGGCCTTTGGGCTCCTTCGTCGACAGGGCGGCGACGAGACCGAACCGCAGCAGACCGGCCACCGCGGCGGCGATGGCGGACACCTTCACCCGGTCGACGGGGCTGCTGTGACCGGCCAGCGCCTCGACCGCGAGCCGGGCGGCCAGCTCGGTCGCGTCGGTGCTGCGGAAGTAGTACTGGTTCTGGTCGATGAGGGTGAGACGGGTGCATACGGCCAGGTCGGCGTCCCAGCTCTCCTTCCGCCGACCGCGGCACGCGAGCGCCTCCACCCCCCGGGCGTCCAGCGTACGGCCCCGCCCACCGGGCGCCCGCCGGCTGCTGAGCCCGCCGCCCACGGCTGACGTACGCGTACACGGTCGCGGCTTCACCCGGAGCACCTCGGCGGCCCCTTGGTCCTGGTTCACGGCGTGGGGCGCGGCCCTCGCCAGGGGCCTAATGGCCTGGGCGCGTCAGTGCGCGCTGCCGGGCGGGCCCGCCGCCGACAATTCCGACAGCGCTTGCTCGAAGAGGCGGAAGACGCGTGCCTCCGCGCTGTCCGGTGGCAGGTTCACCTTGCTCGGACGAGTCGCCTCCCAGTAGCGCTGGAACGCGGGACTCCGCAGCAGGCTGTTCGCATAGCGCAGGAGTTCACCCTCGGTGACCCCGCCCCAGCTGTACACCAGGACGTAGTGACTGAAGGTGAGATTGGCGAAGAGGCTTTGGCGCAACTCCTGCGGTGAATCCGCCGGTACGTCGTTCCATACTTCCGCGAGGGCGGGCTCGGCCATGGCTATCTGGGTCAGTTGGACGTGCAGTCCGCGCAGATCCGCCTCGGCGCTCCTACGGAGTTCCTCGCGCGATGCCGTCAATTCCTGGCGCTGGAGAATGAGATCCTCGCGCTGCATACGCAACTCGCGCTTCTGGAAGAGCAGGGTGGCGATCAGCAGGATGAGTGCCAGGCCTGAGAAGAGTGCGCTCACGCCTCCAAAGTAATCGCCGACGGCGCTACGTTCGGTTGCCGCCTTTCTGCCGCCTTCCGCCCATTCGGCTCCATCGATCAACCAGCCTCCGACTGCCACGGATATGACGCCGGCCAGAGCGATGCCGAGTGAGGTGAGGAGTCAGGCCGCGCAGAACTTGGCGGTCGAGTACCAGGACGGAACAGAGGGCATGCTGCGCTCCTTGGCAATGGTGTGTGCGACCTGGAAATCGGGAACGGGCCCGACAGCGCGATACCGCGGTGCCGGGCCCGCCGGATGGTGCGGTGGAGCTCTGTGCCGACGGGGGGAGCCTGTGTCCCTGCGCGGCGTTTTCTCTTACATATCTGGGATGTCTGCTTTTGCCTTGATCAGGGTGTCCCTGCTGATGACCACGATGCGCTCGTAGTCGGCCCGGGCGGCGTCCTTCGGGAGCTGCGAGTCGAGTGAGTCGGTCATGTCGGTCCCGATGACGGCGAAATTTCCGTCTTTCAGCTCAAAAATGTCCGGGCAAGTGGCGCTGGACGTGCTGCCTCGCTCGCTCGGCGGGACTCCGAGGCGGCGGATGATCTGACTCACTGTGCGATTGTCCTTTGATCTCAAGGCGTGAGTGCCTGCGCACTGCTGCGGCGCGGTCCGTTCGGCGGCCCTGTAGGGCATGCCTCAACCACCGGGCGGCGGAAGTGACGGTCTCTCGTGGCGGTCGAAATCTTGCGCGGTTGCGCAGCAGTCAACCACTGGCATCTGAGAGAACGGGTAACTTTATTGATCCGTTACGGGTGGTCTGGTGGTTCTCCCACCACCCACCACTCCTCGGTGTCCGCGTCTTCCAGTTGCCGCAGAAGGTCGTCGACAAGCAGCCCGAGTTCTGCCTCGTCCGTGTCGGTGATGCTGGCGCGTTGATGCCTCGTGGCGTACCAGTACTCTCTGACGATCGGGCTCTGGAAGATGCCTCGAACATGCTTGAAGAACTCTTCGTGACTCAGATTGCCGATCCGATAGTAGAAAAGCAGGTTGGTGTACAAGGCATTGGCGAAGATGTATTGGCGCCGCTGCTTCGAATTCACGGGAACCTCGTAGAGGTCGAGGACTTCGGCGAGTTCGGGGTCGTCTATCGCCTTGCTCAGGAGTTCCCAGTGCAGACGCTGTTGGCTGGCCAGATTGCTGTCCCGCTGGGAGCGCGCGGTGTCTTCCAGTCGCTCAAGGCGTGCTTGGAGAGCCGTGAGCGACTGGCGTCGTACTGCCAGGGCCAGGAGTGCACCTCCTGCCATGCCCAGCCCGGCTGTGACGGTGCATTCCAATCGACGCTTCCACGCTTTTTCTGTGGCCATGTCAACAACCCCCGAATCAGGCGGCCCTGCGCCGGTCGGCGGGATGCGGGTGGGCGGGCCGGGGCCGGCGAGCTGTGGGCGGCGCGTGCCGTCTCCCAGGGTGCCGAGCGGCTCTGATCGGCGGGGGAGGCGGAGAGGAGGCGCACGGAGGGAAGCGAGGGTCGCACGCACCAGCGCCTTGCCTGACGTCTGCCCCGCGCGCGCTGCCGACAATCGTTCACCTGGGAGGCTTTCCCCCGGCTCGTATCCTGGGCCCGCATTCCGTTTCCGAACGCGCGCCGGAGCCGTGAGCCGGTGCACGCGCGGGTGTCAGAGAGGTCGCACGGTGTCACAGCAGAGCCTTGGTCCGCAGCAGGTCCCGGTGTCGCACGGTTCCGGCCCGGAGGAAGGCACGGTGTCGCACGGTCCCGGCCCGGAGGAGGCCGCGGTGTCGCACGGTCCCGGTCCCCGGCAGATCCCGGTCGTCGTGCTCGCCGGATTCCTCGGTTCCGGCAAGACGACCCTGCTCAACCATCTCCTGCACCGCAGCGGCGGCAGCAGGATCGGTGCGATCGTCAACGACTTCGGGGCCATCGAGATCGACGCCATGGCCGTGGCCGGCGCGCTCGGCGACTCCACCGTCTCCCTCGGCAACGGCTGCCTGTGCTGTGCCGTCGACGCGAGCGAACTCGACGTCTACCTGGAGCGGCTCGCCCGCCCCGAGACCGGCATCGACGTGATCGTCATCGAGGCCAGCGGTCTCGCCGAACCCCAGGAACTCGTACGGATGCTGCTCGCCAGCGAGCACCCGGGGATCGTCTACGGCGGACTCGTCGAGGTCGTCGACGCCGCCGAGTTCGACGCGACCCGGGCGAAGCACCCCGAGATCGACCGGCATCTCGCGCTCGCCGACCTCGTCGTCGTGAACAAGCTCGACCGGGTCGCCGACGACTCCGGCGCCGAGCGGGTCCTCGGGGCCGTCCGGGCGCTCGCCGACCGGGCCGCCGTCGTAGCGGCCACCTACGGCCGGATCGACCCGGAGTTCCTTTTCGACTGCCGGCCGAGCGAGGAGCGCATCGGGCAACTGTCCTTCGACGACCTGCATCGGCCGGACGGCGCGCACGACGGCCATCTGCACGCCGCCTACGACAGCGCCTCCTTCGTCTCCGCCGTCCCCCTCGACCCGCGTCGGCTGATGCGGTTCCTCGACAGCAGGCCGGAGGGGCTCTACCGGATCAAGGGGTACGTCGACTTCGGCGCGCACGACACCGGGAACCGGTACGCGGTGCACGCCGTCGGCCGCTTCCTGCGCTTCTATCCGGAGCCCTGGAACGGCGCGGCCGGGGAGGGCCGTCTCACGCAGCTCGTTCTCATCGGCGCCGGCATCGACGCGCCCGCGCTCGTCCGGGAACTGGACGCCTGTGTGAGCGACGCCCCGCACACCGCCGACGAGCACGGTATGTGGGGCGTCCTCCGCTTCGTACAGGAGCAGGAGCACTTCGAGCAGGATCAGGAGCCCGTGGCTTAGAGCGGCCCCGCCACCACGCCCACCGTCTTCCCCAGCGACACGCCCGAGCCGTCACGGCGCGGGTCCGCCTCCGGGAGGTCGACGGGCAGGCCGTTCTTCTGGGCCGCCTTCGCCGGGACGGCGCCCGCCCAGGCGAAGGACAGGCAGTCCTCGCCCTTCAGGAACCGCTGGCAGCGCACCCCGCCGGTGGCCCGGCCCTTGCGCGGGTACTGGTCGAACGGGGTCAGCTTGGCCGTCGTCTGCACGGAGTCGTCCAGGGTGCCGCGCGAGCCCGCCACCGTGAAGACCACCGCGTCCGCCGCCGGGTCCACCGCGGTGAACGAGATCACCTTCGCGCCCTCGGTGAGCTTGATGCCCGCCATACCGCCCGCCGGGCGGCCCTGCGGCCGGACCTGCGCGGCTTGGTAGCGCAGGAGCTGGGCGTCGTCGGTGATGAAGACCAGGTCCTCCTCGCCGGTGCGCAGCTCGACCGCGCCCACGATCCGGTCGCCCTCCTTGAGGGTGACGACCTCCAGCTCCTCCTTGTTGGTCGGGTAGTCCGGCACCACCCGCTTGACCACGCCCTGTTCGGTGCCGAGGGCGAGGCCCGGCGAGGACTCGTCCAGCGTGATCAGGCAGACCAGCGTCTCGTCGCCCTCCAGGGAGACGAACTCCGTCAGCGGGGCGCCGCCGGACAGATTGGGCGCCGAGGCGGTGTCCGGGAGCTGCGGCAGGTCCACGACGTTGATCCGCAGCAACCGTCCCGCAGAGGTGACCGCGCCGATCTCCCCGCGCGCGGTGGCCGGCACCGCCGAGACGATCACGTCGTGCTTGGTCCGCTTGGCGTTCTCGTCCGCCGTGAACGGGTCGCCGTTCGCCGTGCGGGCCAGCAGACCCGTGGAGGACAGCAGGACCCGGCAGGGGTCGTCCGCGACCTGGAGCGGCACCGCGGAGGCGGTGCTGCCCGAGGACTCCATCAGGACCGTACGGCGCTCGGTGCCGAACTTCTTGGCCACCGCGGCCAGTTCGGCGGAGACCAGCTTGCGCAGCTCGGCGTCCGACTCCAGGATGCGGGTCAGTTCGGCGATCTCCGCGTTGAGGCGCTCCTTCTCCGACTCCAGCTCGATGCGGTCGAACTTGGTGAGCCGGCGCAGCGGTGTGTCCAGGATGTACTGGGTCTGGACGTCCGACAGCGAGAAGCGCTCGATCAGGCGCTCCTTGGCCTGCGCGCTGTTCTCGCTGGAGCGGATCAGCCGGATGACCTCGTCGATGTCGACGAGCGCCGTCAGCAGGCCCTCCACCAGGTGCAGACGGTCACGGCGCTTGCCGCGGCGGAACTCGCTGCGCCGGCGGACCACGTTGAACCGGTGGTCGAGGTAGACCTCCAGCAGCTCCTTCAGGCCCAGCGTGAGCGGCTGGCCGTCCACCAGCGCCACGTTGTTGATGCCGAAGGACTCCTCCATGGGGGTCAGCTTGTAGAGCTGCTCCAGGACGGCCTCGGGCACGAAACCGTTCTTGATCTCGATGACCAGGCGCAGGCCGTGCGCGCGGTCGGTGAGGTCCTTGACGTCGGCGATGCCCTGGATCTTCTTCGCGCCGACCAGGTCCTTGATCTTGGCGATGACCTTCTCGGGGCCGACGGTGAACGGCAGTTCGGTGATCACCAGGCCCTTGCGGCGGGCGGTCACGGTCTCCACGGACACCGTGGCGCGGATCTTGAAGGTGCCGCGGCCGGACTCGTACGCGTCCCGGATGCCGGAGAGGCCGACGACGCGGCCGCCGGTGGGCAGGTCGGGGCCCGGGACGAACTTCATCAGCGCGTCCAGATCCGCGTTCGGGTGGCGGATCAGATGGCGGGCGGCCGCGATCACCTCGCCCAGGTTGTGCGGCGGCATGTTGGTGGCCATGCCGACCGCGATCCCGGACGCGCCGTTGACCAGCAGGTTCGGGAAGGCGGCGGGCAGCGCGACCGGCTCCCGCTCCTGGCCGTCGTAGTTGGGGGCGAAGTCGACCGTGTCCTCGTCGATCGACTCCGTCATCAGGCTCGTCGCCTCGGCCTGACGGCACTCGGTGTACCGCATGGCGGCGGGCGGGTCGTCGTTGCCGAGCGAGCCGAAGTTGCCGTGGCCGTCGACCAGCGGCACGCGCATGGAGAAGGGCTGGGCCATCCGCACCAGGGCGTCGTAGATCGACGCGTCGCCGTGCGGATGCAGCTTGCCCATCACCTCGCCGACCACGCGCGCGCACTTCACATAGCCGCGGTCGGGGCGCAGGCCCATCTCGTTCATCTGGTAGACGATGCGGCGGTGCACCGGCTTGAGGCCGTCACGGGCGTCCGGCAGGGCGCGGGAGTAGATGACCGAGTACGCGTACTCGAGGAAGGAGCCCTGCATCTCGTCGACGACGTCGATGTCGAGGATCCGCTCCTCGTACGAGTCGTCGGGCGGCGGGGTCTTCGTGCTGCGGCGGGCCATCGCTGCCGGCTCCTTGCTGGGGCGTGTGACGGGATCTGACGCGGACCATTGTGGACCGTGGCACTGACAGGGCGGGCCAGGACCCGGTGCGCACGGAGGGACGCCGTGCCGGGCCCCGCCACGCAAGTCACCGCACCTGCCACGGTTGCCCGCAGGCTACGCCATCCCACGGACCACCCCTTTCCTGAGCTGGCCCCGACTCGCCTTCCGTGCCCGGCCCGGTGCTCGGTGCGACTCAGTTCCGCGTCCGGTGCGGCTCAGCCCCGCGTCCGGTCCGACTCGTCCTGTGCGCGAGATCCGTGCCCATCCTGGTTCGGCCTCCGCGCCCGGTTCTGCGCTGAACCCGGCTAGCCGTCCGCGCCGGATCCGACGCGTGTGCCGGCTCGGCTTCCGCACCCCGTCCGGCGTTCGTCCCGAGCTGCGCTCCCGCGCGCGATCCGGCTCTCGCTCCCCGTCTCGCCTTCCACACCCGATCCGGCTCACTCCCGCGCCCGCACCCCACCAACCCCCCGCCCCCCACATCTCGCTCTCGGCGTACGTCCTCCGGGAACTTCGTCGCCCGAGCGTGCGGTTGCATACAGTGACAGGACCGGCAGGAAGCGCGCGGTTCGCACGACCGCGTCCGCGATCGGAAGGACGTACATGCCCATGGGTCACACGGCCACAGACCAGGCAGGCACCGGGGGCCTGACAGCGACCGAGCACCGCCTGGCGAACGGGCTGCGGGTGGTGCTCTCCGAGGACCACCTGACCCCTGTCGCGGCGGTGTGCCTCTGGTACGACGTCGGTTCGCGCCATGAAGTCAAGGGCCGCACCGGCCTGGCTCACCTCTTCGAGCACCTGATGTTCCAGGGCTCCGGCCAGGTCAAGGGCAACGGCCACTTCGAGCTGGTCCAGGGCGCCGGCGGCTCGCTCAACGGCACCACCAGCTTCGAGCGCACCAACTACTTCGAGACCATGCCCGCCCACCAGCTCGAGCTCGCCCTCTGGCTGGAGGCCGACCGCATGGGCTCCCTGCTGGCCGCCCTGGACGAGGAGTCCATGGAGAACCAGCGCGACGTGGTGAAGAACGAACGCCGCCAGCGCTACGACAACGTCCCCTACGGCACCGCGTTCGAGCGGCTGACCGCGCTCGCCTACCCGGACGGCCACCCCTACCACCACACGCCGATCGGCTCGATGGCCGACCTGGACGCGGCGACGCTGGAGGACGCGCGCGCGTTCTTCCGCACGTACTACGCGCCGAACAACGCCGTGCTGTCGGTCGTCGGCGACATCGACCCGGAGCGCACGCTCGCCTGGATCGAGAAGTACTTCGGCTCCATCCCCGCCCACGACGGCAAGCCCACCCCACGTGACGGCGCGCTGCCCGAGGTCATCGGCGAGGAGCTGCGCGAGGTCATCGAGGAGGAGGTGCCGTCCCGCGCCCTGATGGCCGCCTACCGGCTCCCGCACGACGGCACGCGCGAGAGCGACGCGGCCGACCTCGCGCTCACCGTCCTCGGCGGCGGCGAGTCCTCCCGCCTCTACAACCGGCTGGTGCGCCGCGACCGTACGGCCGTCGCCGCCGGCTTCGGACTGCTGCGGCTCGCCGGGGCACCCTCCCTGGGCTGGCTGGACGTGAAGACGTCCGGGGACGTCGAGGTGCCCGTCATCGAGGCCGCCATCGACGAGGAACTCGCCCGGTTCGCCGCGGACGGCCCCACGGACGAGGAAATGGAGCGCGCCCAGGCCCAGTTGGAGCGCGAGTGGCTGGACCGGCTCGGCACGGTCGCCGGGCGCGCGGACGAACTGTGCCGCTTCGCCGTCCTGTTCGGCGACCCGCAGCTCGCCCTGACCGCCGTACAGCGCGTGCTGGACATCACCCCGGAGGAGGTGCGGCAGGTCGCCGAAGCGCGCCTGCGGCCCGACAACCGCGCGGTCCTCGTCTACGAGCCCGCCGCCCCCGAAGCCACCGCCGACCAGGACGAGAACGAGGAGGCGGCCCAGTGAGCGAGCTCGCCGCGATGGAGTTCCACCCCCAGCCCCAGGCCGGCGAGGCCACCCCGTGGGCCTTCCCGGCACCCGCGCGCGGCACGCTGGCCAACGGCCTCACCGTGCTGCACTGCCACCGCCCCGGCCAGCAGGTCGTCGCCGTCGAGATCATCCTCGACGCGCCCCTGGACGCCGAGCCGGCCGGTCTGGACGGCGTCGCCACGATCATGGCGCGCGCCTTCTCCGAGGGCACCGACAAGCACTCCGCCGAGGAGTTCGCCGCCGAGCTGGAGCGCTGCGGCGCCACCCTCGACGCACACGCCGACCACCCCGGCGTCCGGCTGAGCCTGGAGGTGCCCGTCTCCCGGCTGCCGAAGGCGCTCGGCCTGGTCGCCGACGCCCTGCGCGCGCCCGCGTTCGCCGACAGCGAGGTCGAACGCCTGGTCCGCAACCGCCTGGACGAGATCCCGCACGAGCTGGCCAACCCCTCCCGCCGCGCGGCCAAGGAACTGTCCAAGGAGCTGTTCCCGGCCACCGCGCGCATGTCGCGCCCCCGCCAGGGCACCGCGGAGACCGTCGAGAACATCGACTCGGCGGCCGTCCGTGCCTTCTACGAGAAGCACGTCCGGCCCGCCACCGCCTCCGCCGTGGTCGTCGGCGACCTCACCGGTGTCGACCTGGAGGCGCTGCTCGGCGACACCCTGGGCGCCTGGACGGGTTCCCAGGCCCAGCCCCTGCCGGTCGCTCCGGTGACCGCCGACGACGCCGGCCGGGTCGTCATCGTGGACCGCCCGGGTGCCGTCCAGACGCAGCTCCTGATCGGCCGGATCGGCGCCGACCGGCACGACCGCGTGTGGGCCGCGCAGGTGCTCGGCACCTACTGCCTCGGCGGCACCCTCACCTCCCGTCTGGACCGCGTCCTGCGCGAGGAGAAGGGCTACACCTACGGCGTGCGGGCGTTCGGCCAGGTCCTGCGTTCCGCCCCGGACGGCTCGGGCGCCGCGCTGCTCGCCATCAGCGGCTCCGTGGACACCCCGAACACCGGGCCGGCCCTGGACGACCTGTGGAAGGTGCTGCGCACCCTCGCGGCCGAGGGGCTCACCGACGCCGAGCGCGACGTCGCGGTGCAGAACCTCGTCGGTGTGGCGCCGCTGAAGTACGAGACCGCCGCCGCCGTCGCGGGCACGCTCGCCGACCAGGTCGAGCAGCACCTGCCCGACGACTACCAGGCCACGCTGTACCAGCAGTTGGCCGCGACCGGCACCGTGGAGGCCACCGCGGCGGCCGTGAACGCCTTCCCGGTGGACCGCCTGGTCACGGTCCTCGTGGGCGACGCCTCGCAGATCCGGGACGCCGTGGCGGCCCTCGGGATCGGCGAGGTGACGGTCGTCGCGGCCGAGTAGCCGGACACACCGCGTAGCCGGACACGCCGAGTAGCCGGACACGCCGAGTAGCCGGCAAACGGACAACTGCGCGGCCGCGTACGCGCGTACGTCCGCCACACGCGTCGGGCGGCCCTGGGCGACGGAAGCGTCACCAGGGCCGCCAGATGTCCGAATTGATGCGGAGGCTGCCTGTCTGCCCTGTGGCGTGCGCTACAAAAACCGTGATCCGTTTGAGGATTGAAAGCGGCGCCGCATAGCGTCAGTCGGGCTGTTCGTCAGGCAGTGCGCCGCATCCGCGGCACCGGACAGTCATCGCCGAGTCCCCGTACGGCGCGAGCCAGGGGAGCCGGGGACCCACTCTGTGCAGTCCCTGGGGTGAATCGGACGCCCGCGCGTACGCGAGGGGGCCCGTAGGAGACCTTCCTGCTCCGAACCCGTCAGCTAACCCGGTAGGCGAGAAGGAAGGAAAGGACCGCCCAACTTCATGGCGTTCACCTACGCCGCCGGGAAGCCGGCCGGGAAGCACCGTCGCCCCAGCCGGATGCAGCGCACCAGCGCCCGCGCGGCCGGCGTCGCGGCTCTCACCACCACCGGCGTGATGGCCACTGTCGCCTCCTCCCCGGCCTTCGCCGCGGAACCCGCCCCCGCGCAGACCGCGCTGATCCCCGTGGTCACCGGCGACGACGTCGCCGACCAGATCGACAACCAGGTCATGGCGCAGAAGGAAGCCGCCTTCGAGGAGGCCGCCCGCGAGGCCGCCGCCAAGAAGGCCGCCGAGGAGCGCGAGGCACGCGCGCGTGCCGCCCGTGAGGCCGAGCGCAAGCGCCTCAACACCTTCGTGATGCCGATCAGCGGCTCCTACGTCTCCACCGGCTACCAGGCCAGCAGCTCTCTGTGGTCCTCCGGCAGCCACACCGGCGTCGACTTCCACGCCTCCAGCGGCACCCCGGTGCACGCGGTCGGCATGGGCACCGTCGTGGAGGCCGGCTGGGGCGGCGCGTACGGCAACCAGATCGTCATCAAGATGAACGACGGCACGTACACCCAGTACGGTCACCTGTCCTCCATCGGTGTCTCGGTCGGCCAGCAGGTCACCCCGGGCCAGCAGATCGGCCTGTCCGGCGCGACCGGCAACGTCACCGGCGCGCACCTGCACTTCGAGGCCCGCACCACGGCGGAGTACGGCTCCGACCTGGACCCGGTCGCCTACCTCCGCTCGCACGGCGTGAACCTCTGACGACGCACGACAGCTTCTGACGGCGGACGGCGACACATCGTCCGGCCCCGGCCCCACGGCCGGGGCTTTCGTCGTTTTCGGGCACCCGCTGTCCAAAAAATATCCCTGGATTCCGGCCTGCCGTCGGAAATTCCGGCTCATTGCAATAGAGTCACGGAACACACGTCAATCGTCGACGTTTCACGGGGATTAAGGCGGAGGTCGGTCATGCGTATTCCGGCGCATTCGGTGTGCACGGCGATCCGGGACGACATCGTCGCCGGTGTCTACGAGCGCGGCAGCCGCCTCACCGAGGAACTCCTCGCCCGCCGCTACGGAGTTTCCCGGGTCCCCGTCCGCGAGGCGCTGCGCACCCTGGAGGCCGAGGGCTTCGTGGTCACACGCCGGCACGCGGGCGCGTGCGTGGCCGAGCCCACCGAGCACGAGGCGGCCGACCTGCTGGAGATGCGGATGCTCCTCGAACCGCTCGGCGCCGCCCGCGCCGCCCAGCGCCGCACCGAGGCCCATCTGAAGGTGCTGCGCGGACTCGTCCGGCTGGGCCAGGAGCGCGCCAGGAGGGGCAACAGCGAGGATCTGCGCTCCCTGGGCGGCTGGTTCCACGAGACGCTCGCCCAGGCCTCCGGGAGCCAGGCCCTGACCTCGATGCTCACCCAGCTCCGGCACAAGATCGCCTGGATGTACGCGGTGGACGCCCCGGCCGACCCGGTGGAGTCCTGGGTCCAGCACGGCGCGATCGTGGACGCGGTGGCGCGCGGCGACGGAGACCGCGCGCGGGCGCTCACGGCGCTGCACACCGAGCGCGCGACGGCCGCGCACCGGCTGCGATTCTCCGGCGGGACCGAGCGCGCCGATCGTGTGAGGACTTCGCAACCTCCCGTAAACATCACGGGTCTGCGGCATTAACACGGTGGCCGTATACAAAGAAGAGGTATTCGGCGGAGCTGTATTTCCGCTGCCCTTTTCATCGCGCGCCCGGAAATTCCGGTGTCGAGCCCTTCGTATGCCCGGACATGTTTTCCGGGTGTGTCGTCGGTAATTCCTCTGCCGTGGGGCGGGCGAGTACGGCCGCCCGGAAAAGGCCGGAAACGGCGGAGCCGCGCCGCCCCGGAGGGCGACGCGGCTCGCGTACCGCGGTGACCGGACGTCAGACGGTCTCGGGAAGCTCCTCGAGACCCTCGGCGACCAGCTTCGCCAGCCGGTCGAGGGCGGCGTCCGCACCCTCGGCGTCCGTGGCGAGGACGATCTCCTCGCCACCCTGGGCGCCGAGGCCGAGGACGGCCAGCATGGAGGCCGCGTTGACGGGCTTGCCGTCGGCCTTGGCGATCGTCACGGGCACGCCTGCGGCCGTGGCGGCTCGGACGAAGATGGAAGCGGGGCGGGCGTGGAGGCCCTCGGCCCAGCCGACGTTGACGCGGCGCTCAGCCATGTGTTGCTGCCCTTCGGTTCTCAGGTTGTCTAGACCAGTGTTCCACACGTGAAGCACGGGAGGAACGGGTCATGCGTCCCGTTCCCGTGCGGCTGTCGGATCGCGGCCTCGATCCGACCTCCGTCCTCCACAGACTGCCTCGCGCCGTTGTCGTACGCGAGCCGTACTCTGGGCCCCATGCAGAGCGCCTCGGACCGGCACGAGTACCCCGCCCACTGGGAAGCCGACGTGGTGCTGCGCGACGGCGGCACCGCGCGCATCCGCCCCATCACCGTCGATGACGCCGAGCGCCTGGTCAGCTTCTACGAGCAGGTGTCGGACGAGTCGAAGTACTACCGCTTCTTCGCGCCCTACCCGCGTCTGTCCGCGAAGGACGTCCACCGCTTCACGCACCACGACTTCGTGGACAGGGTGGGACTCGCGGCCACGGTCGGCGGCGAGTTCATCGCCACCGTACGCTACGACCGCATCGGCGCCGACGGCATGGCCGCCTCCGCCCCGGCCGACGAGGCCGAGGTCGCCTTCCTCGTGCAGGACGCCCACCAGGGCCGCGGCGTCGCCTCCACGCTCCTCGAACACATCGCGGCCGTCGCGCGCGAGCGCGGCATCCGCCGCTTCGCCGCCGAGGTGCTCCCCGCCAACAACAAGATGATCAAGGTGTTCACGGACGCCGGCTACACCCAGAAGCGCAGCTTCGAGGACGGCGTCGTCCACCTGGAGTTCGGCCTCGAACCCACCGAACGCTCCCTGGCCGTGCAGCGCGCGCGGGAGCAGCGCGCCGAGGCCCACTCGGTGCGGCGTCTGCTGGTGCCCGGCTCGGTCGCCGTCGTCGGCGCCGGACGCACCCCGGGCGGCGTGGGCCGCAGCGTCCTGGACAACCTGCGCGAGGCCGGCTTCACGGGCTCCCTGTACGCCGTCAACAAGGCGTTCCCCGAGGACCTCAAGCACCTCGACGGCGTGCCCGCGCACCGCTCCGTCCGCGAGATCGCCGAACCCGTCGACCTCGTGGTGGTCGCCGTCCCCGCCGACCATGTGCCCGAGGTCGTCACCGAGTGCGGTGAACACGGCGTCCAAGGGCTCGTCGTACTGTCCGCCGGCTACGCGGAGAGCGGCCCCGAGGGGCGCGAACGCCAGCGCGCGCTGGTCCGCCAGGCACGCGCGTACGGCATGCGGATCATCGGCCCGAACGCATTCGGCGTCGTCAACACCTCCCCGCAGGTGCGGCTCAACGCCTCCCTCGCCCCCGAGATGCCCCGCCCCGGCCGGATCGGCCTGTTCGCCCAGTCGGGCGCCATCGGCATCGCCCTGCTCTCCCGGCTGCACCGGCGCGGCGGCGGCGTCACCGGGGTCACCGGCGTCTCCACCTTCGTCGCCTCCGGCAACCGCGCGGACGTCTCCGGCAACGACGTCCTCCAGTACTGGTACGACGACCCCGACACCGACGTCGTCCTGATGTACCTGGAGTCCATCGGCAACCCCCGCAAGTTCACCCGGCTCGCACGGCGCACGGCCGCCGCCAAGCCGCTGGTGGTCGTCCAGGGCGCCGGATCCGCCCCGCAGGGACACGCGGTCCGCGCGACCCGGCTCCCGCACGCCACGGTCTCCGCGCTGCTGCGCCAGGCCGGGGTGATCCGCGTCGACACCATCACCGAACTGGTCGACACGGGGCTGCTGCTGGCCCGCCAGCCGCTGCCGACCGGCGCCCGCGTGGCCATCCTCGGCAACTCCGAGTCCCTCGGGCTGCTGACCTACGACGCGTGCCTCGCCGAGGGGCTGCGGCCGCTGCCCCCGCTGGACCTCACGACGGAAGCCTCGGCCGAGGACTTCCACGCCGCCCTCGCCCGCGCGCTGGACGACGCCTCGTGCGACGCGGTCGTGGTGACGGCGATACCGGCGATCGGGGAGACGTCCACCGGGGACGCGGCGCTGGCCGAGGCGCTGCGCTCCGCCGCGGCCGCGGCGCCCGCGAAGCCGGTCCTCGTCGTCCACGTGGAACTCGGCGGCCTCGCCGCCGCCCTGTCGGCCGCCACCAGCACCGCGCCGCCCCGCCCGGAAGCGGCCGCCCGCGCGCGTGCCGCCGCGTCGGAGGACGGCGGCCCCCGCCCGCCCGCCGCCGCGGCCCCCGAGGGCGCCCACCTCATCCCGGCCTACCCCGCCGCCGAACGCGCGGTGCGGGCCCTCGCCGAGGTCGTGAAGTACGCCCAGTGGCGCCGCGAGGTCGCCGAACCCGGGCGGGTCCCCGAGTACGACGACATCGACGAGAAGGGCGCCGCCCGGCTCATCGAGGGCCTCCTCGCGCGCGGACAGGGCCTCACCCTGGGCCCCGACGACACATGCGAGCTGCTCGGCCGCTACGGCATCCACCCCCGCCGCGCGATCCCCGCGCCCACCCCCGACGAAGCGGCCGCGGCGGCCGCCGCCCTCGGTTACCCCGTCGCCCTCAAGGCCACCGCCCCGCATCTGCGTCACCGCGCCGACCTGGGCGGCGTCCGCCTCGACCTCGCCGACGAGGAGCAACTGCGACGCTCGTACGCCGAGTTGACCGACCAGTTCGGCAATCCGGAGGAGGTGCGTCCGGTCGTCCAGGCGATGGCCCCGCGCGGGGTCGACACGGTCGTCCGCGCGGTCATCGACCCGGCCGCCGGGGCGGTGCTGTCCTTCGGGCTCGCCGGGGCCGCCTCCCAGCTCCTCGGCGACATGGCGCACCGCCTGGTCCCGGTCACCGACCGCGACGCGACCTCACTGATCCGCTCGATCCGCACGGCACCCCTGCTCTTCGGCTGGCGCGGCTCGACGCCTGTCGACACCCCGGCGCTGGAGGAGCTGCTGCTGCGCGTCTCCCGGCTGGTCGACGACCACCCCGAGGTCGTCGCCGTCACCCTGGAACCGGTCGTCGTCGCCCCCCAGGGCCTGAGCGTCCTCGGCGCCTCGGTCCGCCTGGCCCCACCCCCGGCCCGAGACGACCTCGGCCCCCGCACGCTCCCGGCCTACTGAGGGGCTGCGGTGAACCCTCCCGACCTTGAGGCGCCCGGCCCTCTCACGCTGCCCGACGGCTCCTGGTGGGACTGGGACGTGATCGCCTGGAACCCGGCGGAACTCCGGCTGGCGGCCGGCCACGACCTCACCTACCACCACGGCCTCGAACTGGTCTTCGGCGATCCCGCCTTCGTCCGGTGCCCGGCCGCCTTCCAGGACCCGGTCTTCCGGGTCCCCACCCCCGACGAGCTGCGGGCGTTGGCCCGCCGGCTCGGCGAGGCACCGCCCGTCGTGATCGCCTTCGAGGCCGACGCCGGCGGCACCGAACCCGCGCCGTGCCTCGTCGCCGCCCAGCGGCTGGAAGTCGTTCAAGGGCAGGTGCTGCGGTACTGGAGCGGGGACCTGGCGCCCGGGCGGCGATTCGCGCCCTGGGTGGGGCCTCCGGGGAGGTGAGAGGGGTTCGGGCCTGTCGTGAGGGGCGGGGTTGCCCTTGACTGGCCCGGACCGCCCTTACCCACGGATTAGGATGGACGGCATGGCCAAGACCAGTACGACGACCCAGGGGCTGCGCGCGGCGATCGAGCGCAGCGGCTACTACCCGGCCCTCGTGGCCGAGGCGGTGGAGGCCGCCGTGGGCGGCGAGCCCATCACGTCGTTCCTGGTCCACCAGGAGACCACGTTCGACCAGAACGAGGTCCGCCGGCATGTGACGGTGCTGGTCCTCACCGGCAACCGCTTCATCGTCAGCCACACCGACGAGCAGGCCGCCGACACCACCTCCCCGACGCCGTACGCCACCACCTCCACCGAGTCCGTGAAGCTCGGCCGGATCTCGTCGGTCGTGGTCAGCCGGGTGGTCGCCAACCCCGAGTCGTACACCCCGGGCACCCTGCCCCGCGAGGTCGTGCTGACCATCGGCTGGGGCGCCGTCTCCCGCATCGACCTGGAGCCCGCCGCCTGCGGCGACCCCAACTGCGACGCCGACCACGGCTACACCGGCAACTCGACGGCGGACGACCTCAGCCTGCGCGTCAGCGAGGCGGGCGACGGCCCGGAGACCGTGCGCCAGGCGCTCGCCTTCGCCCAGTCGCTCTCCGAGGCCACCGCGGATCTGACCCGCTGATGGCGCAGCCAGCCTGGGACCACCCCGAGCCCCTCACCGTCGACTCCGCACCCGTACCCGAGTACGGCAGCGGCTCCCTCGCCGACCTGCTGCCCACCCTGGCCGCGGGCATGGGCGTCCCCGGCACCACCGCGGCGATCCCCGAGCTGGCCCCGGCCGACCGCAACTGCGTCTTCCTGATCGACGGCCTCGGCTGGGAGCAGATCAAGGACCACGCGGACGAGGCGCCCTACCTCCACGCCCTCCTCGCCGGCTCCCGCGGCGGCACCGGACGCCCCCTCACCGCCGGCTACCCGGCGACCACCGCGACCTCCCTCGCCTCCGTCGGCACCGGCCTCCCGCCCGGCGCCCACGGCCTGCCCGGCTACACCGTGCGCAACCCGGCCACCGGCGAGCTGATGAACCAGCTCCGCTGGCAGCCCTGGACCTCGCCCGGCGCCTGGCAGCCGTACCCCACGATCTTCCAGCTCGCCGACCGGGCGGGCGTGCACGCCGCCCAGGTGTCCTCGCCCACCTTCCAGAACACCCCGCTGACCAAGGTGGCGCTCAGCGGCGGCACCTTCCACGGGCGGCTGACCGGCGAGGAACGCATGGACCTCGCCGCCGAGCAGCTCGCCGCAGGCGACCGCTCCCTGGTCTACACGTACTACGCCGAACTCGACGGCGCCGGCCACCGCTACGGCGTCGCCTCCGACACCTGGCGCGGCCAGCTCATGTACGTCGACCGGCTCGTCCAGCGCCTCGCCGAGCAACTGCCGCCGCGCAGCGCGCTGTACGTCACCGCCGACCACGGCATGGTCGACGTGCCCTTCGACGAGGAGCACCGCATCGACTTCGACGAGGACTGGGAGCTGCGTGCCGGGGTCGCCCTGCTGGGCGGCGAGGGCCGCGCGCGCCACGTCTACGCCGTACCGGGTGCCGCGGACGACGTCCTGACCTGCTGGCGCGAGGTCCTCGGCGAGCAGTTCTGGGTGGCCTCGCGCGACGAGGCGATCGCCGCGGGCTGGTTCGGGCCCCGGATCGACGAGCGGGTGTACGACCGGCTCGGCGACGTGATCGCGGCGGCCCGGGACGACGTCCTGCTCATCGCCTCGGAGCGGGAGCCCAAGGAGTCGCTGATGGTCGGCAACCACGGTTCCATGACCCCTGCCGAGCAGCTCGTCCCGCTGCTCGAAGTACGCTCCTGACGCCCCGCCCTCTCTCCGACTCTCCACCGAAAGGTGCTCAACTCCCCATGCCCGAGCTGGTGTTCTTCTCCGGAACCATGGACTGCGGGAAGTCGACACTGGCTCTCCAGATCGAGCACAACCGCTCCGCGCGCGGCCTCCAGGGCATGATCTTCACCCGTGACGACCGCGCCGGCGAGGGGAAGCTCTCCTCCCGCCTCGGCCTGGTCACCGACGCGGTCGAGGTCGAGGACGGGCAGGATCTGTACGCCTACCTGGTCGACCACCTCTCCCAGGGCGGCCGCGCGGACTATGTGATCGCGGACGAGGCACAGTTCCTCGCCGAGGACCAGATCGACCAGCTCGCGCGCGTGGTCGACGATCTCGACATCGACGTCTACGCCTTCGGGATCACCACCGACTTCCGCTCCAAGCTGTTCCCCGGCTCCCAGCGGCTCGTGGAACTCGCCGACCGGGTCGAGGTCCTCCAGGTCGAGGCCCTGTGCTGGTGCGGGGCGCGCGCCACGCACAACGCCCGCACGGTGGGCGGCGTCATGGTCGTGGAGGGCGCGCAGGTCGTCGTCGGCGACGTCGACCAGGCCGACACCATCGGCTACGAGGTCCTGTGCCGCCGCCACCACCGCCGCCGCATGACAGCGGCGACGGCCCGTGCGGCGGCCCTCTCCCCGGACGTCCTGCCGGTCCCGCCGGCGTAGGACGCGCTGTGCTGCCCTAGGCCGGCAGCGCGTGCAGCTTCGTGCCGTGCAGGGCGAAGACGTGCGTGCCGTCGGTGGCCATCAGCCAGGCGTGGAAGTCGCCGGACTTGTCGTTGAACGTCCAGCGCAGGGTGCCGGTCTTCGGGTCGAAGGCGTGGATGCCACCGCCCTCGTCCAGGGCCGTCGCGCCGTAGAGCGTGCCGCCCGCCTCCAGGAACTGCCGGGGCGGCTGGGCACCCTTCTTCGAGAGGTCCTCGGAGCGCCAGTTCTCCTTGCCGGTCCGCGGGTCGACGGACCGGAGCGTGCGGTCGCTGTCCGCGATGTACAGCGTGTCGCCCAGGACGGTCGGCTCCTTGAAGGTGGCGAACTCGTCCGTCTTCAGGGACCACTTCTCGGCGCCGTCGGCCAGGGCGAACGCCTGGAGGACCCGCCCCTGCGGGACGATCACCAGGTCGCCGTGCAGGGCGAAGACGCCGTAGTTGGTGCTGGTCGTCTTGTGGGTCCACACCTGGCGGCCGGTGGCGGTGTCACGGACGGTGAGGTTCTTCTTGAGGTCGGTGTAGACGAGGAAACGATCCCGCACTGCGGTGTGCACACCGGTCTGCTCGGTGCCGAGGTCCCGCTGTTCCTTCCAGGCCACCCGGCCCGTGCCGCTGTCCAGCGCGGCGATCACGTTGGTGTGCGAGGAGCCGTCCGCCTCCAGGATCTCGGCGATGACGTACACCTGCTTGTCGTCCACCGCGACCGGCCGCGGCTGCCGGTACTCCTTGCCGAGACGGCCGCGCCAGGTCTCCTTGCCGGTGGCGGGGTCGTGCCCGCTGACGGTGCCGTCGTAGGCGCTGCTGGCCAGGTACAGCGTGTCGTCGCCGATGAGGAGCGGGGCACCGGGGGTGGCGCCGTTCTTCAGCGTCCAGCGCGGCCGGCCGGTTTTGCCGTCGAGGGCGTCCAGCGGCGCGCCGCTCGCGATCACCACACCGGCGACGGCCACGAGTTCGTCGTTGTTGCCGTAGGTCTCGGCGGAGACGGACTTGGTCCACAGCGGCTTCGGCGCGCCCCCCGCGTCGGTCGCGCCGCCGGATCCCTTGCCGCCGGTGTCCGCGCCGCCCTTGCCCTTGCCCGTGCCGCCGGTGGTGTCCTGCGTGTCGTTGCGGCAGCCGGTCGCCCCGGCCGCGAGCGCGCCGAGTGCGAGCGCGCCGCCGGTCAGTCGCAGCAGGTGTCGCCGGGACGTTCTGCCGGTCGTCGAGGTGGTCCCCTGGGCCATGTCGTCGTACCCCCGTGAAGTCGCGTCGGTGGAAGGCTCGGCAGGTGATCGCGCTGATGTGCACCCCCTGCGACCAGGCACCTTAGCCACCACAGCCGACGGGAAGAGCGGCGGGCATCCGACCGGGACAGCACCGTGAACCAACCGAGACATTGATCGCGACGGTATGACCGGCGGTCGGGCGGACCCCGTCAGCCGCGCAGCTCGACCACCGAGAAGACCGCGCCCTCCGGATCCGCCACCGTCGCCACGCGCCCGCGCGGGTCGTCCTGGACGGGTGTCAGGATCCGGCCGCCGAGGTCGCGGACCCGGCGCAGCGCGTCGTCGGCGTCGGCCACCTGGAAGGACGTCAGCCAGTGCGAACCCCGGTCCCGGGGAAGGGTGTTGCCCATGCCCCGGATGCCGGCCACCGGGCGTCCGGCGAGCTTCAGGGTGATGCGGTCGGCGTCGGCGCCGGTGTCGCGCTCGTGGCCGAACACCGTCTCGTAGAACTTGACGACACCGGCGGCCTCGAAGGTCCGCAGTTCGTTCCACGCGGGTGTGCCGGGGACGCCGGTGACGCCCGTGCCGAGGTGGCGCGCCGCCTGCCAGAGGCCGAAGACCGCTCCGGCGGGGTCCGAGCCGATCGCCAGGCGTCCGGCGTCCCCGGCGTCCAGCGGGCCGACGCCGATCGTGCCGCCGCACAGCCGCACCGATTCGGCGGTGGAGTCGACGTCGTCCGAGGCGAGATACGGCGTCCAGGCGACCGGGAGGTGCCGGTCGGGCGGAAGTTGGCCGATTCCGGCGACCTCCTCGCCGTGGAGCAGGGCACGCGCGTAGGGACCGAGCTGGTGCGGACCGGGTCGGAACTCCCAGCCGAACAACGCGCTGTAGAAGTCCTGCGTCGCCGTCAACCCGTGCGCCATCAGACTCACCCAGCAGGGTGTGCCGGACGCGTACCGGGTGTGCGCCCTTCCTCCCGAGCCGGCCGACCCACGTGCCTCGGTCATCGTCACCTTCTCCTCGGCCCTGGTGGTGGCCGTGTCGCTTCCGCCCTCGGAGGATGCCTGGTGGAGGGTTCTCGTCGGTTCACGCGCGGTTGTCGCCGTATGTCGATCGCCTGTACGGCATGTGCTCGAACCCGTACGCCTCGTGACCGAGGCTGTCCGGCGGAGCAGAGTAGCCGGACATGGACGTGGGGGCCACCCCGTGCGCGAGGATGGGGGGCATGAACGCCATCATCTCCGCATCCGAACTCGCGAGCGAACTGGCGGGAGAGCGCCCGCCGGTGGTGCTCGACGTCCGCTGGCAGCTCAGCGTGGCCAAGGCGGCGGGCGAGCCGCCGTTCGACGGCCGGGCCGCCTACGAGGCCGGGCACGTGCCCGGCGCGGTCTACGTCGACCTGGACCGTGAACTGGCGGGCGCGGCCGGTGCCGCCGGCCGTCATCCGCTGCCCGGCCTCGCGGAGTTCGGCGCCGCGATGCGCCGCGCGGGCGTCTCGGCGGCCCGCCCGGTCGTCGTCTACGACGGCGGTCAGGGCTGGGCCGCGGCCCGCGCCTGGTGGCTGCTGCGCTGGGCGGGCCACCCGGACGTGCGGGTCCTGGACGGCGGGCTGCCGCAGTGGACCGGCGCCCTGTCGACCGACGTACCCGCGCGCGGGGAGGGCGACTTCGAGCCGGTTCCGGGTGCCGACGGTGTGCTCGACGCGGACGCCGCCGCGGCGCTGGCCCGCTCCGGTGTGCTGTTCGACGCGCGCGCGGGGGAGCGGTACCGAGGCGAGGTCGAGCCGATCGACCGGGTCGGCGGGCACATCCCGGGCGCCGTCTCCGCGCCGACGAACGAGAACGTGGGCCCGGACGGCCGGTTCCTGCCGGCGGAGGAACTGCACGACCGTTTCAAGGCGCTGGGGGCGTCCGACGGCGCCGAGGTGGGCGTGTACTGCGGTTCGGGCGTCTCGGGCGCCCACGAGGTGCTGGCGCTGGCCGTGGCGGGCATCCCGGCCGCCCTGTACGTGGGGTCCTGGTCGGAGTGGTCCTCGGACCCGTCCCGGCCGGTGGCCGTCGGTCCCGACCCGCAGTGACCTTCCTCGCACACGCGCGTACGGGAGGGCCGCACCGAACAGGTGCGGCCCTCCCGTACGTATAGAGGGGCGTGCGAAGCGTTCTCCTCGGGCGGCTCCTGTGCCGAGCCGCCTTACGACTCCCGTTACTCCTGGGACTTCTTGCGCCGGGTGCCGAAGACGATCTCGTCCCAGCTCGGCACCGCGGCGCGGCGGCCGGGACGGACGCCGTCCGCCTCGGCCTGACGGTCGGTGGCACCGATCAGCCGGTCCCGGTGGCTGCCCACCGAGCGCGGCATGAGGACGTCCGCGTAGGCGGAACCCGCGGAGGCGGCCGGCGCCGGCGGCTCCTCGGCCTCGGGCTCCTGCTCCTCGGGCTCCTCGGGGGTCTCCACCGGGCGCTCCGGGACCACCAGGTCGCCCCGGAAGCTCGGCACCGCCTCCAGCAGGCTGGTCAGCGAGTCCCGCTCGCGCTCCCCGATGGTCTCCTCGGGCGGCTCGGACGGCTGGGCGGGCAGGCTCGGCCGCTCCAGCGCCCGGTCCATCGAACGGTCGCGCGGCAGCCGGGCGATCCGGGGGACGAACGGAAAGCTGGGCTCCGGCACGGCGAGGTCGTCGGACTCGCCGATCAGCGAGCGCGCCTCGTCGTCGACGGCCTGGACGAGCCGGCGGGGCGGGTCGTACGTCCAGCTCGCGGAGTGCGGTTCGCCCGCGACCCGGTAGACGAGCAGGACCTCCCAGGTGCCGTCGTCACGGCGCCAGGAGTCCCACTGCACGGTGTCCTTCTCGGCGCCGCGCAGCAGCAGTCGCTCCTGGACGGCCTCGCCGAGCTGGGGACCCGCGGCGTTCTCACCGGGGCGGCGGACGGGTGTCTTGCGGGCGCGCTCGGCCATGAAGGCGCGCTCGGCCAGCACGGGGCCCTCGAACCGGCGTACGCGGTCGACGGGGATGCCCGCCATCTGGGCGACCTCTTCCGCGGTCGCGCCGGCACGTATACGCGCCTGGATGTCACGGGGGCGGAGATGGCTCTCCACCTCGATCTCGATCTGGCCGAGGCGGGGACGGTCGCCGCGAACGGCGGCGCGCAGACGCTCATCGATCGGAAGCGTGTACTCCGTGCTGTCCGCAGCCTTCAGCACCAGCCGTGTGCCGTCATTCGAGACGGCCACGACACGCAGTTCGGGCATGGGGACCTCCCGGGTGGTGCCTGCCGACGTCACGTGCGTCGCTGCTTCCGCTAGTCGAGTGTGGCCTGCCCGGGTGCAGCCTGCCACAACCTTGCCGAGTTGCCCGGCGTGTCGGGCACGGGCCCGGGATCGCCGTTATGGCACGGTTACCTATTTCGCCACGCTAAGTCACCAACATCGTCACCCTGTGCAACGAGCCCCTCCCGGCGGTCCAGCATGGCCCCGGACACCCCGAAGGGAGGCCGGGCCCAGGGCTCGCAACAGTACTCCATTTGGGCCACGTGCGTGGATTGGCACGCCGCCCAACTTCTGGCAAGAACCGCGACTTGGCCGTGCTGAAGGGCTTCCGGTGATCGTGTAAGTGGCGCACTTCACCCCCCGCTTCACCCTTTCTCCGGAATCACCCGAGTGTCCGCTACGACCCCAACACCCTGCGCAGGTAGTCGTTCTGGAACCGCCGGTCGGGGTCCAGCCGGTCCCGCAGCGCGGTGAACTCGCCGAACCGCGGGTAGACCCCGGCGAAGTACTCGGCGTCCCGCGTGTGCACCTTGCCCCAGTGCGGCCGTCCCTCGTGCGCGGTGAAGATGCGCTCGGCGGCGGTGAAGTACGCCTGAAAGGGCGTCCCCCTGACCATGTGTACGGCTATGTACGCGCTGTCCCGGCCCGAGGCGGTCGACAGGGTGATGTCGTCGGCCGGCGCGGTGCGCACCTCCACCGGGAAACTGATCCGCAGCCCGGACCGCTCGATCGTCGTCCGCAGTTCACGCAGCGTCTCGGTGACGGCCGCGCGCGGGACCGCGTACTCCATCTCCACGAACCGCACCCGGCGCGGGGAGGTGAAGACCTTGAAGGGGATGTCCGTGTAGGTGCGCGCGGAGAGCGCCTTGCTGGAGACGCGCGCGATCGTCGGGACCGTCGCGGGCGCCGCACGGCCGACCCACTGGGCCACCTGGAAGACGCCGTTGGAGAGGAACTCGTCCTCGATCCAGCCCGCCGCCCGGCCCACCGGGCGGCGCGGCCCCGCGCTGCGGTTGTTGCGCTTGGTGTTGGTGCTGCCGGTGTGCGGGAACCAGTAGAACTCGAAGTGCTCGTTCTCGGCCCAGAGTTCGTCGAAGTCGGCGAGCACCCGGTCGAACGGCATCGGCTCCTCGCGCGCGGTGAGCAGGAACAGCGGCTCCACGGCGAAGGTGATCGCGGTGACGATGCCCAGCGCGCCGAGTCCTATCCGGGCGGCCGCGAAGACCTCGGGGTTCTCCTTCTCCGAGCAGGTGAGCACCGAGCCGTCGGCCGTGACCAGCTCCAGGCCCTTGATCTGCGCGGCGATCGAGGCGGACTCACGGCCCGTGCCGTGGGTGCCGGTGCTGGTGGCCCCCGACACCGTCTGCTCCATGATGTCGCCCATGTTGGTGAGCGACAGGCCCTCCCGCGCGAGTGCGAGATTGAGGCGCTTGAGCGGGGTGCCGGCCTCCACCGTGACGGTCATGGCGTCCCGGTCGATGTCACGGATGCCGGTCAGGAGCTGAGGGCGGACCAGCACCCCGTCCGTCGCGGCGATCGACGTGAAGGAGTGGCCGGTGCCGACCGCCTTCACCTTCAGCCCGTCCTCGGCGGCCCGGCGCACGGCCTCCGCCAGCTCGTCGACGGAGGCGGGCGTGACCTCCCGCGCGGGACGGGCGGTCACATTGCCGCCCCAGTTACGCCACGTGCCGTTCTTCGCGCTCGTTGTGCTGCTCAACGGTGCCTCCCCGACCCGGCGCCGGCCTGACGAGCCGGCGGTACCCCAGGAATCCGACCGCGACCGCGACGGCACCGGCGACCGCCGGAACCCCGTACCCGGCCCGTGCCCCGGCCGCGTCGATGACCCAGCCGGCGATGGAGGAGCCGAGCGCCACCCCGACCGCGAGCCCGGTGCTGATCCAGGTCATGCCCTCGGTGAGCTGTGCGCGTGGTACGTGCTCTTCGATGAGGGACATGGTGGTGATCATCGTCGGAGCGATGGCCAGTCCCGCAACGAACAGCGCCACGGCCAGAAACGGCAAGTTTCCGACCAGTAGGAGGGGGATCATACTCACGGCCATCAGGAACACACCCAGCAGCCAGCGCCGCTCCGGCACACCCCGCGGACGCAGCAGTCCGAACACCAGTCCGGCGAGACAGGAGCCGGCCGCGTAGAGCGCGAGGACGACGCTCGCGGCGCCCTTGTGGCCCTGCTCGTCGGCGAACGCGACGGTGACGACGTCGACCGCCCCGAAGATCGTTCCCGTAGCTACGAAGGTGACCACCAGGACCTGGAGACCGGGGGAGCGCAGCGCGCTGCCGGTGCCGCGCCGCTCGCGCGGGTGCGGGACGGGCTCGGTGCCGCGCTGGGCGGTCAGCCAGAACACACCGGCCGCGAGGAAGCAGCCCGCCAGCAGTGGCCCCGCCTCCGGGAACCAGGCGGTCGACAGACCGATCGACACGATCGGACCGAAGATGAAGCAGACCTCGTCCACCACCGACTCGAACGAGTACGCGGTGTGCAGTTTCGGGGTGCCCCGGTACAGGGCGGCCCAGCGGGCCCGGACCATCGCGCCGAGGCTCGGGACGGCGCCGATGCCCGCGGAGCACACGAACAGCAGCCAGTCCGGCCACCGGAAGTGCGCGGTCAGCAGCAGCCCGGCCGCCGCCGTCAGCGCCACCAGCGTGGCGGGGCGCAGCACCCGGCGCTGCCCGTACTGGTCGACCATGCGGGAGATCTGCGGTCCGACGAGCGCGGCCGACAGCGCGATGGTCGCCGACAGGGCGCCCGCGAGGCCGTAGCGCCCGGTGAGCTGGGAGATCATCGTGACCACGCCGATGCCCATCATCGACAGCGGCATCCGGCCGAGGAACCCCGCGGCGGCGAAGCCCTTGGAGCCGGGGGCGTCGAACAGGGCGCGGTAGGGGCTGGGCACGGCGGCTCTCCGGAAGTCCGGTCACGCGCGCGTGCGGCTTCGCGCGGCATGAAGGAAGGGTGGCTCGTGGGGTCACGGTCACGCCGGGTAAGGCGTAAAGGTGGCCTATACAGCTTACGAGTGAGGTCACCCTAACGCACCGGTCCGGGCACCGTCCGCCGCGGGCCGCGAGGCCGCCGTCGACACCCCGCCGTTTCCCGGCCGTCGGTGCCGGGTGGCAGGATCGGACCCATGCCAGACGCGCTCGAAGCCACCCCCTACGACGCCCTGCTCCTGCTCTCCTTCGGCGGCCCGGAAGGCCCGGACGACGTGGTCCCCTTCCTGGAGAACGTGACGCGAGGGCGCGGCATCCCCACGGAACGCCTCAAGGAGGTCGGGCAGCACTACTTCCTGTTCGGCGGGGTCAGCCCCATCAACGAGCAGAACCGCGCCCTGCTGGACGCCCTGCGCAAGGACTTCGCCGACCACGGCCTCGACCTGCCGGTCCACTGGGGCAACCGCAACTGGGCCCCGTACCTCACGGACACCCTGCGCGAGATGGTCACCGCCGGGCACCGCCGCATCCTGGTCCTCGCCACCAGCGCCTACGCCTCCTACTCGGGCTGCCGCCAGTACCGCGAGAACCTCGCCGACGCGCTGGCCGCCCTGGACGCCGAGGGCCTGCCGCTGCCGGGGATCGACAAGCTGCGGCACTACTTCAACCACCCCGGCTTCGTGGAGCCGATGACCGACGGCGTCCTGCGCGCCCTCGCCGACCTCCCCGAGGACGTGCGAGACGGCGCCCACATCGCCTTCACCACCCACTCGATCCCCACCGCCGCGGCCGACACCTCGGGACCCGTCGAGGACCACGGCGACGGCGGCGCGTACGTACGCCAGCACCTGGACGTCGCCGCGCTGATCGCCGACGCCGTCCGCGAGCGCACCGGCGTCGACCACCCCTGGCAGCTCGTCTACCAGTCCCGCTCCGGCGCCCCGCACATCCCCTGGCTGGAGCCCGACATCTGCGACCACCTGGAGGAGCGGCACGCGGCCGGCGCCCCGGCGGTCGTGATGGCCCCGATCGGCTTCGTCTCCGACCACATGGAGGTCCTCTACGACCTCGACACCGAGGCGACGGCCAGGGCGGGGGAGCTGGGCCTGCCGGTGCGCCGCTCGGCCACCGTCGGCGCCGACCCCCGCTTCGCCGCCGCCGTCCGCGAGCTGATCCTGGAGCGCGCCGCCGCCGAGAGCGGCCGGCCCGTCACCCCCTGCGCCCTGGGCACGCTCGGCGCGAGCCACGACCTCTGCCCCGTCGGCTGCTGCCCCGCGCGGGCACCCCGGCCCGCCGCCGCGGGCGCCGACAGCCCCTACGCGTGAGGAACACCGTGACCGACCCCTTCCACACGGACCTGCTCGCCCTCGCCCGGGAGGCCGCCCGCCGGGCCGCCGAACTGCTGCGCGACGGCCGCCCGGCCGACCTCGCGGTGGCCGCCACCAAGTCGAGCCCCATCGACGTGGTCACCGAGATGGACATCGCCGCCGAGAAGCTGATCACCGGCCTGATCTCCGAGCACCGCCCCGACGACGGCTTCCTCGGCGAGGAGGGCGCCTCCAGCGAGGGCAGCACCGGCGTCCGCTGGGTGATCGACCCGCTCGACGGCACGGTGAACTACCTGTACGGGCTGCCCACCTGGTCCGTCTCCGTCGCGGCCGAGCAGGACGGCGAGACCGTCGTCGGCGTCGTCGAGATCCCGATGCGCGGCGAGACGTACCACGCGGTGCGCGGCGGCGGGGCCCGGGCGACCGGCGCCTGGGAGGGCGAGCGGGTCCTGGCCTGCCGTCCCCCGGCGCCGCTGGACCAGGCGCTGGTCTCCACCGGCTTCAACTACGTCACCGAGGTCCGCGACCACCAGGCCGACGTGGCCCGGCGGCTGATCCCGCTGCTGCGCGACATCCGGCGCGGCGGCTCGGCCGCCGTCGACCTGTGCGACGTGGCCGCCGGCCGGCTCGACGGCTACTACGAGCGCGGGCTGCACCCCTGGGACCTCGCGGCGGGCGACCTCATCGCCCGGGAGGCGGGCGCGCTGACGGGTGGGCGGCCCGGAGAGCGCCCGGCACGCGATCTGGCGATCGCCGCCACCCCGGCAGTCTTCGAGCCCCTCCAGCGGCTCCTGGAGGACTTCGGCGCCTGGCACGACTGAGCGCCGGCGCCCCGGAACACCGCGCATGCGAAAGGGCCCCGGCGCTGGATTCGCCGGGGCCCTTCCTGCCGCGCGAACGTTGTCGCGCGACCGCTCAGACGCTCGTCGCGCCGACCTCCACGCCGTGTTCGGCGGCGAGGCGGCGGAGATCCTCCAGCTCTGCCTGCTCGACATCGGCGAGGAAGTCGTCGCCCTCGTCCTGAGCCCGGGTCAGGTCGGACTCGGTCGCCCTTATGCGCTGCAGAAGTCCTGCGGTGAATGCGTCCATGCTGCGCCCCCTCGTCCTTGGGTCGGTGGGTCGGTGGCACGGGGGTGTGCCGTCGGGAAGGAAAGGGCGATCACGTCTCCGGCGGATGCCCGGCCCACCCCCCTGCCGGGCGGCGACGGTGCCGGACACCCACGCCCGCTCTGCGGCAAGCGGACCGCGAGGTACCACATGGTGCTGCGGCACATGCGGAGCGTGATCGCGGGGTGTAAAGCCGTCCTCCCCCCGCTCCCTTCCGCGGAAACCTCAACCGCACGAGAAAATCTCGCATTCCCGGGCCCCGCACCCGTCCTTCGTGCGCCCTCACCCGTCTTACCGCCGACTTATGGCCGAAAAGGGCAGGATGGGACGCACACTCACCAGCACCCCTGCCCGCGCGCTCCCGTGGAGCGCTACGCGGGTGGACACAGGAAGGACAAGCGCCGTGCGCGTACTCGTCGTCGAGGACGAGCAACTGCTCGCCGATGCGGTGGCCACCGGACTGCGCCGGGAGGCCATGGCCGTCGACGTCGTGTACGACGGCGCGGCCGCCCTGGAGCGCATCGGGGTCAACGACTACGACGTGGTCGTCCTCGACCGCGACCTGCCCCTCGTCCACGGCGACGACGTCTGCCGCAAGATCGTCGAACTCGGCATGCCCACGCGTGTGCTGATGCTCACGGCGTCCGGCGACGTCAGCGACCGCGTCGAGGGCCTGGAGATCGGCGCCGACGACTATCTCCCCAAGCCCTTCGCCTTCAGCGAGCTGATCGCACGCGTGCGTGCCCTCGGCCGCCGCACCAGCGTGCCGCTGCCGCCCGTCCTGGAGCGGGCCGGCATCAAGCTCGACCCCAACCGCCGCGAGGTCTTCCGTGACGGCAAGGAGGTCCAGCTCGCCCCCAAGGAGTTCGCCGTCCTGGAGGTGCTGATGCGCAGCGAGGGCGCCGTCGTCTCCGCCGAACAGCTCCTGGAGAAGGCGTGGGACGAGAACACGGATCCCTTCACCAACGTCGTCCGCGTGACCGTCATGACGCTCCGCCGCAAGCTGGGCGAACCCCCGGTGATCGTCACGGTGCCCGGCTCCGGCTACCGGATCTGATCCCGGTGGCCGCCACGCCCGCGCCGCCGCAAGCGCCTCCGAAGCCCACCTGGGACCCCCGCAGACCGCAGCCCAACCTCCCCTGGCTGCGCCCGACCATCCGGATACGCCTCACCCTGCTGTACGGCGGCATGTTCCTGATCGCCGGCATCCTGCTGCTGTCGATCATCTATCTGCTCGCCGCGCAGGCCATCAGCACCGGCAACCAGCCGCCGTTCAAGATCGTGAACCTCGGTGTCAGCGACGAGATCAAGGTCGCCAGCGCCGACTGTCCCGCGGTCAACCAGGCCAACGCCACCAGCCTCACGCTCACCCAGTTCAACACCGCGATCAGCGCCTGCATCGACCATCAGCGCCAGGTCGCGCTGGACAACCTGCTCAGCCGCTCGCTGCTGGCCCTGCTCGGCCTCGCCGTGATCGCCTTCGCGTTCGGCTACGCGATGGCGGGACGCGTGCTGTCCCCGCTCGGCCGGATCACCCGCACCGCGCGCGCGGTGGCGGGCTCGGACCTCTCCCGCCGGATCGAGCTGGACGGCCCGGACGACGAGCTGAAGGAGCTGGCCGACACCTTCG
>NZ_JAANNX010000122.1:0-6733 GCF_013363615.1 Streptomyces sp. CAI-85 | reverse complement strand
ACCGACGGGCACATCGGGTTCAACGAGCCGTGCTCCTCGCTCGCCTCGCGCACCCGTATCAAGACGCTGACCGAGCAGACCCGCGTCGACAACGCGCGCTTCTTCGACGGTGACATCGAGCAGGTCCCGCACCACGTGATCACGCAGGGTATCGGGACGATCCTGGAGGCACGGCACCTGGTGCTGCTGGCGACGGGCGAGGGCAAGGCGGACGCGGTCGCGGCCACGGTGGAGGGGCCGGTCGCCGCGGTGTGCCCCGCCTCCGCGCTCCAGCTCCACCCGCACGCCACGGTCGTCGTCGACGAGGCGGCCGCGTCCAAGCTGAAGCTGGCCGACTACTTCCGCCACACCTACACCCACAAGCCGGAGTGGCAGGGCATCTGACCCCAAGCCCGAGCACAAAGGCGCCGCCCTCCCCGCGGGGAAGTCGGCGCCTTCCGCACAGCCGCAGCAGGGCAGGGCGCCGCCTGCCGCGCGGCGCCCTCGACCTGCCCCCCTCCGGAGGCCGCGCCGGCCCCCTTCACAGGGAAGCCCGCGCCTTCCGCATGGCAGCGGCAGGCGCAGCCCGCCGGTCAAGGCTTTCGCCGCCGCACTCCCGCAGACCTGGGCCGCCGCCGCGTGGACGGCCAGGTGCGAGGCACCGCAGGGCGCAGCCTGTGGCGGGATGCCTGACGCCTCCGACCACAGACTCCGCCGCCGGGCCACAGACCTGCGCCCCGCCCTGGGTGGCCAGATGCAGGACGCGGCCGGCCTGCGGCGCGACACCCGACGCCCCCGATCAGCCCCCCCAGCGCGCCCACACACAAAGAGGCGCCGACCGCCCCTCGAAGGGCGGTCGGCGCCTCTTTGCGCAGCCGTGGTAGGTCCTACCCCCCGATCAGGACCTCCGCCGCCGCGCGGCCGCAGACCTGGGCCGCGCCGTGGGTGGCCACGTGCAGGGCGCCGCGCGGTGGGGCCTGGGGGACGCCCATCTCGACGACAACGGTGTCCGGACGGGCCGCGAGCACCGTGTCGAGGGCGACCGCCATCCAGGGGTGGCGGTGTTCGTCCCGGACGACCACCACGAGACGGCGCTCCCCCGCCGCGGCCAGCGCCGCGCGGCCCGCGTCCTCGCCGGTGAAGCTGCCCGTCGCGGTGCCCGGCAGCAGCCGGGCCAGTTCCGCGGCCACGCCCCACGGGGTCTCGTCGCCGACGGCGATGTTCGCGACCGGGGCGAGCGCGGCGACGTAGGGCGCCTCGGTGAGCGGCGTGAAGCCCTCGGCGCCCGTGACGCGCAGCGCCCGGCGGGCGGCGGTCAGACCGACCTCCGGCGAGGCCCCGTCGGCGGCGGTGGGCGCCGAGGCGGCCCAGCCGGCCAGCTCCCGGACCCGCCGCGCCGCGTCGGCGAGCCGTTCCTCGGGCAGGTCACCGGCGCGGACGGCGGCGGTCAGGGCGTCGCGCAGCCGCCGTACCGTCTCGTCGTCGGCGAGGCCGCCGCCCACGCAGATGGCGTCGGCGCCCGCGGCGATCGCGAGGACGCTGCCCCGCTCGATGCCGTAGGTGCCGGCGATGGCCTGCATCTCCATGCCGTCGGTGACGATCAGCCCGTCGTAGCCGAGTTCCTCGCGCAGCAGCCCGGTGAGGATGCGGCGGGACAGGGTCGCCGGGTGGACCGGGTCCAGGGCCGGGACCAGGATGTGGGCGCTCATGACCGCCCGGCTGCCGGCGGCGATGGCCGCGCGGAACGGGACCAGTTCGCGCCCGGAGAGGACGTCCGCCGGGACGTCGATGCGCGGCAGCGCGTGGTGGGAGTCGACGGCGGTGTCGCCGTGGCCGGGGAAGTGCTTGGTGCAGGCGGCCACACCGGCGGACTGGAGGCCGGTGACATAGGCGGCGGTGTGCCGGGCCACCAGGTCGGTGTCGGACCCGAAGGAGCGGACGCCGATCACCGGGTTGGCCGGGTTGGAGTTCACGTCGGCCGACGGGGCCCAGTTGAGGTTGACCCCGCACTCGGCGAGCCGGCGGCCCAGCTCGTGGGCGACCCGGCGGGTCAGGTCGACGTCGTCCACCGCGCCCAGGGCGTGGTTGCCGGGGAAGGAGGAGCCGGTGCGCACCTCCAGACGGGTGACGTCGCCGCCCTCCTCGTCGATCGCGACCAGGACGTCGTCCCGCTCGGCCCGCAACTGTGCGGTGAGGGCGGCGAGTTGCTCCGCGGAGGCGATGTTGCGGCCGAACAGGCCGACCGAGGCCAGGCCCTCGCCGAGGCGGCGCAGCAGCCAGTCGGGGGCGGTGGTGCCCGGGAAGCCGGGCTGGAGGACGGTCAGGGCGTCCCGGGTCAGGGTGTCGGTGCCGCTGGTGATGGTCGTCATCGGGGCGTCATCCCTTCACGGCGCCCGCGGTGAGACCCGCGGCCATCTTGCGCTGGACGAGGAGGAACAGGGCGACGATCGGGACGGCCATCAGGGTGGCGCCGGCCATCATCGGGGCGTACTCGGTGCCGTGCTTGGTGGTGAAGTTGCCGAGCCACACGGTCGCCGTCTGGTTCTTCTGGCTGAGCAGCATCAGGGCGTAGAGGTACTCGTTCCACGCCTGGATGAAGGCGTAGACGGAGGTCGCGACCATGCCGGGGGCCAGCAGCGGGAAGACGACCCGGACGAAGGCACCGGTGCGGGTGCAGCCGTCGACCATCGCGGCCTCCTCCAGCTCCTTCGGGATGTTGACGATGAAGCCGCGCAGGGTCCACACCGTGAACGGAAGGACGAAGGTCAGGTACGTGATGATCAGGCCGGACAGCCGGTCGTACTGGTTGAGGTCGTTGAGCAGCAGGAAGACCGGGATGATCATGGCGACCAGCGGGACCATCTGGACGGCCAGGATGCCGACGATCACGATCTTGCGGCCGCGGAACGCGAACCGGGAGATGGCGAGGGCGGCGAGCAGGCCGATGACGATGCCGATCACGACGACCGTCACGGAGACGACCAGGCTGCGCCCGACCGGGCCCCAGAAGTCGGCGATGTCCAGCGCGCGCCCGAAGTTGGAGAGCGTCATGCCGGTCGGCAGCAGGCTCGGGTCGGGGTCGATGGCGTCCTTCGCCGGTTTGAACGCCGTGTTGAGCATCCAGTAGACGGGGAAGCCGGCGACGACGAAGACCAGGAGTCCGAGGAGGTTCCAGCCGAGCTTCGACCGCCTCGGAGCGGAAACCGTACTCATTCGACCTCTCCGATCTTCAGCATCTGGCGCATGTAGACGGCGACCACCCCGAGCAGCAGCAGCACCGTGATCAGGGCGATCGCGGAGCCCTGGCTGTAGTCGTTGACGACGAAGGCGCGGTCGTAGGAGTACGTCGTCAGAAGCTGGAACTCGGGCTCCGGGTGGCCGTTGCGCATCACGAAGACCTGCGGGAAGACGCCCATGTCCCAGATGACCGACAGGGTCGTGAGCATCACGATGATCGGCTTGAGGATGGGCAGGGTGACGTACCGGAAGACGCCCCAGGCGCCGGCGCCGTCGAGGCGGGCGGCCTCCTCCAGCTCGGCGGGGACCTGGGTGAGTCCGGCGCTGAGGGTGATCACCACGAAGGGCACCGCGCCCCAGATCACCAGGAGCATGATGACGGCGAGGCCCTGCGGTCCGCTGGCGAACCAGTTGTGGCCGATGAGGTCGACGCCGGGGAGCCGGGACAGGACGGCGTTGAGGATGCCGTAGTCGGAGTCGAACAGCCACTTGAAGACGGTGGTGGCGACGATGATCGGCATGCCCCAGCTCGCCACCAGGGCGATGTTGACCAGGATCTTCACCCAGCCGGAGACCCGCTGGAGGAGCAGCGCGATCAGCATGCCGATGACCATCGTGAGGATCACACAGCCGGCGGCGAAGACGATCGTGCGGACCACGACCTGCCAGAACTCGGTGTCGCCCAGCACCTCGGCGAAGTTGTCGAAGCCGACGGACTCGGCGGGCTGGAAGCCCCAGAGCTGGGACTGGCCGAACTTCTGGAAGGACAGGGTGACCAGGCGGACCAGCGGATAGCCCATCACCAGTGCCAGGACCAGCAGACAGGGCGCGAGCAGCAGCCAGGGCGTGCCGGCGCCGGCCTCGCCGCGTCGTCGCGGCGGCTTTCTCACGTCGGCCCGGGGTGGGGGTGACGGCCGCGTCGGCGGCACCTTGGCAGGGGTGGTCGTGTCTGCGGCACTCATCCGCGCGCTCCTCAGCGGTCCCTCGGTCGTAGGGAGGCGGGGCCCCCGCCCGGTGGGGAACCGGGTGGTGGGGCCCCGCCGTCAGGTCACTTGGTGTTGATGACCTTGTCGATCGCGGCGTCCGCTTCCTTCGCGGCGTCCTCGACGGACTTCTTGCCGGTGCCGATGCTCTGGAGCATGGTCTGGAGCACCTGGGCCTTCTCGACCTGGCCCCAGCCGGGCGCCATCGGGACGAACCAGCTCGACTCGGCCGCGGTGGCCGGGACGGCGGTGGCCGGGTCGCTCTTGAGGGAGGCGAGGTCGGTCAGGTTGTTGGGCAGGTTGCCCTTGGCCATCAGGCCCTTCTGGCCGTCCTTGCCGGTGAACGCGGCGATCCACTCGGCGGCGAGGTCCTGCGCGTCCGACTTCACCGGGACGGCGAGGTCGGAGCCGCCCAGGAAGACCGGGAGGTTCTTGCCGGACGGGCCCGGCATGACGAAGTTCTCCAGGTTGTCCTTGAGCTTGCCGGTCTTGTCGTTCTTCGGGTCGGCGGCGGTCGCGCCCTCCCAGGCGGCGCCGAAGATCATGCCGGACTTGCCCTGGCCGTAGACGATGTAACGGTCGGACTCGTCCTTGGTCTTGTCGCCGTGCATGTAGGAGTCGACGACCTTCTTGTACTCGGTGAGGCCCTTGAGGGACTCCGGCGAGGACAGGTTGGCCTTCCACTGGCCGCCCGACTCGGTGGCGATGGAGCCGCCGGCGTCGTAGACGAAGGACATGGCCGCGTACCAGTCACGGGTGGGCTGGTACCAGGCGGAGAACTTGTCGCCCTCCTTCTTCTGCACCTTGTCCAGGGCCGCGGTCAGCTCGGCGTAGGTCTTCGGCGCGGCCTTGACGCCCGCGGCGGCGAAGACGTCCTTGCGCCAGTTGCCCACGCGGCCACCGGCGTAGTAGGGGACGCCGTAGGTCTTGCCCTCGTAGGTCACCGAGGCCTCGAGGCCGTCGAGCCAGGCGTCGGAGTTCTCGAACTTCGAGGCGTCCAGGGGCGCGAAGGCTCCCTTGACCATGTAGCCGAGCATCTCGGTGTTGCCCATCTCGACCACGTCGGGGGCCTTGTCGGTGGCGAGCACCGCGTCGAGCTTGGCGTTCTTGTCCGGCCAGCCGTAGTACTCGTGGTTGACCTTGACGCCGGGGTGCTTCTTCTGCACCGCCGCGTCGGCGGCCTTGACCAGCTCGGGCCAGTTGTTCTGGGCGTCGACGGTCAGCCAGACCGTCAGTTCCTTGGCGTCGGAACCCTTCGAGTCCCCGCTGCCACTGTCCCCGCACGCCGCGATGGAGACCATCATGCCCGCGATACCGATCGCGGCTATCAGCTTGCGCTTCACGCCACCCTCCTCAGGGATGCCACAAACCCCCCTGCCTCCCCGCCGCGGTCGAGCGTCAACGCGTACCGTCCGTGGGGCCAGGACCTGGACCATTGGTGTAGACCAGTACCGGGAGCTTGGCTCAGACCAATAGGGCTGTCAAGGGTGTGCGAGCGCGGTTGAACCGTCCGTTACGCGACCGCGATATGCAGGGACTTTTCGTTTTTCGGCCACCGGAACGGACCACGGCCGGCCGCTCGCGCGCGGGTGTACCACCGGGCCGCCCACCGGCCGGGGAAGCGGAATCCTGGACTAGACCAAGGGCGGGCGTGAAGGTATACAGAGGAGATCACGGGCGTGCGAGGTCACCCACACGGGAGCCCGCGCGCACCAAGCCGTGCCACGATGTGAGCCGCGGCCGACGGGGAGTCGGCCATTTCGGCACCGGAAGCCGGGAAGGCAGGCCATGAGCACCGACGTCAGCAGTGCGGAGAACGAGGGTGGGGCGACCGTCCGTACCGCGCGTGTGCCCAAGTACTACCGCCTGAAGAAGCACTTGCTCGACATGACGGAGACCCAGGCGCCCGGCACCCCGGTCCCGCCGGAGCGCACCCTGGCCGCCGAGTTCGACACCTCCCGCACCACCGTCCGCCAGGCCCTCCAGGAACTGGTCGTCGAGGGCCGGCTGGAGCGCATCCAGGGCAAGGGCACCTTCGTCGCCAAGCCGAAGGTCTCCCAGGCGCTCCAACTCACCTCGTACACCGAGGACATGCGCGCCCAGGGTCTCGAACCCACCTCGCAGCTCCTGGACGTCGGCTACATCACCGCCGACGACACCCTCGCCGGGCTGCTCGACATCACCGCCGGCGGCCGGGTGCTGCGCATCGAGCGGCTGCGCATGGCCAACGGCGAGCCGATGGCGATCGAGACCACCCATCTGTCCGCGAAGCGCTTCCCCGCGCTGCGCAGGTCCCTGGTGAAGTACACCTCGCTCTACACCGCCCTCGCCGAGGTCTACGACGTCCATCTCGCCGAGGCCGAGGAGACCATCGAGACCTCGCTGGCCACTCCGCGCGAGGCCGGTCTGCTGGGCACCGACGTCGGTCTGCCGATGCTGATGCTGTCCCGGCACTCGCTGGACAAGGACGGCAAGCCGGTGGAGTGGGTGCGCTCGGTGTACCGGGGCGACCGTTACAAGTTCGTGGCGCGTCT
>NZ_JAANNX010000121.1:0-6898 GCF_013363615.1 Streptomyces sp. CAI-85 | reverse complement strand
GTTCACGCTCCACCAGCAACGGCATCGGCGCCGACGCCGTGACCAGCTCCCGCAGGGGATGGCGGGCCAGGACCGCGTCCACCTCCGGCGTCAACGCCGCCGCCAGCCGGGCGGCGGGGGGACGGCTCTCGTCGCGCAGGGCGCGGGCGGCGGCCCGCAGCAGGGTCCGTTCCGCGCTGCGCGCGGGCACGCCGGCCGCGGCCCGCTCGTACAGGCGGGCGCCGTCCTCCAGGACCAGTTCGGTGTCCTGCCCGGCCGGGATCTTGATGGTGGCGTGATGCCGCCAGGTGGAGAGCGGATCGCTCCACGCCTCCACCGTGTACGTCCACAGGCCGGGCGCGTCGGGTGTGACGTTGGCGCCCCAGCGGTCGGTGCCGGGGGCCAGTTCACGCATCGGAGTCCAGGGTCCGGGGCGGCCGCGCGGGTCCCGCAGGACGACATTGGCGGCGACGGCGTCGTGGCCCTCGCGGAACACGGTCGCCGAGACCTCGAACGTCTCACCGGTGACCGCTTTTGCGGGCCTGCGCCCCTGCTGGACCACGGGGTGCACGTCCAGGACCGGGATGCGCCCGACGGTGGTGGAGGATCGCTCCGGGGCGGGCGGGCCGGTGTCGGCGGAACGCGCGGGAGGCGTGTCGGTCGCCTTGTCCGCTTCCGCCGCTCCAGCCGCTTCCGCCGATCCAGCCGCTTCAGCCGCTTCGGGCGTTCCGGGTGTTTCGGTTGTTCGGCCGGCCTTGGTGGTCTTGGTTGCCTTGGTACGGGACGCCGGGGGTGCCGACGGGTGGTGCGTGGCGGGCATGACCGCTCCTGTCCGCTTCAACGGGGGGTGGGCGGATGGATGTGGGGTCGAGTACCGGGGGAGCCTTCCCACCCTGAACGGGTGCGCACTCCGGCACTTTGTTAACTACTCGCGCGTATGTCTACGCACAAGACCGGCCCCGTCCGGAAGAACGGGGCCGGTCACGGGGAACAGCCGCCATAGATCCCTAGAACGGCGGCACTTGCAGGATTTTGTTCGGTGAACCGCTGCCACGGCCGGAGACCTTGCCGTTCGCGGCGCCCGCGACAAGTGCCCGGGAGACCTGGGCCGGTGTGGCTTTCGGGTGATCGGCCAGATAGAGCGCGGCCGCCCCCGCCGCGTGCGGCGCCGCCGTCGACGTACCCGAGAAGGTGGCCCGTGCGGTGTCGCCGCGGTGCGAGGCGGAGGTGATCGACACGCCCGGCGCGAACAGGTCGAGCGCGGAGCCGTGGTTCGAGAAGGCCGGCCGGGTGTCCGTGCGGTCGACGGCGCCGACGGTGACGGCCTCGCGGACGTCGGCGGGGGACCCGAGGGCGGCCGGGCGGCCCTCGTTACCCGCCGCCACCGTGTAGGTGACGCCGGATCGGATCGAGGCGCGGACGGCCGCGTCGAGCTGGGCGTTGTAGCCGCCGCCCAGGCTGAGGTTGGCGACCGCGGGCTTGCGGGCGTTGCGGGTCACCCAGTCGATACCGGCGATGACCCGCGCGATCGTGCCCGCGCCGGTGTCGTCCAGCACCCGGACCGAGACCACCTTCGCCTTCTTGGCCACCCCGAAGGAGGTGCCCGCGACGGTGGCGGCGACATGCGTGCCGTGGCCGTTGCCGTCGGCGGCCGTGCCGTCGCCGCCGACGAAGTCCCAGCCGTGGCGCGCCCGGCCGCCGAAGTCCTTGTGGGTGATCCGTACGCCGGTGTCGATGACGTACACGGTCACCCCGGCGCCCGCCGACTTCGGCCAGGAATAGCTGTCGTCCAGGGGCCGGGAGGGCTGGTCGATCCGGTCCAGGCCCCAGGAGGCGGGGGTGCGGGCGGCGGTGCCATTGGTGTTCTTGGCTTCGACGGTGACCTGTGTGTCCACGGTGACTGGTGTGTCCACGGTGACCGGTGTGTCCACGGTGACCCGGGTGTCCTGGACGACCGACGCGACGCGCGGGTCGGCCGCCAGTCGCCGGGCCTGTCTCGCGTCCGCCTCGACGGCGAAGCCGTGCAGGACCGTGTCGTAGACATGGCTGATTCTCGCCCCGTACGCCTCCGCGAGCCGCCGTCCGGCCGCGGCGGACGGGTCGGACGCGCTGGCGTCCGGGGCCTCCTTCAGCGTCACGAGGTAGCTTCCGTCGACGGCGCCGGGACGGCCGGCGCCGAGTATCGTCCCCTCCGGTACGGCGTGCGCGGGCAGGGCTGCGGCCGACAGGACCACGGTCACCACGGTCGTGACCACCGCGATCAGGCCCCCCGCCCCGCGCAGACGCCGGGTACGCGTCCGTGCCATGGTTCGAGTTCCCCTCCTCGACTCTCCAGGCAGCCTCTCGTGCGGGGTGAAGTGCCACAAGGTGGCCGGTGTGAGGGGAATCGGCCATATCGCTGGAATGCGTGATTCTGACCGTTCGGGGAAAGCCTCCCCCAGGTGCCGGGGCATCACCGGTACGGTGCTGAGTCACCGGGCGCACAGAGCCGTGCGCCCATTCAGCGAACGCGCCACGCCGAGGTGGAATGTGAAGGCGATCCGTCGATTCACCGTCCGACCCCTTCTCCCCGAACCCCTCCGGCCGCTCAGTGACCTGGCCCGCAATCTGCGCTGGTCCTGGCACGCGGACACCCGTGAACTCTTCCAGTCCGTCGACCCCGAACACTGGGCCGTCTCGGACGGCGATCCGGTACGGCTGCTCGGCGGGGTACGCCCCGAGCGCCTCGCCGAGCTGGCCGAGGACCGCCGGTTCCTGCGCCGGCTGACCGCGGTCACCGACGACCTGCACGACTACCTGACCGGCGAACGCTGGTACCAGGTCCAGGCCCGCACCACCGAACTCCCCGCCGCCGTCGCCTACTTCTCCCCGGAGTTCGGCGTCACGGCCGCCCTGCCGCAGTACTCCGGCGGCCTCGGCATCCTGGCCGGCGACCATCTGAAGGCGGCCAGCGACCTGGGCGTCCCGCTGATCGGCGTCGGACTGCTCTACCGGCACGGCTACTTCCGCCAGACCCTCTCCCGCGACGGCTGGCAGCAGGAGCACTACCCCGTCCTCGACCCCAACGAGCTGCCGCTCACCCCGCTGCGGGAGGACGACGGCACCCCCGCCCGGGTCGCCCTCGCGCTTCCCGCCGGCAAACAACTGCACGCCCGGATCTGGCTGGCCCAGGTCGGCCGGGTCCCCCTCCTGATGCTCGACTCCGACGTCGAGGAGAACGACCTCGGCGAACGCGGCGTGACCGACCGGCTCTACGGCGGCGGCAGCGAGCACCGGCTGCTCCAGGAGATGCTGCTCGGCATAGGAGGTGTCCGGGCGGTACGCACGTACTGCCGTCTCACCGGGCACGCCCTGCCCGAGGTGTTCCACACCAACGAGGGCCACGCCGGCTTCCTCGGCCTGGAGCGGATCGCCGAACTCTGCGACGACGGGCTGGACTTCGACTCCGCGTTGGAGGCGGTGCGGGCGGGCACCGTGTTCACCACGCACACGCCCGTCCCGGCCGGCATCGACCGCTTCGACCGTGAACTGGTCGCCCGGCACTTCGGGCCCGACGCCGAACTCCCGCGCATCGACGTCGAACGCGTCCTGCGGCTGGGCATGGAGACCTACCCGGGCGGCGAGCCGAACCTCTTCAACATGGCGGTGATGGGCCTGCGTCTGGCCCAGCGCGCCAACGGGGTGTCGCTGCTGCACGGCCAGGTCAGCCGGGGCATGTTCGCCGGTCTGTGGCCCGGGTTCGACGCGGCCGAGGTGCCGATCACCTCCGTCACCAACGGCGTCCACGCCCCTACTTGGGTGGCCCCCGAGGTGCTGCGGCTCGGCGCCCGCGAGGTCGGCGCTCAGCGCACCGAGGACGCCCTGACCGTCGGCGGCAGCGAACGCTGGGACGCGGTCGCCGGCATCCCCGACCAGGAGGTCTGGGAGCTACGGCGGCTGCTGCGCGAGCAGTTGGTGGACGAGGTACGGCGCCGGCTGCGGGCGTCCTGGCGGCAGCGCGGCGCCGGCACGGCCGAACTGGGCTGGATCGACGGCGTCCTCGACCCCGACGTGCTCACCATCGGGTTCGCGCGCCGCGTCCCCTCGTACAAGCGGCTGACGCTGATGCTGCGGGACCGCGACCGGCTGATGGAGCTGCTGCTGCACCCGGAGCGGCCCATCCAGATCGTGGTCGCAGGGAAGGCGCACCCGGCGGACGACGGCGGCAAACGCCTGGTGCAGGAGCTGGTCCGGTTCGCCGACGATCCGCGCGTGCGCCACCGGATCGTCTTCCTGCCCGACTACGGCATGGCGATGGCGCAGAAGCTGTACCCGGGCTGCGACATCTGGCTGAACAATCCGCTGCGGCCGCTGGAGGCGTGCGGGACGTCCGGGATGAAGGCGGCCCTCAACGGCTGTCTCAACCTGTCCGTCCTGGACGGCTGGTGGGACGAGTGGTTCCAGCCCGACTTCGGCTGGGCGATCCCCACGGCGGACGGCGCCGGCACCGACCCCGACCACCGGGACGACATCGAGGCGGCCGCGCTCTACGACCTCCTGGAGCAGCGCATCACACCCCGCTTCTACGAGCGGGGCCGCGGCGGGCTGCCCGACCGGTGGATCGAGATGGTCCGCCAGACGCTGTCGCTGCTCGGGCCCAAGGTGCTGGCCGGCCGGATGGTCCGCGAGTACGTGGAGCGTCTCTACGCCCCGGCCGCGGAGGCACACCGTGCGATGGACCCGGACACCGCCCGGGAACTCGCCGCCTGGAAGGGCCGGGTGCGCTCCGCCTGGCACGCGGTGACCGTCGACCACGTGGAGACCTCGGTCGTCACGACCACCGCCGAACTCGGCTCGACGCTCGCCCTGCGGGTCCGCGTCGGCCTCGGCGAACTGGCCCCCGAGGACGTCGAGGTGCAGGCCGTCTCCGGGCGCGTCGACGAGGAGGACCGCATCACCGACGCGACGACGGTCCCCCTGAAACCGGCGGGCGGCCCCGACCTGGAGGGCCGCTGGCTCTACGAGGGCCCGCTCTCCCTGGACCGCACCGGCCCCTTCGGCTACACGGTCCGCATCCTCCCCTCCCACCCCCTCCTCGCCTCCACCACGGAGGTGGGCGTGGTGACGGTCCCGTCGGAGGAACTGACGTCGGCGGCGGGGGTGTTGCTGCGCTAGCGCCCGCGCGTCGACGGTTCGCGTACGGCCCCACACCTGCCTGAGGGCGGGTGTGGGGCCGTATCGATTCCGACCGGGCTTGATCTTTTTCGGCCGGCAGCGCCTACGATGCGTCCGTGACGTGGGCAGAGACGGTCAGAGCAGGTGGCTTGCGGGGGCCGGCGCCCTGGGCGGCCATGATCTTCGTGCTGGGTACGGCCGGATGCGCGGCCGGGGGAGACACGGGTGCCGGGGAGCCGGGACGCGGGACACCCTCGCCCTCCGTGTCCGTGTCGGCCACGCCCGCTGTCACGGCGACGCCCAGCGCCTCGGCGTCCCCCTCCGCCTCCCCCTCGGCGTCGAAGAGCGCGACACCGGCCGCGCGGAAGACGGGTGGCACCTCCAAGGGCAAGGGCACGGGCTCCGGCTCGGGTTCCGGATCGGGGTCCGGCTCCGGTACGAGCGGCGGCGGGTCCGGCAGCGGCTCGGGCGGTTCCGGCGGCTCGGGGACCGTTCCGCAGAACCCCAACCGGGGTGCCAACCCGCCGCCCGCCCCGTCCCGTCCCGCTCCCCAGCCCGACTTCACGTCCGGGCAGTGGCAGCCGGGCGACCCCGTCGAGACGGTCCCGGGTTCCGGCCAGGGCTGAGAGGTCGGTTGAGAGGTCAGTCCTTCGGCTCGCCGACCAGCCCCCGCAGCACCGTCCCGCACCGGCGGGCGTACGCCTGTTGCAGGCCGCGGGTCGCCGGGCCCGCCGCTCTCGCGTACCACTTGGCGCCCTGGCTGAAGGCCGAGACCGTGAGCCAGACCGTGCCGTCGCCGGTGCGGTCGACGACGAAGGACTCCTCGCCGCGTTCCGGATGGCCCGGGAGGGTGCCGTAGGCCCAGCCCGCGCGGCGGTGTTCGTCGACCGTCCAGACCACGCGGCAGGGGGCCTTGATGACACCGCCGAGGGTGACCGTGACGTCGACGTCGGGGGCCGCACGCTCGGCGGTGGCGGATATGCCCACGCCGAGGGCGCGGTGCATCTCCCAGGTCATCACCGCCTCCGAGGCCCGGCGGAAGACGTCGAGTCCCTCGCCCAGGCGGGTGCGGACGTGCAGCAGATGGAAGCCGGGCGGGCAGAAGCCGGGGCGGTCACGGGTCGCGCCGACATCGTCGTACGTGAAGGACATGGGAGCCAAGAGTAGGGCGGTACCCGGGGACGCCCCGGTCCCGGGTACCGCCTTCGGTCATCCGCCGGACGTCAGCCGACGTTGACGGCGGTCCAGGCCGCCGCCACGGCCTTGTACTCGGTGCTGGTGGAGCCGTAGAGCGCCGACGCCGCGTTGAGGGTCGCCGTGCGGGCGCCCGCGTAGTTGGTGGTCGACGTCATGTAGCTGGTCAGCGCCTTGTACCAGATCTGGACCGCCTTGGCGCGGCCGATGCCGGTGAGCGTGGAGCCGTTGTACGTGGGCGAGTTGTACGACACCCCGTTGATGGTCTTGGCGCCGCTGCCCTCCGCGAGGAGGTAGAAGAAATGGTTCGCGGGGCCGGACGAGTAGTGCACGTCCAGGTTCTTCAGCGAGGAGGACCAGTAGTCGGCCGAGGCGCCGTCCTTGCTGGGCTTGTCCTGGTAGCGCAGCGGGGTGCCGTTGCCGTTGATGTTGATCTTCTCGCCGATGAGGTAGTCACCGACGTCGGAGGAGTTCGCCGCGTAGAACTCGACCGCGGTGCCGAAGATGTCCGAGGTGGCCTCGTTCAGACCGCCGGACTCGCCCGAGTAGTTGAGGCCCGCGGTGTTGGAGG
>NZ_JAANNX010000045.1:0-42297 GCF_013363615.1 Streptomyces sp. CAI-85 | reverse complement strand
TGGGGCACCAGATCGATGAGGGCCTCACCGGCGACGACGATCACGCGAACGATCCCTTCACAGACAGCGGGCACGGCACTGACGCCGTGGACAGGATGACAGGCGCCGGGGCGCCGTCACTCCCACTCCCACCCGATGCCCACCATCCCCGACCGCACCCGGGGCTCCACGAGATGGACCGAGCGGTGGTGGTCGCTGAGGGGGAGTTCCTGGCGGCCCCCGCGCGGGGCGGCCGGTGAGTGCTGGGTGAAGCGGTGGCAGCGCAACGGCAGCGCGCCCCCGTCGAAGCGGACCTGAAGCGCGTACTGGCCGCCCGCCGCGCCGAAACCGCGGACGTACTCGCGGGAGGCACCGGCGGTGCCGTCCTCGACGGCGTAGCGGAACAGGAAGGTGTCACCGGCCCGCAGCCGGGTGTCGAAGAGCAGCTCGGCCACCAGGACGCCGGTGCCGTGGTGGCGGCGGATCCGGCCCGTGCGGCAGTTCTCCAGCGCGTGCACCGTCATCCGTTCGGGTGTGCAGCCGGGGTCCCCGTGGTGGACGGCGACGAAACGGTCCACGCCGTCGCGGTGCGCGCGCACGATGTGCTGCGACTCGCGGTGCTTCAGCTCGCGGCGGCCCCCGATGCGGACCCGCTCGTGATGGCCGAGGGTGTGCAGCCCGTCGTCGGGTGGGCACTCCAGTTCGGCAAGCAGTCGTTCGAGGGCGTCGCCGGCCTCCAGGAGCGAGCGGTAGGAGCGGCTCGCGGGCTGCCCGGTGGTGTCCTGGTCCCGGGTGTCGGTGTCCGCGAGCAGCCGGATCAGGGACTCGTCCGGCAGATGCAGGATCTCCTCCAGCGCGCGGACCGCACGCAGCGACTCCGGGCGCTGGGGCCGGCGGGCGCCCTGCTGCCAGTAGCTCAGACTCGTGACGCCGACTCTGACCCCGTACCGCGACAGATGGTGCTGGACCCGCTGGAGGGGCAGTCCACGGGCGGCTATCGCGGCACGCAGCGCGACATGGAACGGGCCGCTCCGCAGGACCGTGTCCAGTTCCGCGGTGAGCGCGGAGACGGCGGACCCGGCGGCGCCGGCCGTGACCGCGGGGACAGCGGGGACAGCGGTGAGCACCGGCACACCGGCGACGGTGTCGTCCGCGGTGTGGACGGTGCGGGTGGTGTCGGGGGCGTCCGCGTGCTGTGTGGCGTGCGGCATGCAGGGGCCTCTCTGTGAATGCGCGCGACGGCTGGTCGGACCGCTCGCGTCGGGAACGGGGCCTCCTCGGCGACGCCGGGCCTCCTTCACATCCGTACGGCGTCCTTCAGGGCCTCGAGTTCCCCCGCATTGAAGCGTGTTGACCAAGTCCCGACAACACCTGATGCCCGAGTGGCACATGCGCCCGGCCGGAGTGCCGGGCGGGCCCCTTCGCGGACACCCCGACGGTTGTCCACAGCCCCGCCGGAGTGTCACCCCGCGCCAGTAGGGTGTGAGACATGGCCGACCCCTCCAGTTACCGCCCCGAGCCGGGACAGATCCCGGACTCTCCCGGGGTGTACCGCTTCCGCGACGAGCACCGCCGGGTGATCTACGTCGGAAAGGCGAAGAGCCTGCGCCAGCGCCTGGCGAACTACTTCCAGGACCTGGCCGGCCTGCACCCGCGCACCCGCTCGATGGTCACCACGGCCGCCTCCGTGGAGTGGACGGTCGTGTCCACGGAGGTCGAGGCGCTCCAGCTCGAATACTCCTGGATCAAGGAGTACGACCCGCGGTTCAACGTGAAGTACCGCGACGACAAGAGCTACCCGTACCTCGCGGTGACGATGAACGAGGAGTTCCCGCGCGTCCAGGTCATGCGCGGCCACAAGAAGAAGGGCGTGCGCTACTTCGGGCCGTACGCGCACGCGTGGGCGATCCGGGACACCGTCGACCTCCTGCTGCGCGTCTTCCCGGTCCGCACCTGCTCCGCCGGCGTCTTCAAGAACGCCGCGCGCACGGGCCGCCCGTGTCTGCTCGGGTACATCGGCAAGTGCGCGGCGCCCTGCGTCGGCCGGGTCTCCCCCGAGGACCACCGGGAACTGGCGGACGAGTTCTGCGACTTCATGACGGGCCGCACCGGCACCTACCTCCGCCGTCTGGAGAAGCAGATGGCGGAGGCGGCCGAGGAGATGGAGTACGAGCGGGCGGCCCGGCTGCGTGACGACATCGGCGCGCTGCGGAAGGCCATGGAGAAGAACGCGGTCGTGCTCGCCGACGCGACCGACGCCGACCTGATCGCGGTCGCCGAGGACGAGCTGGAGGCGGCCGTCCAGATCTTCCACGTCCGCGGCGGCCGGGTGCGCGGCCAGCGCGGCTGGGTCACCGACAAGGTCGAGGAGATCACCACCGGCGCCCTCGTCGAGCACGCCCTCCAGCAGCTCTACGGCGAGGAGACCGGCGACGCCGTGCCCAAGGAGGTGCTGGTCCCCGCCCTGCCCGATCCGGTGGAGCCGGTGCAGGAGTGGCTCACCGGCCGCCGCGGCTCCGGTGTCTCGCTGCGCATACCGCAGCGCGGCGACAAGCGCGCCCTGATGGAGACGGTCGAGCGCAACGCGCAGCAGGCGCTCGTCCTGCACAAGACCAAGCGGGCCTCCGACCTCACCACGCGCTCGCGCGCGCTGGAGGAGATCGCCGACGCCCTCGACCTGGACAGCGCGCCGCTGCGGATCGAGTGCTACGACATCTCCCACCTCCAGGGCGACGACGTGGTGGCCTCCATGGTCGTCTTCGAGGACGGCCTGGCCCGCAAGAGCGAGTACCGCCGCTTCCAGATCAAGGGCTTCGAGGGCCAGGACGACGTCCGCTCGATGCACGAGGTGATCACCCGCCGCTTCCGCCGCTACCTGGCCGAGAAGGAACGCACGGGGGAGTGGACCGACGAGGAGGCGGAGCCGGGCGGCGAGACCGGCGGCGAGGCAGGCCCCGGCACCGGCCTGGGCGACCGCGACCCCAAGGACCGGGATCTTAAGGACCGCGGCCTCAAGGACGAGGACGGCCGTCCCCGGCGCTTCGCCTACCCGCCGCAGCTCGTCGTCGTGGACGGCGGCAAGCCGCAGGTGGCGGCGGCCCGGCGCGCCCTGGACGAGCTGGGGATCGACGACATCGCCGTCTGCGGCCTCGCCAAGCGGCTGGAGGAGGTCTGGCTGCCGCAGGACGACGACCCGGTCGTGCTGCCCCGCAGCAGCGAGGGCCTCTATCTGCTCCAGCGGGTCCGGGACGAGGCGCACCGCTTCGCGATCACCTACCAGCGCAGCAAGCGGGCCAAGCGGTTCCGGGCCGGCCCGCTGGACGACGTGCCGGGTCTCGGCGAGACCCGCAAGCAGGCGTTGATCAAGCACTTCGGCTCGGTGAAGAGGCTGCGGGCCGCGACGATCGACCAGATCCGCGAGGTCCCCGGCATCGGCCGCAAGACGGCCGAGACCATCGCCGTGGCCCTCGCCCGGGCGGCACCGCCCGCCCCCGCCGTGAACACGGCGACCGGAGAGATCATTGAAGAAGGAGAACCCGACACGACGGCGGGTTCCCCCGGAGAGCCCGTCCCGGCGGGCGCTCCGGAAGAACGACGGGGGCAGGAGACATGAGCGAGCACGACGCGGAACCCAGGACCGAGCGAGAACAGACGTCCGCGGCGGCCGCGCAGTCCGCGAGGACGGCGCGACCCGCGAACCACGAAGACGGAGCACAGGTGAGTACGGACAGCACGCCGCCCGGGATCCCCGACGCGGCCATCCCCGAGCTGGTGATCATCTCCGGTATGTCCGGGGCCGGCCGTTCCACGGCCGCGAAGTGCCTGGAGGACCTCGGCTGGTTCGTGGTCGACAACCTCCCGCCCGCCCTGATCCCCACCATGGTCGAGCTGGGCGCCCGCTCCCAGGGCAATGTGGCGCGGATCGCGGTCGTCGTGGACGTGCGCGGCCGGCGCTTCTTCGACAACCTCCGCGAGTCGCTCGCCGACCTGGAGTCCAAGCACGTCACCCGGCGGATCGTGTTCCTGGAGTCCTCGGACGACGCCCTGGTGCGCCGCTTCGAGTCGGTGCGCCGCCCGCACCCGCTCCAGGGCGACGGCCGGATCGTGGACGGCATCGACGCCGAGCGCGAGCTGCTGCGCGAGCTGCGCGGCGACGCCGATCTGGTGATCGACACCTCCAGCCTCAACGTGCACGAGCTGCGCGCCAAGATGGACGCCCAGTTCGCCGGCGAGGAGGAGCCCGAGCTGCGGGCCACCGTCATGTCGTTCGGCTTCAAGTACGGCCTCCCGGTCGACGCCGACCTGGTCGTGGACATGCGGTTCCTGCCCAATCCGCACTGGGTCCCCGAGCTGCGGCCCTACACCGGTCTCAACGACGAGGTCTCGGCGTACGTCCTCAACCAGCCCGGGGCGAAGGAGTTCCTGGACCGGTACACCGAACTCCTCCAGTTGGTTGCCGCGGGCTACCGTCGGGAGGGCAAGCGGTATGTGACCATCGCGGTCGGCTGTACGGGCGGCAAGCACCGTTCGGTCGCGATGTCGGAGAAGCTCGCCGCGCGTCTGGCGGCCGAGGGCGTGGAGACGGTGGTAGTGCACCGGGACATGGGACGGGAATGACAGGACGTACTCCGCGGCTGGGCCGGCTGCGCAGAGTGCCGCCGGACCGGCGCGCCGGCCGGCCGGCCGAGGCCAGGGGCGCCCGGGCGCGCCGCCGCGGCACCCAGCCGAAGGTCGTCGCGCTCGGCGGCGGTATGGGGCTGTCCGCCTCGCTGACCGCGCTGCGCCGCATCACCGGCGACCTCACCGGTGTCGTCACCGTCGCCGACGACGGCGGCTCCAGCGGACGCCTCAGGGACGAACTGGGGGTGCTGCCCCCCGGCGATCTGCGCAAGGCCCTGGCCGCGCTCTGCGGTGACGACGACTGGGGCCAGACCTGGGCCCGGGTCATCCAGCACCGCTTCCAGTCCCAGGGCGAGATCAACGGCCACGCGGTCGGCAATCTGCTGATCGTCGCCCTCTGGGAGCAGCTCGGCGACCATGTCCAGGCCCTGGACCTGGTCGGCAACCTGCTGGGCGCGCACGGCCGGGTGCTGCCCATGTCCGCCGTACCACTGGAGCTCCAGGCGCTGGTCAAGGGGCACGATCCACGGCGGCCGGAGGACGTGGACACCGTCCGCGGCCAGGCCACCGTGGCCCTCACCCCGGGCGAGGTGCTGTCCGTGCACCTGGTGCCGCACGACCCGCCGGCCGTGCCCGAGGCGGTGGCTGCCGTCCTCGACGCGGACTGGGTGGTGCTCGGCCCCGGCTCCTGGTTCTCCTCGGTCATCCCGCATCTGCTGGTGCCCGAACTCCTGGACGCCCTGATGGAGACCAAGGCGCGCCGGGTACTCTCGCTGAACCTCGCGCCGCAGCCGGGAGAAACCGACGGCTTCTCCCCGCAGCGTCATTTGGAGGTTTTGGGACGACACGCCCCTAAACTCGCCCTGGACGTGGTGCTGGCCGACGAGGCCGCCGTGCCCGACCGGGACTCCCTCACCGACGCCGCCCAGCGGTTCGGAGCCGCGGTCGAGCTGGCGACGGTGGCCCGGACCGACGGAACGCCCCGGCACGACCCGGAGCTCCTCGCCGCCGCGTACGACCGTATTTTTCGGATGCATGGAAGGATCGGCCCATGGCGATGACGGCAGCGGTGAAGGACGAGATCTCCCGGCTCCCCGTCACCCGGACCTGCTGCAGAAAGGCGGAGGTCTCGGCCATCCTGCGGTTCGCCGGCGGCCTCCACCTGGTGAGCGGCCGCATCGTGATCGAGGCGGAGCTGGACACGGCGATGGCGGCCCGGCGCCTCAAGCGGGACATCCTGGAGATCTTCGGCCACAGCTCGGAACTGATCGTGATGGCGCCCGGCGGTCTGCGGCGCGGCTCGCGCTATGTGGTCCGGGTCGTCGCCGGCGGTGACCAGCTCGCCCGGCAGACCGGACTGGTCGACGGCCGCGGCCGTCCGATCCGCGGTCTGCCGCCGCAGGTGGTCTCCGGCGCGACCTGTGACGCCGAGGCCGCCTGGCGCGGTGCCTTCCTGGCGCACGGCTCGCTCACCGAGCCCGGCCGCTCCTCCTCCCTTGAGGTGACCTGCCCGGGCCCCGAGGCCGCGCTCGCGCTGGTCGGCGCCGCCCGCCGGCTGTCGATCGCCGCGAAGGCCCGCGAGGTCCGCGGCGTCGACCGGGTCGTCGTCCGCGACGGCGACGCGATCGGCGCGCTGCTCACCCGTCTCGGCGCCCATGAGTCGGTGCTGGCCTGGGAGGAGCGTCGGATGCGCCGCGAGGTGCGGGCCACGGCGAACCGCCTGGCCAACTTCGACGACGCCAACCTGCGCCGCTCCGCCCGCGCCGCCGTCGCCGCCGGGGCCCGCGTCCAGCGCGCCCTGGAGATCCTCGCCGACGAGGTCCCCGAGCATCTCGCGGCCGCCGGCCGGCTGCGCATGGAGCACAAGCAGGCGTCCCTGGAGGAGCTGGGCGCGCTCGCCGACCCGCCGCTCACCAAGGACGCCGTCGCCGGCCGGATCCGCCGCCTGCTGGCGATGGCCGACAAGCGCGCCTCCGACCTCGGCATCCCGGGCACGGAGGCCAACCTCTCCGAGGAGCTGGCCGACAACCTCGTGGGCTGACGGAACGGCCGCCGGAAACGCCGGTACAACGGCCGCCGGAAACGCCGGCACCGGCCGTCGGATCGGCCGGAATGAGTCACTGACGGAGCATCACCTCCCTTCCGCGGTAGTCCGATTGGGCTACCGCGGCGGTGTGTGACGGCCCGTGAGGCACCCTTGACTCGATCATGAACTGACACGAGCCTGACATCTGTTCGCCGGTGTGGCGGACCACTGCTAGGGGGGTTCATGAGACACAGAGCGAGATCGATCCTCGCTGTCGGCGCGCTCCTGATCACCGGAGCGAGCCTCGCACCCGTCGCCCAGGCACAGAACGGCACGCCGGACCCGGCCTCCGACACCGACGAGGTCAAGGTCTTCCGTGCCGAGGTCACCAAGAAGCAGGTACCCCTGCTGCTGGAGGCCGGCCAGGACGGACACGAACTCAGCGAGCAGGCGCCCGAGAAGGGCACGGCCACCGTCGAGGTCTACCTCACCGACCAGCAGGCGCAGAAGCTGGAGGACAAGGGGGTCCGGCTCACCGAGCACTCCCTCACCGCCGGGGCCGAGAGGCGGGTGGCGGCCGCCGCCGACGGGGTGTTCCGCCCGTACAGCGGCAGCGGTGGCCTCAAGGAGGAGATCCTCCGCACCGGCCAGGAGAACCCCGGTCTCACCAAGGTCGTCTCCATCGGCAAGACGATCAAGGGCCAGGACATCCTCGCGGTCAAACTGACCAAGAACGCGAAGACCTCCAAGGACGGCTCCAAGCCCTCCGTGCTCTACGCGTCCAACCAGCACGCCCGTGAGTGGATCACCCCGGAGATGACCCGGCGGCTCCTCCACCACTACCTGGACAGCTACAAGACCGACCGGCGGATCAAGAAGATCGTCGACTCCACCGAGCTGTGGTTCGTCCTGTCGGCCAACCCCGACGGCTACGACCACACCTTCGCGAGCACCGCCAACCGGCTGTGGCGCAAGAACCTGCGGGACGTCAACGGCGACGGCGTGATCTCCACCGGTGACGGCGTCGACCTCAACCGCAACTTCGCCTACAAGTGGGGCTACGACGACGAGGGTTCGTCCCCCAACCCCACCAGCCAGACCTACCGCGGCGCGAGCCCCGGCTCCGAGCCCGAGACCAAGGCGCTCGACGCGCTGGAGAAGCGGATCGGCTTCACGTACGGCATCAACTACCACTCCGCCGCCGAACTCCTGCTCTACGGCGTCGGCTGGCAGGTCGCCACCGACACCCCGGACGACGTCCTCTACAAGGCACTCGCAGGCACCCCCGGCAACTCCGCGATCCCGGGCTACCACCCGCAGGTCTCCTCGGAGCTGTACACCACCAACGGCGAGGCGGACGGCCACGCGGCGAACGTCAACGGCACCGCGATGTTCACCCCGGAGATGTCGACCTGCCAGACCGCGTCGAACGCCGACCCGAACGACGAGTGGAAGGCCGCCGACTGCCAGTCGGTCTTCAACTTCCCCGACGACGAGAAGCTGATCCAGGACGAGTTCGCCAAGAACGTCCCCTTCGCGCTCTCCGTCGCCGAGTCCGCGGCCCGGCCCGATCAGCCCAAGTCCTCGGTCGGTCTGACCGCCGCCGACTTCACCCCGGCGCCGTTCACCACGTCGTACTCCCGCGGCGCGGACCAGGAGGTCTCCGTCGTCGTCCGCAAGGCGGTCCGCGACAAGGAGCTGAAGTACCGCGTCAACGGCGGCCGCACCCTCGACCAGGCGCTCCGGCCCTGGAAGGGCGGCGAGACCTACGGCGGCGAGGACAACCTCTACTTCGACGAGTACCGCGCCAAGGTGCAGGACGGCGAACCGGGCGACAAGGTCGAGGTCTGGTTCAGCGGCGAGACCAAGGACGGCAAGAAGGTCACGAGCGAGCACTTCACCTACACCGTCGCCACGCGGCCCAGGGCCGACACCCTCGTGGTCGCCGAGGAGGGCGCGGCCGCCACCCAGGCCCAGACCTACGTCGACGCGCTGAAGGCCAACGGCCGCAGGGCGATCGTCTGGGACGTCGCCACCCAGGGCGCCCCCGACGCGCTCGGTGTGCTCGGCCACTTCGGCACCGTCGTCCACTACACGGGCGCCAGCGTCCCCGGCAACCCGACCCAGTTGGAGCTGCGCGCCTTCCTCAACGAGGGCGGCAAACTGATCGAGGCGGGCGAACTGGCCGGCGGCAACGTCGACCTCGGCGACGGCACCCCGTCGAACGACTTCAGCCAGTACTACCTCGGCGCCTACTCCCGTACGTCGACCCCCGGCGCCACCGGGTTCACCGGCTCCGGAAGCCTCGCCGGATCCGGCGGCGCCCTCGGCGCGGCCCCCGGCAACCCGCTGGACCGGGCCGGCACCTACGGCGTCACCTCGGACGAACTGCCCGCGACCCGGTTCCCGCAGTTCGCCAGCGCAGGCGCCGGACAGTTCGCGGGCACCGTCAACCCGTACGGCCCGTACAGCGGTGCGTACATGGCCGCCGCGGTGCACACCGACGACGCCTACAAGCGCCTCACCCGCACTGTCGACCTCACCGGAATCACGGCCGCCGACGCTCCCGCGCTGCGCACCCGGCTGCTGTGGGACACCGAACCCGGCTACGACAACGCGATCGTGGAGATCCACACCGTCGGCGGCGACGACTGGACCACGCTGCCCGAGGCGGGCGGCGCCACCGGCACCGGCGTACCCGAGGAGTGCGGGGCCGGCTTCTACATCGCCGAGCACCCGTGGCTGCGGCGCTATCTGACGCTCGGCGCCAACACCTGCACCGCCACCGGCACCAGCGGCACCTGGAACGCCCTCACCGGCGCCTCCAACGGCTGGCAGCAGGTGAGCTTCGACCTCGGCGCCTACGCCGGCAAGCAGGTCGAGATCTCCCTCGCCTATGTCACCGACCCCGGTTCGGGCGGTCACGGCGTCCTCGCCGACGACGCCTCGCTGGTCGTCGGCGGCACCGCCACCGAGACCGAGGGCTTCGAGACCTCCCTCGGCGCCTGGCGGGCGTCCGGCCCGCCCGCCGGAAGCCCCGCCGTACTCAAGGACTGGACGCGCACCGGAGCGCTCTTCCAGACCTACGGCGCGGTCACCACCGACGACACCGTGCTGCTCGGCTTCGGCCTGGAGCACGTGACGTCGGCGGCCGACCGCAGAACGCTCATCGGTAAGGCCCTCGCATCACTTGATCAGTGACGCACCGTCCCAAGTGCCTTGACACAGCGTAGTGAAAACGGGCGTCAAGGCCCTCCGACCAGGGCGGTCCGTACCCCTACTGGCGGGTACGGACCGCCATGCCGTGTATGGGCGAAGTCGATGTCACCACGGGGCCCACGGAGAGGTAGGGTCGTGGGTGGTCGGGGACATCCCAAATACAGCTCGCCGGCACCGCATGGCCGGCGTACCAACGAGGAGATCGGTTCGTGACGATCCGCGTAGGCATCAACGGCTTTGGCCGCATCGGTCGTAACTACTTCCGCGCGCTGCTGGAGCAGGGTGCTGACATCGAGATCGTGGCTGTCAACGACCTGGGTGACACCGCCACCACCGCGCACCTGCTGAAGTACGACACCATCCTGGGCCGCCTGAAGGCCGAGGTGTCGCACACCGCCGACACGATCACCGTCGACGGCCACACCATCAAAGTCCTGTCCGAGCGCAACCCCGCCGACATCCCGTGGGGCGAGCTGGGCGTCGACATCGTCATCGAGTCGACCGGCATCTTCACGAAGAAGGCCGACGCCGCCAAGCACATCGCCGGCGGCGCCAAGAAGGTCCTCATCTCGGCTCCGGCCAAGGACGAGGACATCACCATCGTGATGGGCGTCAACCAGCACCAGTACGACCCCGCCGAGCACGACGTCATCTCCAACGCCTCCTGCACCACCAACTGTGTGGCGCCGATGGCCAAGGTCCTCGACGAGAACTTCGGCATCGTCAAGGGCCTGATGACGACGGTGCACGCGTACACCAACGACCAGCGCATCCTGGACTTCCCGCACTCGGACCTGCGCCGCGCCCGCGCCGCCGCCGAGAACATCATCCCGACCACGACCGGTGCCGCGAAGGCCACCGCCCTGGTCCTCCCGCAGCTCAAGGGCAAGCTGGACGGCATCGCGATGCGCGTCCCGGTCCCCACCGGCTCGGCCACCGACCTCGTCGTCACGCTCCAGCGCGAGGTCACCAAGGACGAGGTCAACGCCGCGTTCAAGAAGGCATCCGAGGACGGCGACCTCAAGGGCTTCCTCGCCTACACCGAGGACGCGATCGTCTCCTCGGACATCGTCGGCGACCCGGCCTCCTGCACCTTCGACTCCTCCCTGACCATGGTCCAGGAGGGCAACACGGTGAAGATCCTCGGCTGGTACGACAACGAGTGGGGCTACTCCAACCGCCTCGTCGACCTGACGGTCTTCGTCGGCGACCAGCTCTGATCGCCGGATCAGGCACCTCGATGTGACAGCAGGGCTCGGGCAGCGCAAGGACGCGCCGCCCGGGCCCTGAGTCGCGTGCGCGACCGCCCTGTCTACGATCACGGAGCATCAACAGCCCTCGGGAGTCCCTTTCATGAAGACGATCGACGAACTTCTCGCCGCAGGCGTGGCCGGCCGGCGGGTCTTCGTCCGCGCCGACCTCAACGTGCCGCTGGACGGAACCACCATCACCGACGACGGCCGCATCCGCGCCGTCCTGCCGACCGTCAAGGCCCTCGCCGACGCGGGCGCCAAGGTGGTCGTCGCCTCCCACCTGGGCCGCCCCAAGGGCGCCCCGGACCCGGCGTTCTCCCTCGCCCCCGTCGCCGCCCGCCTCGGTGAACTGCTCGGCACCGGCGTGGCCTTCGCGACCGACACCGTCGGCGACTCCGCCCGGGAGACCGTCGCGGGCCTCCAGGACGGCCAGGTCGCCGTCGTCGAGAACCTCCGCTTCAACGCGGGCGAGACCGCCAAGGACGACGTCGAGCGCGGCGCCTTCGCCGACCAGCTCGCCGAACTCGCCGACGTCTACGTCGGCGACGGCTTCGGCGCCGTGCACCGCAAGCACGCCTCGGTCTTCGACCTCCCGGCCCGTCTGCCGCACTACGCCGGCCACCTCATCGCCACCGAGGTCGACGTCCTGAAGAAGCTCACCGAGGACGTCCGGCGCCCCTACGTCGTCGCGCTCGGCGGCGCCAAGGTCTCCGACAAGCTCGCCGTCATCGACGAACTGCTCGGCAAGGCCGACCGCATCCTCATCGGCGGCGGCATGGCCTACACCTTCCTCAAGGCCCAGGGCCACGAGGTCGGCATCTCGCTGCTCCAGGAGGACCAGGTCCCGGCCGTGCGCGAGTACATCGAGCGCGCCGAGAAGACCGGCGTCGAGCTGGTCCTGCCGGTCGACGTCCTGGTCGCGGGCGAGTTCCCGGACCTGAAGACCAAGGCCCCCGCGCACCCCACCACCGTCGCCGCGGACGCGATCCCCGCCGACCAGGAGGGTCTGGACATCGGTCCCGAGACCCGCAAGCTGTACGCCTCGAAGCTCGCCGATGCCGCCACCGTCTTCTGGAACGGCCCCATGGGCGTCTTCGAGCACCCCGACTACGCCGAGGGCACCAAGGCGGTCGCCCAGGCCCTCATCGACTCCCCGGCCTTCACGGTCGTCGGTGGTGGCGACTCCGCCGCCGCCGTCCGGATCCTGGGCTTCGACGAGAACGCATTCGGCCACATCTCGACCGGTGGCGGCGCCTCCCTCGAATACCTCGAGGGCAAGACGCTCCCCGGCCTCGCCGCACTGGAGGACTGACCCTCAATGACCACCCGTACGCCGCTGATGGCGGGCAACTGGAAGATGAACCTCAACCACCTGGAGGCCATCGCCCACACCCAGAAGCTCGCCTTCGCCCTGTCCGACAAGGACTACGAGGCCGTCGAGGTCGCCGTCCTGCCGCCCTTCACCGACCTGCGCTCCGTGCAGACCCTGGTCGAGGGCGACAAGCTGGCCATCAAGTACGGCGCCCAGGACCTCTCGGCGCATGAGTCCGGCGCCTACACCGGCGAGATCTCCGGCGCGATGCTGGCCAAGCTGAAGTGCGCCTACGTGGCCGTCGGCCACTCCGAGCGCCGCCAGTACCACGGCGAGACCGACGAACTGGTCAACGCCAAGGTCAAGGCCGCCTACAAGCACGGCATCACCCCGATCCTGTGCGTCGGCGAGGAGCTGGACGTCCGCGAGGCCGGCAACCACGTCGCGCACACCCTCGCCCAGGTCGAGGGCGGTCTCAAGGACCTCCCGGCCGAGCAGGCCGAGACCGTCGTGATCGCCTACGAGCCCGTGTGGGCCATCGGCACCGGCAAGGTCTGCGGCGCCGCCGACGCCCAGGAGGTCTGCGCCGCGATCCGGGGCAAGATCGCCGACCTGTACTCGCAGGAGCTGGCCGACAAGGTCCGCATCCAGTACGGCGGCTCCGTCAAGGCCGGCAATGTCGCGGAGATCATGGCGCAGGCCGACATCGACGGCGCGCTGGTGGGCGGCGCCTCGCTGGACGCCGAGGAGTTCGTCAGGATCGTGCGCTTCCGCGATCAGTGATCCGGGCCGCGAGTATGCGGTAGGCCCGATCCGTCGTACCCTTGCGGGGGCACAGCCCTGGAGCTGTGCCCCCGTCGTTATCCGAATCCGAGGAAGTTGGTCCAGCCGTGGTTTTGGGGTTCTCGATCGCCCTGATCGTCTTCAGCCTGCTGCTGATGCTGCTGGTGCTGATGCACAAGGGGAAGGGCGGCGGCCTCTCCGACATGTTCGGTGGCGGCATGCAGTCGTCCGTCGGCGGCTCCTCGGTCGCCGAGCGCAACCTCGACCGGATCACCGTGGTGATCGGTCTGCTCTGGTTCGCGTGCATCGTCGTCCTCGGCATCCTGATGAAGACGAACAACTGATCAGCCTCTCACAGGCACGCACAATCCGTACGTAAGGCCCCATGTTCGGTACGCGCAGCGGAGCGCGGCCTATCATGGGGCTTGCGTCTAGGTGCGGGAGCTGTAACTCCAATCACTGGACGCGCGTTGGGCCTTACGTAGACTGAGGCGCTCGCGGCGAAGCGAAACGTCGACTCGCTTCGCGGCACCATCACGCAGGGAGTTACGACCGTGGCAAGTGGCAACGCGATCCGAGGAAGCCGGGTCGGGGCGGGGCCGATGGGCGAGGCCGAGCGGGGCGAGTCCGCGCCCCGTCTGCGCATCTCCTTCTGGTGCTCCAACGGGCACGAGACGCAGCCCAGCTTCGCCAGCGACGCGCAGGTTCCCGACACCTGGGACTGCCCGCGCTGCGGCTTCCCTGCCGGCCAGGACCGGGACAACCCCCCGGACCCGCCGCGCACCGAGCCCTACAAGACCCACCTCGCCTATGTGCGCGAGCGCCGCAGCGACGCGGACGGCGAGGCGATCCTCGCCGAGGCGCTCGCCAAACTGCGGGGCGAGATCTAGCGACCGAGAACGGCCGGGTGCCCATGAGGCGTCCGGCCGTTCCTGTTCCTGAGCCTTCGCCCGTCGCCGCGCTGATACCCGGACGCCGCCGGGACGTACCACTTGTCGCACCGCGCTACGGCGTCACAACAGGTCACGCCGCCCACTGATCAACTAGGTTGGGACCGGCAGCGGGGCAGGTACACAGCAGGACAGGCGCACGAAAGAAGGCTGAAGTCCGACATGAACGCAGACGTCCGTACGAGGCTCAACCAGACACCCGAGTGGACCGCTCTGGCCAAGCACCGCGAGGAACTCGGCGAGGTGCGGTTGCGCGAGCTGTTCGCCGCGGAACCCGGGCGCGGCAGCGGATACACCGTGCGGGTCGGCGACCTGCACATCGACTACTCCAAGCACCTCGTCACCGACGAGACGCTGCGGCTGCTGCGTGAGCTGGCCGCCGCCACCGACGTGTTCGGGCTGCGGGACGCCATGTTCCGCGGCGAGAAGATCAACACCACCGAGGACCGCGCGGTCCTGCACACCGCCCTGCGCGCCCCGCGCGACGCGGTGATCGAGGTCGACGGCGAGAACGTGGTCCCCGCGGTGCACGCCGTCCTCGACAAGATGGCCGGCTTCGCCGACCGGGTCCGCTCCGGCGCCTGGACCGGACACACCGGCAAGCGCATCAGGAACGTCGTCAACATCGGCATCGGCGGTTCCGACCTCGGCCCCGCCATGGCCTACGAGGTGCTGCGCAGCTTCACCGACCGCGACCTCACGGTCCGCTTCGTGTCGAACGTCGACGGCGCCGACCTGCACGAGGCGGTCCGCGACCTGGACCCGGCCGAGACGCTGTTCATCATCGCGTCCAAGACCTTCACCACCATCGAGACGATCACCAACGCCACCTCGGCCCGCTCCTGGCTGCTGGACGCCCTCGGCGACGAGGCGGCCGTCGCGAAGCACTTCGTGGCCCTGTCCACCAACGCCGAGAAGGTCGCCGACTTCGGCATCGACACGGCGAACATGTTCGAGTTCTGGGACTGGGTCGGCGGCCGCTACTCCTACGACTCGGCGATCGGTCTCTCCCTGATGATCGCCATCGGTCCCGACCGGTTCCGCGAGATGCTGGACGGCTTCCGGACCGTCGACGAGCACTTCCGCACCGCGCCCGCCGAGTCCAACGTCCCGCTGCTGCTGGGCCTGTTGGGCATCTGGTACGGCAATTTCTTCGACGCGCAGTCGCACGCGGTGCTGCCGTACTCGCACTATCTGTCGAAGTTCGCCGCCTACCTCCAGCAGCTCGACATGGAGTCCAACGGCAAGTCGGTCGGCCGGGACGGCAAGGAGGTCGACTGGCAGACGGGGCCGATCGTCTGGGGTACGCCGGGTACCAACGGGCAGCACGCGTACTACCAGTTGATCCACCAGGGCACGAAGCTGATCCCGGCGGACTTCATCGGCTTCGCCCGGCCGGTGCCGGAGCTGAGCGGTGAACTGGCCGCGCAGCACGACCTGTTGATGGCGAACTTCTTCGCGCAGACGCAGGCGCTGGCCTTCGGCAAGACGCCGGACGAGGTCCGTGCGGAGGGGGTTCCGGAGGAGCTGGTCGCCCACAAGACCTTCAAGGGCGACCACCCGACGACCACGATCCTCGCCCGGGAGCTGACCCCGTCGGTCCTCGGTCAGCTCATCGCCCTCTACGAGCACAAGGTGTTCGTCCAGGGCGCGGTGTGGAACATCGACTCCTTCGACCAGTGGGGCGTGGAGCTGGGCAAGGTCCTCGCCAAGCGGATCGAGCCCGCCCTGACCGAGGGCGCCGAGGTGCCCGGCCTGGACACCTCCACCGAGGCGCTGGTGGCCACCTACCGGGAACTCCGCGGCAGGAAGTGAGCGCGTTCTTGTAGACTCCCGGGCGATCATCGAGAAGATCGCTCGGGGGAGCTCAAGGTGACACGTACGCACAGGAGTTGGACCGACGGCACGCTCACCGCCCGGTCGTTCCTGAAGCCTCATCAGGTGGCCAGGGCGGTGTTCCACCCGACGTGGATCCCGCACTCGCTGGACCCGACCGTGGACCAGCTCAAGCGGATCCGGGTCATCGCCGGGGCGGTCGCCGCGCTCGGCGTCTACTCGTTCGTCCAGGGCGGGTTCGCCTTCGAGGAGATGCTGGACAACGCGGCGACCGCCTCAGCCGTGCTGTTCTTCCTCACCCCGGTCACGGTGGGCGTGATGCTGTTCGTCTGGCGGCGCGGCGGCACCGTACGGCAGTTGAAGGTGCCGCTGCTCAACTCCCTGAAGCTGCTGCTGATCTTCATCGCCTCGGTGTTCACGACCGTGACGCTGTTCTCGGCCGGCGCCACCCTGGGCATGCTCCCGCAACTCCTCCTCAGCCTGGCGGGACTGTGGATGGCGGTCTTCGTGATGGCCGGGGCGTTCCGCCTCACCGGCAACTTCTTCGGCACGGCCGCCGTGCACCGCTGTCTGCCGCCGCTGCTCGCCACCGTCACGACCTGGCTGATGGCCGTGCCCGACCTGATCACGGGCGATTTGCACGGCCTGAGCCTCACCCTGGGCATCGTGTTCATCCTGGGTGCGCCGGTCACGGTCACGGCGATCTCCCTGCTGGAGACCCGCCGCCTGAAACACCGCTACGGCATCCGCCTGACGTCCCACCCGGCGACCCTGCCACCCCCGGTCCCGCCGCCCCCTCCGACCTACCCACCGGGCAACCCCTACCGCCAGGGCAACCCGTACGCTCCGCGCCCGAACCCGTACACGTAGGCCCTACGGCGTTCAGGTCACCGCGCTCAGGGCGTCGGCGGGCCGGTGGGGCGGCGAGTGCGGTTGTTCCGGGCATCGCCGTCGGGGCGGGCCGCAGGGGCGGTCGGCGTGGCTGTCCCTGGTGTCGCCGTCGGGGCGGGCCGTGCCGGCCGCGGTGAGGGGCCGGGCGTTCGGGCCCTACGACGCTCGGATCACCGTGCTGAAGTCACCGGCGCTCAGGTCACCGCGCTCAGCGTGTCCGCCAGGCGGCGGCGGGCCGCTCGGGCTGCCGGGAGGGCTGCGAGGGCGGCCGCTCCTGTCACCGCGGCCAGGGCGAACAGGGCCAGCAGGGGCGGGGACGGCACCGTCGCGATGCCGGCGCCGATGCCGCTCGACGCGCCCTGGGCGTCGATCAGCCAGCGGGCCAGGGGCGCTCCCAGCACGGTGGCGATCAGGGCCGCGGCCAGGGCGGTGCCGGCGGTCGCGGTCACGGTGATCGCGGTGATCTGGCGTGGGGAGAGTCCCACGGCCTTCAGGGCGAGCAGGTCCCGCTCGCCCTCGCGGACCGTCCCGCCGATCGCCGTCAGCAGTTCGATGAGGCCGATGAGGGCCAGGACCACGATCAGCCCGGCCACCACCGCGCGCAGCGGCGAGAGGCCGTCCGCCGGGTTGGTCACGGGGTGCACGTCCAGATGCCCCTGACCGGCCGCGGTCAGCCGGGCGGCGACCTCGCCGGGGTCGGCGCCCGGCTCCAGCCGTACCTGGTAGAGGGTGGGGGCCAGCTCCGGGTCGTTCTCGCGCAGGGTGTCCAGCGAGGTGGAGATGACCCGGCCGGCGTTCTCCGGTTCGATGCTGCGGCCCACGATGTGCAGGATCTGCGGCTGGTCGCCCACGGTCATGCGGACCCAGTCGCCGACCCGTACGTCCAGCAGGTCGAGGAGCCCCTGTCCGGCCACCGCCTCGTCCTCGGCGCGGGCGGGGCGGCCCTCGGCGAGGGTGTACGGGTAGGGGTCGCCGTCGACCCCGAGGCCGCGCAGCGCGATCGTCGCCGTCTGGCCGGGGACCAGGGCCGCCAGTTCGACGCCGGGGTGGGCGGCGACGACCTGCGGGTCGCGTTCCAGCAGGGCGCGGGCGTCCCGGTCGGCGAGCCCGGAGTCCGCGTGGACGGTGAGGGCCGCCGGGAGGCCGATCCGCTCGGGGCTGCGGTGGAAGCGGTCGATGGTGGTCCAGGCGCTCATCGCCACCACGATCAGCAGCAGCGGCAGTGCGAGCCGGGTGATCGTGGCGAGCGACCGCAGCCGCCGGGTGGAGGTCCGGTGCCAGCCGAGCACCAGCGCGGGCGGCACCCGGGCCGCGAGCGCCCACCGCGCGGCACCGGACAGCGGACCCGCCGCGCCGGGGGTCCGCGGCCGGGGTCCCGCCGCGGGCCGGGGCACCGGCACCGGGGGCACCCGCCCCGCCCGCCAGGCCGCCAGCCCGGTGGTGGCCCCGATGAACAGCACCGCGGCGACCGGCACCGCGACCAGGGCCGTCGTGTGCCCGGGCAGCCCCTGCCACACGCCGATCGCGTCGCCGAGCCGGCCCGGGATCCGGCTGCCCAGCAGTTGCGCGAGGGTGGCGGCGGCCGCCGCGCCCAGCAGGGCGTAGGCGATGTGCTGGAGCAGGAAGACCCGGACCACCTGACCGGGCGTGAAACCGATCGCCTTGAGCACCGAGATGTCCCGCAGATGGCCCCGGATCCGGGTGCCGATCGCCCCGTGCACGGCGAGTCCCGCGGCCACCAGCGCGCCGATCCCGAACAGCCCGAGCACCTGTCCCAGCAGCCGGTTGTCGCCCTGGGCCTCGGCCCGTGCCTGCTGCCAGGTGGAGACCTCGCTGACCGCGCCCGAGCCCAGGAGGGTGACGGCCCGCTGGACGGCGTAGTCGGTGTCGTCGGGGTCGGTCAGCCGCAGCCCGATCACCTGGCCGCCCGGGTCGGGGACGGCGGACGGCAGCGCCCAGACCAGGCCCGGCTGCTCGCCCGGCCGGTAGCGCGGCTCGGCGCTGTCGGCGACGCCGAGCACGGTCAGGGAGCGGCCGGTGCCGGGCAGGGTGAGCGTGTCGCCGGGGCCGGCCAGCAGGGCGCGGGCGAGACGGCTTTCCAGGACCACCCCGTCGGGGGCGGAGGCGTCCAGCCAGCGCCCGGAGGTGAGCAGCGGCCGGTCGACGGCGGGCCGCTGCGCGGTGCCGCGCAGTTCGACGGAGGCCCGGGTGCCGCGGGAGGCGAGCGCGGTGGAGACGGTGGGGTAGGGGCCGGCGACGGACTCGACGCCGTCCAGGGAGGCCAGCTTCCCGGCCGGTGCGGAGGGGGCGGTGTGCAGCCAGACATGGGCGCCGCGCGCCTGGGTGAAGACGCGCTGCCACGGGTTGGTGGCGTAGCCGAAGAGCGCCGTGGCCAGCAGCAGCGAGGCCACGATGCCGGCCGTGGCGAGCACCAGGAACAGCGCCTCGCCGCGGTGCGTGCGCAGATCGGAGTGGGCCCAGCGCAGGGTGGCTCGCACGGGCCTCAGCCTCTCGGCCGGCAGGGGAGCCGACCACCGTCGGCCACCAGCACGTGGGCCACCCGCGCCGCCATCCGCAGGTGGGCCGCCCGCACGTCGGCCATCCGCCCGGAGGCCCCCCGCACGTCGGCCCCCCGCCCGGAGGCCACCCGCATGTAGGTCATCTCAGTCCCTCAGCTCCAGCACACCGGATATCCCGGTGCCGCGCGCCGGTGTGCCGTCCAGGGCCGCGTCGTCGGCGATCCGGCCGTCGAAGAAACTGATCACCCGGTCCGCGGCGCTCGCCAGGCGGGCGTCATGGGTGACCAGGACGATCGTCTGGCCGCGCTGGTGGAAGCGGGACAGCAGCCGCATCACCTCACGGGTGCCCTTGCTGTCCAGGCTGCCCGCGGGCTCGTCGGCCAGCAGCAGCGGCGGATGGTTGACCAGGGCGCGGGCCAGCGCTCCTTGCCCGCGAGCCCCAGCTCGGCCAGCAGGTCCTCGCGCTCGGCGCGGGCCCGGCGCGGCGGCACCCCGGCGAGCAGGGCGGGCAGCTCGACGTTGTCGGCGACCGACAGGTTCGACACCAGGTTGAAGAACTGGAAGACGATCCCGATGCGCTTCCTGCGCTCCACGGCCCAGCGCGCCTCGCCGTAGCCGTCGGTGCGGCGGCCGTCCAGCCAGAGGCTGCCGGCGTCGGGGCGCTGGAGCCCGCCCAGCAGATGCAGCAGGGTGGACTTGCCGGCGCCGGACGGGCCGGTGACGGCGACGAACTCGCCCCGCCGTACGCACAGGTCGACCCCGCGCACCGCGTGCGCCGGCGCGCCCTCGCCGTGGTGCGTCTTGACGAGCCCCTCGGCGCGCAGCAGGGGAGGGGTGTCCGGCTGGGGAGGCTCCGCGGCGCGCGGCCGCGGGGCGGGACGGTCGCTCACTCCAGCTCCTCCAGCTCTTCCTGGCACCGCTCCAGCCAGTCCAGGTCGGCCTGGAGGTGCAGCATCGCGCCCTCTATCAGCAGATGGGCGATGCGGTTGTCCCGGTTCTCGGCGGCGGCCAGCTTCGACAGACTGCGCATGGTGGTCAGGTACTGGCGCCGCTGTTTGTTGATGAGGGCGATCTGGTCCGCGAGTCCGGTGCGCGGGGCGAGGGCCAGTTTCATGAAGAACTCGTCCCGCACCCGTGGTTCGTCCTCGGGCTCCTCGAACCAGGCGCTCAGTGCCGTACGCCCGGCGTCGGTGAGGTGGTAGACCTTTTTGTTGGGCCGGCCGGCCTGCTCGACGTCCTCGCCCTCGATCAGTCCGGACTTCTCCAGACGGCCGAGGGTCACATAGATCTGGCCGACGTTCGGCTGAGGGTACGCGGAGCCCAGCATCTGCTCAAGGTCCTGCTTGAGTTCGTAGCCGTGGGCCGGGCCGCGTGCCAGCAGGGCCAGGAGGGGCAGCCGCACTCGTGCTCTCCTCCTCGCATCCTGGGTAATGTGCCGCGGGCCCTAGTATCGCGCATACCTAACGGGTATACATGGCCTCTGACTCCGGACGACGGCGCCCGGCGCCTGTGTACAGGGAGGAACCTATGCGGTGGATACGCGCCGCGGGTAGGGGCCTTCTCGTTCTGGTCGTGGTCATGACCGGCTATATAGCCTCCGGCGCCCGCGCCGACGACGGCCCGGCGGGCGGCCGCGGGCCGCTCACCCTGGCCACCGCCGGGGACCTCACGGGCTATCTGGGCCCGCTCCTCGAAGGCTGGAACCGCGCCCACCCCGGTGAACGGGTCACCCTCGTCGAGCTGCCGGACTCCGCCGACGAGACCCACGCCCAGATGATCACCGATCTGCGGGCCGACGGCGGCCGCTTCGACCTCCTCAACATCGATGTGAGCTGGACCTCGGAGTTCGCCGCGGCGGGCTGGATACGGCCCCTGCCGCGCGAGAGCTTCCCGCTGGAGACCTTCCTGCCGCCGGTCGTCGACACGGCGACCTACGACGGCCGGCTGTACGCGGTGCCGTACGTGACCAACGCCGGGCTGCTCCTGTACCGCAAGGACGTCCTCGCCCGGGAGGGCGTCCCGCCGCCGCGCACCTGGGCGGAGCTGGAGCGGCTCGCCAAGACCGTCGCGCCGAAGTACGGACTCGACGGCTACGCGGGCCAGTTCCTGCCGTACGAGGGCCTCACCGTCAACGCGGCGGAGGCCGTGTACTCGGCGGGCGGCACGATCCTCGGAGACGAGGGCGAACGCGTCACGGTGAACTCCACGGCCGCCCGCGAGGGCATCGACTTCCTCGCCCGCGGGGTGCGCGAGGGGTGGATCCCGCGCCGGGCGCTCACCTTCAAGGAGGAGGAGTCCAAACAGGCGTTCCAGGACGGCCGGCTGCTCTTCCTGCGCAACTGGCCCTACGCGTACGCCGTCGCGTCGGCCCCCGGCTCGCCCGTCGCCGGGAAGATCGGCGCCGTACCGCTGCCGGGTCCGGACGGGCCCGGGACCAGTGTGCTCGGCGGCTCCAACCTGGCCGTCAGCACGCACGCCCGGCATCCGGACTCCGCCGCGCGCCTGATCGCCTATCTGACCAGCGAGCCCGTGCAGCGCCAGGTCCTCACCCGGGGCGCGCTGCCGCCCGTACGCGCCGCGCTGTACGAGGATCCCGAGCTGGTGCGGGCGTTCCCGTATCTGCCGACCCTGCGCGCCAGTGTGCTGGCGGCCGCGCCGCGCCCCAAGAGCCCCTGCTACGACCAGGTCAGCCTGGTCGTGCAGGCCGTCGTGCGCGACGCGATGGCCGGGCACGGGACGTCCGCCGCGGCGGTGCGGCGGCTGGCGCGCGAACTCGACGTCCTCGCCGACTGCCAGGGCCGCTAGCCGTCGCCAGCCCCGACCTAGTTACATGTTAGGTAACGCCGGGATATCGTCCCGGCGTTTTTTGGTGCGTTAAGTACCGATATAAAAGGCCAACTCCGCAGTAGTTTCCGTACTTCTCATTGACACCCTCGCGACACCGCTACCTAACATGCATGCATAACGGTTGCCCTCCGCAGAGACAGGTCAATGGGTTGAACAGGCATCACTGGTGGCGCGACGCGGTGATCTACCAGGTCTACGTGCGCAGCTTCCTGGACAGCACCGGGGACGGCGTCGGCGATCTCGCCGGGGTCAGGGCCGGGCTGCCGTACCTGCGGAAGCTGGGCGTCGACGGGATCTGGCTGAGCCCCTTCTACCCCTCGCCGCAGCACGACCACGGCTACGACGTCGCCGACTACCGCGACGTCGACCCGCTCTTCGGCGACCTCGCCGAGTTCGACCTGCTGATGACGGCCGCCCGCCGGCTCGGCATCAAGGTCCTCCTGGACATCGTCCCCAACCACTGCTCCAGCGAGCACCCCTGGTTCCGCGAGGCACTGGCCGCCGGACCCGGCAGCGCCGCCCGCGCCCGCTTCCACTTCGCCGACGGCCGCGGCCCCGACGGCGCCGAACCGCCCAACAACTGGCACGCCATGTTCGGCGGACCGGCCTGGAGCCGGGTCACCGAGGCGGACGGCCGGCCCGGCCAGTGGTACCTGCACATGTTCACGCCCCAGCAGCCCGACTGGAACTGGCGCACCCCCGAGGTCGCCGACGAGTTCGACGGCATCCTGCGCTTCTGGCTCGACCGGGGCGTCGACGGCTTCCGCATCGACGTCGCCGCCGGCCTCTACAAGCACCCGGAACTGCCCGACTCCGACGACCCCGAGGCCGACGCCCGCACCCGCGACTCCGTCAACCCGCTCGCCTGGAACCAGCCCGAGGTGCACGACGTGTGGCGGCACTGGCGGTCGGTGTGCGAGGAGTACACGGCCCGCGACGGCCGCGACCGCCTCCTGGTCGGCGAGGTCTCCGTGCCCACGGCCCGCGAACACGCCCGCTACGTCCGCCCCGACGAACTCCACCAGGCGTTCTTCTTCGACCTGCTCGGCGCCCCCTGGAACGCCGACGCCTTCCGCAAGGTCGTCTCCGAGGCCATGCAGGACATCGCGGGCACCGGCTCCACCGTCACCTGGGTCCTCAACAACCACGACCAGATCCGCACCGTCACCCGCTACGGCGAACCCGCCGAAGGCAGCGTCGGCGCCGCCCGCGCCCGTGCCGCCGCCCTGCTGATGCTGGCGCTGCCCGGGGCCGCCTACATCTACCAGGGCGAGGAGCTGGGGCTTCCCGAGGTCCTCGATCTGCCCGACGACGTGCTCACCGACCCGATCTTCCACCGCACCGGACGCCGCGACCGGGTCCGGGACGGCTGCCGGGTGCCGCTGCCCTGGTCGGGCCAGGCGTCGCCGTTCGGCTTCACCTCCGGCGCGGGGGCCGCCGCGCCCTGGCTGCCGCAGCCCGAGTACTTCGCCGAGTACGCCACCGACCGCGCCCTCGCCGACACCCGCTCCTTCTGGCACCTCTACCGCGAGGGACTCCAACTGCGCTCCGCCCTCGACCAGTTGGGCGAGGGCACCCTGCGCTGGCTGGACACCCCGCCCGGCGTCCTCGCCTTCGTGCGCGGCGACGACCTCGTCTGCGCCGTCAACTTCGGTACGGCGCCCACCCCCGCGCCCGTCCCCGGCACCCCGCTGCTGTCCAGCGGACCGTGCCCGCCCGGTGTGCTGCCCGGCTCGACCGCCGCCTGGTGGACCGACGACCGGCACACCCCCTGAACCTCCGTCAACTCCCCATCCCCGAAGGGACATCAACGATGATGCGACGACGTACCGCCCTGCTCTCCGGCTGCACCGCCCTCGTCATGGCGCTCGGCGCGACCGCCTGCGGCGACAGCGACCCGGTCTCCGCCGGCGGCGGCGACAAGAGCCTCGACGGCCAGACCGTCACCGTGGCCGGCGTCTGGTCCGGCAGCGAGCAGAAGAACTTCCAGAAGGTCCTCGACGCGTTCTCCGAGAAGACCGGCGCCGACACCCGGTTCGTGTCGACCGGCGACAACGTCTCCACCGTCGTCGGCAGCAAGATCGAGGGCGGCAACGCCCCCGACGTGGTGATGGTCCCGCAGGTCGGCGTGCTCCAGCAGTTCGCGGAGCAGGGCTGGCTCAAGCCGCTGTCCGCCGGCACCGAGAAGGCCGTCGACGCGGGCTACGCACCCGTGTGGAAGACCTACGGCAGCGTCGACGGCACCCTCTACGGCCTCTACTTCAAGGCCGCCCACAAGTCCACCGTCTGGTACAGCCCCGACGCCCTCGCCCAGGCCGGGGTCGAACCGCCGAAGACCTTCGACGAGCTGCTCCAGGCCGGCCGCACCGTCTCCGACTCGGGCCTCGCCGCCTTCTCGGTGGCCGGACAGGACGGCTGGACCCTCACCGACTGGTTCGAGAACGTCTACCTCTCCCAGGCCGGACCCGAGAAGTACGACGCCCTCGCCGCGCACGAGCTGAAGTGGACCGACGCCTCCGTGGTCGACGCGCTCACCACCCTCGGCAAGGTCTTCTCCGACGACCAGCTCACCGCGGGCGGCGCGAAGGGCGCCCTCAACACCGACTTCCCCGGCTCGGTGGAGAAGGTCTTCGGACCGAAGCCCGAGGCCGGGATGGTCTACGAGGGCGACTTCGTCGCCGGTGTCGCCAAGGACCAGTTCGGCAAGTCCATCGGCGAGGACGCCGACTTCTTCCCCTTCCCGCCGGTCGGCAGCGGCGTGGCGCCCGTGGTCAGCGGGGGTGACGCCGCCGTCGTCCTCAAGGACGGCAAGAACGCCGACGCCGGCATGAAGCTGCTGGAGTACCTGGCCACCCCCGAGGCCGCCGCCGTGTGGGCCGAGGCCGGCGGCTTCCTCTCCCCGAACAAGAAGCTGGACCTCGCCGCGTACGGCGACGACGTCACCCGCGAGACCGCCAAGTCCCTCGTCGAGGCCGGCGACTCGGTCCGCTTCGACATGTCCGACCAGGCCCCGGCGGCCTTCGGCGGCACCAAGGGCGCCGGCGAGTGGAAGATCCTCCAGGACTTCCTGCGCGACCCGTCCGACCCGAAGGCCACCGCCGCCCGCCTGGAGGCCGCGGCCGCCAAGGCCTACAAGGGCTGACGGACCATGTCCTCGACCTTGCTGAACGAGGCGCCCGCGCCCCCGGCCGGCGGCCCCGCCGGCCGGGCCCGGAGCAGACGACGGCGCGGCCGTGCCGTCGCCGTGCTCTTCGCCCTCCCCGCGCTCCTCCTGCTCGGCGCGCTGGTCGTCTACCCCGTGCTGTTCTCCGTCGGCCGCAGCTTCTTCGACGCGTCCGGCTCCCGCTTCGTCGGCGGCGACAACTACACCGAGATGTTCCGCGACCCGGCGACCCTCAAGGCGGTGCGCAACACCGCGATCTGGGTCGTCGTGGCCCCGGCCCTGCTGACCGGCCTCGGGCTGATCCTCGCGGTGCTGGTGGAGAAGATCCGCTGGGCCACCGCCTTCAAGCTGCTGCTGTTCATGCCGATGGCCGTCTCCTTCCTCGCCGCCGGCATCGTCTTCCGCCTCGCCTACGACGAGGACCCCGACAAGGGCGTCCTGAACGCGGCCGTGGTCTCCGTGCACGACGCCTTCACCGGCACCTCCGCCTACCCGACCGCACGGGCCCGCGAAGGACAGGGGCTCACCGCGGCCCCCGACGGCTCGTACCGCACCGACACCGCCGTGGCGCCGGGGGAGACCGTCACGCTCGGCCTGGTCGGCGTCCTGCCGAAGGACCTGCCCGACGGCGCCGAACCGGCGTCCCGGGCGGGGGCCGCCGCGGCGGCCCCCGACGAGCTGCGCGGCGTCGTCTACCTGGACTTCACCCCCGGCGGCGGAGGCCGTCAGGGCCAGGTCGACGCCCGCGAGAGCGGACTGCCGGAGATGACGGTCGAGGCGGTCAAGGACGGGAGGACGGCCGCCTCCGCCACCACGGCCGCCGACGGCTCCTTCCGCCTCACCGGACTCGACGCGGACGCCTCGTACACCGTACGGCTGCCCGCCGCGAACTTCGCCGCCCCCTACGACGGGATCTCCTGGCTCGGCCCCGCGCTCGTCACCCCGGCGATCATCGGCGCCTACCTGTGGATCTGGACCGGGTTCGCGATGGTGCTGATCGGCGCCGGCCTCGCGACCCTCCCCCGGGACGCGCTGGAGGCGGCGCGGATGGACGGCGCGAACGAGTGGCAGATCTTCCGGCGGATCACCGTGCCGCTGCTGGCACCCGTCCTCACCGTCGTCTTCGTGACCCTCGTGATCAATGTGATGAAGGTCTTCGACCTCGTCTACATCATCGCGCCCGGACCGGTGCAGGAGGACGCCACCGTGCTCGCCACCCAGATGTGGCTGGTGTCCTTCGGCGGCGGCAACGACCAGGGCCTCGGCAGCGCGCTCGGCGTACTGCTCCTGCTCCTGGTGGTCCCCGCCATGGTCTTCAACGTCCGTCGATTCCGGAGGAGTCAGCGATGAACGCGGTCAGGCGCGGCCTGGGCAGCGCCCTGGTGCAGGGCTTCCTCGTGGTGATCGGCCTGGTCTGGCTGACCCCGCTGGCCGGACTGCTGATGTCCTCGCTGCGGTCGGCCGAGGACACGGCGAAGGGCGGCTGGTGGACGGTGTTCACCAGCCCCGCGCAGCTCTCCTTCGACAACTACTCGGCGCTGCTGGGGAACGCGGGCATCACCCGGGCGTTCTGGAACACCGTGCTGATCTCGGTGCCGACGACCGTCCTGGTCGTCGTCCTCGCGGCGCTCGCCGGATACGCCTTCGCCTGGCTGGACTTCCCCGGCCGGGACGCCGTCTTCCTGGTGGTGGTGGCGCTGTTGGTGGTGCCGGTGCAGATCGGTCTGCTGCCCGTGGCCAAACTCTTCGGCCAGCTCGGCCTGTTCGGCACGATCCCCGGAGTCGTCCTCTTCCATGTGGCGTACGGTCTGCCGTTCGCCGTGTTCCTGCTGCGCAACTACTTCGCCGAGATGCCGAAGGAGATGCTGGAGGCGGCGCGGATGGACGGCGGCACCGAGTGGCGGATCTTCACCCGCCTCGTCCTGCCGGTGGGCCGGCCCGCGCTGGCCAGCCTCGCCATCTTCCAGTTCCTGTGGGTGTGGAACGACATGCTGGTCGCCCTGCTGTTCGCGGACAGCTCCGCCCAGCCGCTGACCGTCGAACTCCAGTCGCAGATCCGGCAGTTCGGCAGCAACATCGACGTCCTGGCACCGGGCGCGTTCGTCTCGCTGGTGGTGCCGGTGGCCGTGTTCTTCGCCTTCCAGCGGCACTTCGTGCAGGGGGTGATGGCGGGATCGGTGAAGTGAGCGCGAAGGGCCGGAGGGCGGTGGGGAACCTGACCCCCACCGCCCTCCGGCCCTCGGACGCCTCAGACGGGCGGCCTCACGGCGACGCCGGCGGATACAGCGACCGCGGCAGCCGGGAGGCCGCCGCGCTGTCCAGCAGCCACAGGGTGCGGGCACGGCCGCGCGCGCCCGCCGCCGGGGCCTGGATCTCGCCCGCGCCGGACAGGGCGATCGCCGCGGCCTCGGCCTTGTCCTCGCCGGCCGCCAGCAGCCACACCTCACGCGCCGCCCGGATCGCCGGGAGGGTGAGGGTGACCCGGGTGGGCGGCGGCTTGGGCGCGCCCCGCACCCCGACCACCGTGCGCTCGGTCTCCCGTACGGCCGGCAACTCCGGGAAGAGCGAGGCCACATGGGTGTCCGGGCCGACGCCCAGCATCAGCACGTCGAAGCCCGGCACGGCCGCGTGGTCCTCGGGGCCCGCCGCGTGGGCCAGCTCCTCGGCGTACGCCTCCGCGGCCGCCTCCACGTCGCTGCCGTACGGACCGTCGGACGCGGGCATGGCGTGCACGCGCTTCGGGTCCAGCGGCACCGCGTCGAGCAGGGCCTCGCGGGCCTGCGTGACGTTGCGCTCCGGATCGCCCTCGGGCAGGAAGCGTTCGTCGCCCCACCACAGGTCGAGCCGGCTCCAGTCGACGGCGTCCCGGGCCGGGGCGGCGGCCAGCGCGGCCAGCAGGCCGTTGCCGTTGCGGCCGCCGGTGAGGACCACGGACGCGGTGCCGCGGGACGCCTGGGCGTCCACGATCTTCGTGATGAGGCGGGCCGCGGCGGCCTGCGCCATCAGTTCCTTGTCGTGGTGCACGACGAGCTGGGGAGCACTCACTTCGCCGCCGCCTTCTTGCCCGGAGCCGGAGCCGGAGCCGGAGCCGCGGCAGGCGCCGGATCCGGAGCCGAGGCGGGCGTCACCGGTGCCGGCGCCGCCGTTTCCCGTGCGGCACCTTCCGCAGGTCCTTCGCCGGTGCCGGGCCCTTCTCCTTTGGCGACGGCACCCTCCCCCTTCTCGTCCGGGGCGGCGGGCGCCTTCCCGGCCGGCACCGCCGTCGACGCGTTCAGCCGGGCCACCCCGAACCGCAGCGCGGACGCGTAGGTGTCGTCCGGGTCCAGCCGGCGCAGCTCCTCCGCGATCAGCTCGGCCGTGTCGCGGCGCTTGAGCGCCACCGCCCGGTCGGGCTGGCCCTGGATGGAGAGCGTGGCCAGCGAGCCGTCGGCCCGGTCCAGCACGATCGGACCGGCGTCGGTCGCCATCCGCACCGCCGTGAGCCCCGGACCGCCGGACAGCGACCGCTTGACGGGCACCGCGAGGCGGTCCGCGAGCCACATCGCCAGCAGCTCGCAGCTCGGGTTGAACTCCTCGCCCTCCACCTCGACCGAGTTCACCGTGCAGGTGACCTGGTCCAGGGCGGCGGCCAGCATCGAACGCCAGGGCGTGATCCGGGTCCACGACAGGTCCGTGTCGCCGGGCGCGTAGGTGTCGGCGCGGGCGCCGAGTTCCCGCACCGGCTGCTCGGAGGCGTAGGTGTCGGTGACCCGGCGCTGGGCGAGCGCGCCGAGCGGGTCGGCGGCCGGGTCCAGCGGCGCGTTCACCGGCCACCACACGACCACCGGGGCGTCCGGCAGCAGCAGCGGCAGCACGACCGACTGGGCGTGGTCGGCGACCTCGCCGTACAGCCGCAGCACGACCGTCTCGCCGGTGCCCGCGTCCGCGCCCACCCGCACCTCGGCGTCGAGGCGGGACTGGGTGCGGTCGCGGGGGGAGCGGGAGACGCGCTTGATGACGACGAGCGTGCGCGAGGGGTGCTCGCGCGAGGCGTCGCCGGCCGCCTTGAGGGCGTCGTACGCGTTCTCCTCGTCGGTGACGATGACCAGCGTCAGCACCATGCCCACGGCCGGGGTGCCGATGGCACGGCGGCCCTGGACCAGCGCCTTGTTGATCTTGCTGGCGGTGGTGTCCGTCAGGTCTATCTTCATGGCCGGCGCCAGCTCCGTCCGTCTCGTTCGAGCATCTCGTCCGCCTCGACGGGCCCCCAGGTACCGGCCGGGTACTGCGCGGGCCGGCCGTGGGCGTCCCAGTACCGCTCGATCGGGTCGAGGATCTTCCAGGACAGCTCGACCTCCTCGGTGCGCGGGAAGAGGTTCGAGTCGCCGAGCAGCACATCGAGGATGAGGCGCTCGTACGCCTCGGGCGAGGACTCCGTGAAGGACTCGCCGTAGGCGAAGTCCATGGACACGTCCCGGATCTCCATGGAGGTGCCCGGCACCTTGGAGCCGAAGCGGACCGTCACGCCCTCGTCGGGCTGGACCCGGATGACGATGGCGTTCTTGCCCAGCTCCTCCGTCGCCGTGTGGTCGAAGGGGGAGTGCGGGGCCCGCTGGAAGACCACCGCGATCTCGGTGACCCGGCGGCCGAGCCGCTTGCCGGTGCGCAGATAGAAGGGGACGCCCGCCCAGCGGCGGTTGTCGACCTCCACCTTGATGGCCGCGTAGGTGTCGGTCTTGGACTGCGGGTCGATGCCGTCCTCTTCGAGGTAGCCGACGGCCTTCTCGCCGCCCTGCCAGCCGGCCGCGTACTGGGCGCGCACGGTGTCGCGGCCCAGGTCCTTCGGCAGCCGGACCGCGCCGAGCACCTTGGTCTTCTCGGCGGCCAGCGCGTCCGCGTCGAAGGAGGCGGGCTCCTCCATGGCGGTGAGCGCCATGAGCTGGAGGAGGTGGTTCTGGATGACGTCGCGGGCGGCGCCGATGCCGTCGTAGTAGCCGGCGCGGCCGCCGATGCCGATGTCCTCGGCCATCGTGATCTGGACATGGTCGACGAAGGACCGGTTCCAGATCGGCTCGAACATGGTGTTGGCGAACCGCAGCGCCAGGATGTTCTGGACGGTCTCCTTGCCCAGGTAGTGGTCGATGCGGAAGACCTGGTCCGGGGCGAAGACCTCGTGGACCACCTGGTTCAGCTCCTTGGCCGACTCCAGGTCGTGGCCGAAGGGCTTCTCGATGACGGCGCGGCGCCAGGAGTCCTTCGTCTGGTCGGCCAGGCCGTGCTTCTTGAGCTGCTGGATGACGACGGGGAAGGACCGCGGCGGCACCGACAGATAGAAGGCGAAGTTGCCGCCCGTGCCCTGCGCCTTGTCCAGTTCCTGGATCGTGGAGCGCAGCCGCTCGAACGCCTCGTCGTCGTCGAAGGTGCCCTGCACGAAGCGCATGCCCTGGATGAGCTGCTGCCAGACCTCCTCGCGGAAGGGCGTGCGGGCGTGCTCCTTGACCGCGTCGTGGACCTCCTGCGCGAAGTCCTCGTGCGCCCACTCGCGGCGGGCGAACCCGACCAGCGAGAAGCCCGGCGGCAGCAGACCCCGGTTGGCGAGGTCGTAGACGGCGGGCATGAGCTTCTTCCGGGACAAATCGCCCGTGACGCCGAAGATGACCAGGCCCGACGGCCCCGCGATACGCGGGAGCCGTCGGTCTGCGGGGTCACGCAGCGGATTGCTGCTCGACAGGTCTCAGCCCTCCGAGGGGGCGAGGCGCTCCAGCTCCGCCTCGGTCGACTTGAGCAGGTCGTTCCAGGACGCCTCGAACTTCTCGACGCCCTCGTCCTCCAGGAGCTGGACCACGTCGTCGTACGAGATGCCGAGCTTGTCGACCGCGTCGAGTTCGGCGCGGGCCTGCTCGTACGTCCCGGCGACGGTGTTGCCGGTGATCCGCCCGTGGTCCTCGGTGGCGAACAGGGTCGCCTCCGGCATGGTGTTCACCGTGTTCGGGGCGACCAGGTCGTCCACGTACAGGGTGTCCTTGTACGCCGGGTCCTTCACACCCGTGGAGGCCCACAGCGGACGCTGCTTGTTGGCGCCCGCCTTCTCCAGCGCGGTCCAGCGGGGACCCGAGAAGACCTCCTCGTACGCCTGGTAGGCGAGCCGGGCGTTGGCGAGGGCGGCCTTGCCGCGCGCCGCCCTGGCCTCGTCGGTGCCCAGCGCGTCGAGGCGCTTGTCGATCTCGGTGTCCACGCGGGACACGAAGAAGGACGCCACCGAGTGGATCAGCGAGAGGTCGAGGCCCTTCTCCTTGGCCTTCTCCAGGCCCGCCAGGTAGGCGTCCATGACCTCGCGGTAGCGCTCCAGCGAGAAGATCAGCGTGACGTTGACGCTGATGCCGTTGCCGATGACCTCGGTGATCGCCGGCAGACCCGCCTTGGTGGCCGGGATCTTGATCAGGGTGTTGGGGCGGTCGACCAGCCAGGCGAGCTGCTTGGCCTCGGCGACCGTGGCCCGGGTGTTGTGGGCGAGCCGGGGGTCGACCTCGATCGACACCCGCCCGTCCTGGCCGTCGGTGGCGTCGAAGACCGGGCGCAGGATGTCGGCGGCGTCGCGGACGTCCGCCGTCGTGATCATGCGGATGGCCTCTTCGACGGTGACCTTGCGGGCGGCGAGGTCCGCGAGCTGCCGGTCGTAGCCGTCGCCCTGGGAGATCGCCTTCTGGAAGATCGACGGGTTGGTGGTGACGCCCACGACGTGCTGCTGGTCGATCAGCTCGGCGAGGTTGCCCGAGGTGATCCGCTTGCGCGACAGGTCGTCCAGCCAGATCGCGACGCCTTCTTCGGAGAGGCGCTTCAGTGCGTCTGTCATGGAAATTGCATCTCCTACGTGTCGTGTGTGAGCGTCAGCGCCGAGCCGCGGCGAGGGATTCCCGGGCCTGCGCGGCCACGTTCTCCGCGGTGAAGCCGTACTCCTGGAACAGGACCTTGCCGTCCGCGGAGGCACCGAAGTGCTCCAGGGAAACGATGCGTCCGGCGTCCCCGACGTACTTGTGCCAGGTCAGACCGATACCGGCCTCGACCGAGACCCGGGCCCGCACCGACGGCGGCAGAACGCCGTCCCGGTACCCCTGGTCCTGCTCCTCGAACCACTCCACCGACGGCATCGACACGACGCGCGTCGGGACCCCGTCGGCCTCCAGCAGCTCGCGCGCCTCGACGGCGACGTGCACCTCGGAGCCGGTCGCGATCAGGATGACCTCGGGCGTGCCCGTGGACGCCTCGAACAGCACATAGCCGCCCTTGGCCGCGTCCTCGTTGGGCTCGTACGTCGGCACGCCCTGGCGGGTCAGCGCCAGACCGTGCGGGGCGCCCTCGCCGAAGACCTTGGTGTAGCGGCGCAGGATCTCGCGCCAGGCGATCGCGGTCTCGTTGGCGTCCGCCGGGCGGACCACGTTGAGGCCGGGGATCGCGCGCAGCGACGCGAGGTGCTCGACCGGCTGGTGCGTCGGGCCGTCCTCGCCGAGGCCGATGGAGTCGTGCGTCCACACGTACGTCACCGGCAGGTGCATCAGCGCCGACAGCCGCACGGAGTTGCGCATGTAGTCGGAGAACACGAGGAACGTGCCGCCGTAGATACGGGTGTTGCCGTGCAGCGCGATGCCGTTCATCTCCGCGGCCATGGAGTGCTCGCGGATGCCGAAGTGGATCGTGCGGCCGTACGGGTCCGCCTCCGGCAGCGGGTTGTCCGCCGGGAGGAACGACGACGTCTTGTCGATCGTCGTGTTGTTGGAACCGGCCAGGTCGGCCGAGCCGCCCCACAGCTCCGGGATGACCGCGCCGAGCGCCTGGAGCACCTTGCCCGAGGCGGCGCGGGTGGCGACACCCTTGCCGGGCTCGAAGACCGGGAGCTTCTCCTCCCAGCCGGCCGGCAGCTCGGTCGCGGCGATGCGGTCGTACTCGGCGGCCCGCTCCGGGTTGTCGTCCCGCCAGAGCTGGTAGGACTTCTCCCACTCGGCCTTCGCCTGCGCGCCGCGCTCCAGGGCGCCCCGGGTGTGGTTGATGACCTCGTCGGTGACCTCGAAGGTCAGCTCCGGGTCGAAGCCGAGGACGCGCTTGGTGGCGGCCACCTCGTCGTCGCCGAGCGCCGAGCCGTGGGCGGCCTCGGTGTTCTGCGCGTTCGGGGCGGGCCAGGCGATGATCGAGCGCATCGCGATGAAGGACGGCTTGTCCGTCACCAGCTTCGCGGCCTCGATCGCGTCGTACAGCGCGTGCGGGTCGAGGTCGCCGTCCGGCTTCGGGGCGACCCGCTGCACATGCCAGCCGTACGCCTCGTACCGCTTGACGGTGTCCTCGGAGACGGCCGTCTCCGTGTCGCCCTCGATCGAGATGTGGTTGTCGTCCCACAGCAGGATGAGGTTGCCCAGCTCCTGGTGGCCGGCCATCGAGGACGCCTCCGCGGAGATGCCCTCCTGGAGGCAGCCGTCACCGGCGATGACGTAGATGAAGTGGTCGAAGGGCGACTCGCCCTGCGGGGCCTCCGGGTCGAACAGACCGCGCTCGTAGCGGGCGGCCATCGCCATGCCGACGGCGTTGGCGACACCCTGGCCCAGCGGGCCGGTCGTCGTCTCCACGCCCACGGTGTGCCCGTACTCGGGGTGGCCCGGGGTCTTCGAACCCCAGGTGCGGAACGACTTCAGGTCGTCCAGCTCCAGGCCGAAGCCGGCCAGGTAGAGCTGGGTGTAAAGAGTGAGGGACGAATGGCCCGCGGACAGCACGAATCGGTCGCGGCCCACCCAGTCGGCGTCGGCCGGGTCGTGCCGCATCACCTTCTGGAAGAGGGTGTACGCGGCGGGGGCCAGGCTCATCGCCGTACCGGGATGGCCGTTGCCGACCTTCTGTACGGCGTCGGCGGCCAGAACGCGTGCGGTGTCCACGGCCCGCTGGTCCAACTCGGTCCACTCGAGGTCTGTGGTGGTCGGCTTGGTGCTCACCCTGGGTCAGGGCTCCTCTCCACATGTCGAATACCGGCTGCTGAGGGCGCGCGCCCACCGGCTGCCGATGCACTGGATGTCCACCGGCCGCTGTCGAGCCTACCCCTGCGAAGACGTGCGTTTTTTCGAGTCATTCCAGACTGCCGGGCCGGGCTGGGATCCGCCTCCCGACTGGCACGTTCCGCATTCGGCACATGAATACGGAGCCGCTCATCTGACTGCTCAATCGAGTTTCTGTACGACCTTTGAGCGGACCCTTGAGCGGACATCTGAGCGGGCCTCCGACCACCTGTCGATCATGGCCCGAAGACGCCGCCGGACACCCCCTTCCAACACGACCCCACCCCCGCGAAGGCCGGGGTGTGGGCAACGTCTACAGTGGCGTGGTACGCGCGGGCCTTTACCCCCTATTCACATGGGGAGGCCTGCTGGGAGTCTCTGTCAGGGGTGTGCGTGACGGCCGTTGAATCCCGTCCAGTGGGGATTATCGGGACGAGCCAGAGCCCGAGCCGGCGGCCGTTCGGGGCCCGGGTCAAGGCGTTCGTGGCGCTGACCAAGCCGCGGATCATCGAGCTGCTGCTGATCACCACCGTTCCGGTGATGTTCCTGGCACAGCAGGGTGTCCCCGACCTCGGCCTGGTCCTTCTGACCTGCCTCGGCGGCTATCTCTCCGCGGGCGGCGCCAACGCGCTGAACATGTACATCGACCGCGACATCGACGCGCTGATGGACCGCACCTCGCAGCGGCCGCTGGTGACCGGGATGGTGAGCCCGCGTGAATGTCTCGCCTTCGGCATCACCCTCGCGGTGGTCTCCACACTGCTGTTCGGACTGACCGTCAACTGGCTGTCCGCCTGGCTCGCCCTCGGCGCGCTCCTCTTCTACGTGGTCGTCTACACGATGATCCTCAAGCGGCGTACCTCGCAGAACATCGTGTGGGGCGGGATCGCCGGCTGCATGCCCGTCCTCATCGGCTGGTCCTCGGTGACGAACTCCCTGTCCTGGGCCCCGGTCGTCCTCTTCCTCGTCATGTTCTTCTGGACGCCGCCGCACTACTGGCCGCTCTCCATGAAGGTCAAGGACGACTACGCGCGCGTGGGCGTGCCGATGCTGCCGGTCATCGCCTCCAACAAGACGGTCGCCAAGCAGATCGTCCTCTATAGCTGGGTGATGGTCGCCGTCTCGCTGCTGCTCACCCCGCTGGGCTACACCGGCTGGTTCTACACGGCGGTCGCGCTGGTCGCGGGCGGCTGGTGGCTGTGGGAGGCGCACGCCCTGCACGGCCGGGCGAAGGCCGAGGTCACGGGCGGCAAGCTGAAGGAGATGCGGCTCTTCCACTGGTCCATCACCTATGTGTCGCTGCTGTTCGTGGCGGTCGCGGTGGACCCCTTCCTGCGGTAGTCCCTCCCGGATCCGTGCGACGGCCGGGGTGCGTGGGCAAGGCCACGCACCCCGGCCGTCGCCGTTCGATCTACCCGTCGGTAGCATCCTGACCATGGCAGACACGCAGCAGGTTGACGCGAAGGACGGACGCCGGGTCGCCCGGCTCGCCAAGCAGATCGGCGCCTTCTCCCGCGAGCACGGCGGGGCCGAGGGCCAGGTCGCGTACATCGGGGAGCGCGGCGCCCGGATCGTGCTCGTCGGCGCGGACGGCGGCTGGGGCGACCTGGTGGCCCCCTCGGTCGAGATCGCGAACCGGGCCGTGGAGAAGGCCGGGATCACGGTCCACGACGAGTTCGACGGCGAGTTCGCGGCGAAGGTGACCACGGGACCGTACGAGTGGAGCCGGATGGCCGGGATCCAGGTCGGCGGCCCGAAGAACCCGACGGGCGACACCCCGAGCGGCACCTGAGCAACACCTGACACCCGGTTCACCCGTTAGGACCTTCAGGAGTACGCGGTCCGCCTCACGGGAGTGCCGATGATCGAAACGCCGTCCCTGGTGGACCAGTACTGCCACGGCGTCCTGCGAACGGAGCTGGGTCTCGGCACCTTCGAGGCCCAGCTCGCCCGTACCGAGGGCCCGCCCGCCCCGGGCACCACCCTCTTCGACACCCAGACCGGTTTCGCGGTACGCCGTTGGTGCCCCCCGCTGCTCGGCCTGGAACCGCACTGCCCGCCCGCCGGTTATCTCGCCCGCCGCCGTGAACTCGGCGTACTGGAATCGGGCCGCCGGCTGCTGCGCGGCAGCGGCATCACCACCTACCTCGTCGACACCGGGCTGCCCGGCGACCTCACCGGGCCCGGCGAACTGGCCTCCGCCGGGGACGCCGAGGCGCGTGAGATCGTCCGCCTGGAACTCCTCGCCGAGCAGGTCGCCGACACCTCCGGCACCGTCGAGTCCTTCCTCGCCAACCTCGCCGAGTCGGTCCACGGGGCCGCCGCGAGCGCGGTCGCCTTCACCTCGGTGGCCGGGGTGCGCCACGGCCTCGCCCTCGCGCCCGAACCGCCGGGCCCGGGGGAGGTGCGGGGCGCGGCGGGCCGCTGGCTGGCCGCCCGCCGGGTCGGCGACGAACTGACCGACCCGGTGCTGCTACGGCATCTGCTGTGGATCGCCGTCGCCTCCGGGCTGCCGCTCCAACTGCACGCGGGGCTCGGCGAGACCGGCGCGCGCATCGACCGCACCGACCCCGTGCTGCTCACGGACTTCGTCCGGGCCACCGCCGGCCTCGGCACGGACCTCGTGCTGCTGCACGCCTACCCGTACCACCGCCACGCCGCCCATCTTGCGGGCGTCTTCCCCCATGTGTACGCCGACTCCGGCGCCGCCCTGGTGCGCACCGGCGCCCGGGCCGCGACGGTCCTCGCGGAGACCCTGGAACTGGCCCCCTTCGGCAAGATCCTCTTCTCCAGCGGCGGCCAGCGTCTGCCCGAACTCCATGTGGTGGGCGCCCGTCTCTTCCGCGAGGCCCTGGCCCGGGTCCTGGGCGCCTGGGTCACCGAGGGCGCCTGGTCCCGCCCGGACGCCCAGCGGGTGGCGGCCCTGATCGCCTCGGGGAACGCGCGGCGGGTGTACGGGCTGGAGTGAGGCCGGGACACTGGGCGCATGACACGCCGTACGGACGCCCTACTGGGCCGTTTCCTCGCCGGGCTCGCGGCGCTGGACCCCGCCGCCGTCTGGGCCCACGGGTCGCTCGCCGGGGGCGACTACCAGGAGGGCCGCAGCGATCTGGACCTGGTCGCGGTCCTGCCGGGGCCCCTCGGTCCGCGCACGGTGTGGGCCCTGGCCCGGCTGCACGCCCGCCTCCGCGGCGAACCGCTCGCCCCGCTGCTGCACTGCACCTACCTCACCCCCGGCGGGGCGGCGGATCCGGAGCGGCGCCACGTCACCTGGGCGCACGGCGAACTGTTCCGGCGACCGGTCACCCCCGTGACCCGGCGCGAACTGCACGAATTCGGCCGGGTGCTGCACGGCGAGCCCCCACGTGCGGTCCTGCCGCCGGTGCCGGACGGTGAACTCGGCGCCTTCGTCGTCCGCGACCAGCGGGAGTTCTGGCGGCCCCATGTGGACCGGGCGGCGCTGTGGCGCCAGGACGTCTGGGTCGACCTGGGCCTGCTCACCTTCGCCCGCGCCACCGCCACCCTGCGGGACGGCCGGCTGATCTCCAAGCGCGAGGCCCTGGACCTGCTGCCGACCCTCGGCGCGCCCACCGAGGTCGTCGAGGACATCACCCGACGCCGCTACGACGACCGTCGTGTGGCACCCGAGGCGGGCTGGACCGAGCGCAGGGCGGGGCTTGCCCGGGGCTACCTCGGTCCGGCGATCGACGGGCTCGTCGTGGTGTACGGCTAGGCGCGGGAGCCGACGGTCGCCTCGGGGGACGGGCCCGGCAGGGGGATCGTCGTCTCGGGGCGTTCGCGCAGCGACAGCAGTACCCGCAGCACCCAGATCCACATGAGGGTGGAGCCGAGCATGTGCGCGGCCACCAGGACCTCGGGGAGGTGGGTGAAATATTGCACGTAGCCCACCGCTCCCTGAGCCAGCAGCACGATGAACAGCTCGCGGGTCCGGTCCAGCGGGCCCTTCGGCGCGTCCACCGCCTTCAGGACGAACCACAGCGCGAAGGTCAGTGTCACCACGATCCACGCCAGTACGGCGTGCAGTTTGGCGACCGTCTCCCAGTCGATCGGGATGCGCTCCACCTCGCTGGAGTCGCCCGCGTGCGGACCCGCGCCGGTGACCACCGTGCCGACCGCGATGACAAGAACCGACGCGGCGACCAGGAACCACACCAACTGCTGGACGGCCTTGCCGACCAGCGGACGCGGCTCCCCGCCGCCCTCCCGGGTGCGCTGCCACATCACCGTGGCGACGGCGATGAGCGCGGACGACAGCAGGAAGTGCGCCGCGACCGTATACGGGTTGAGGCCCACGAGGACCACGATGCCGCCGAGGATCGCGTTGCTCATCACGACCCAGAACTGGGCCCAGCCCAGCCGGGTGAGGTCCCGGCGGTGCGGCTTGGCGGCCCGCGCGGCGATGATCGCCCAGCCGACGGCGGCGCACAGCACGTACGTCAGCATGCGGTTGCCGAACTCGATCGCGCCGTGCAGACCCATCGCACTGGTCGCGGTGAGCGAGTCCTCCGTGCACTTGGGCCAGGTCGGGCAGCCGAGACCGGAACCGGTGAGCCGTACGGCACCGCCGGTGACCACGATGAGCACCGACATCACGAGGGCGCCGAGGGCCGCGCGCTCGACCGTCCGGGGGTCCGGGGTCCAGCGGGAGGCGATGAAGGCGAGCGGGTTGCGCAGGGCCGCCAGGGCGTCGGCGCGGGTCACGTTTGGCACGCCGTCCATCGTAGGGGGCCGCTTGTGCACGCGTTCACGAGGGTCCCCCCGTGCCGGGCGCCGGTCATTCCCAGCGGAAGAACCGGCCGGCCGCGGCCAGCCCGGCCACCGCCCACACCGCCAGGATCCCCAGGTCGCCCCAGGGCATCCCGGCGCCGTGCTGGAGGACGTCCCGCAGACCGTCGGAGAGCGCCGAGATCGGCAGCAGTCCGAGCACGTCCTGGGCGCCGGACGGGAACTTGTCCAGCGGCACGATCACCCCGCCGCCCACGAGCAGCAGCAGGAAGACCAGGTTGGCGGCGGCCAGCGTCGCCTCCGCCTTCAGCGTGCCGGCCATCAGCAGCCCGAGGCCGGAGAACGCGGCGGTGCCCAGCACCAGGAGCAGCAGCACCGCGAGCGGGTTGCCCTGCGGGTCCCAGCCCAGCGCGAAGGCGATCACCGTCAGCAGGATCACCTGGAGCACCTCGGTGACCAGCACGGACACCGTCTTCGCCGTCATCAGCGCCCAGCGCGGCAGCGGGGAGGTCCCGAGCCGCTTCAGGACGCCGTAGCGCCGCTCGAAGCCGGTCGCGATGGCCTGTCCGGTGAACGCCGTGGACATGACCGCGAGTGCCAGGATGCCGGGGGTGAGGAAGTCCACCGCCTCGCCCGCGCCGGTGTCGACGATGTCCACCGTGCTGAACAGCACCAGCAGCAGCGCCGGGATCACGACGGTGAGCAGGAGCTGCTCGCCGTTGCGCAGGAGCATCCTGGTCTCCAGCGCCGCCTGCGCCGCGATCATCCGGGGCAGCGGGGCCGCGCCCGGCCTGGGGGAGTAGGTCCCGAGGGCGCTCATCCGCGCAGCTCCTTGCCGGTCAGTTCGAGGAAGACGTCTTCGAGGGTGTGCCGTTCGACGGAGATCCGGTCCGGCATCACCCCGTGCTGGGCGCACCAGGAGGTGACCGTCGCCAGCAGTTGCGGGTCGACCTTGCCGGCCACCCGGTAGGAGCCCGGGGTCGGCTCGGTGGCGGCGCTGTCCACGGGCAGCGCCTTGAGCAGGGAGTTCACGTCGAGCCCCGGGCGGCCGGTGAAGCGCAGGGTGTTCTCGGCGCCGCCGCGGCACAGCTCCTCGGGGGAGCCCTGTGCGATGACCCGGCCCGCGTCGATGATCGCCACGTCGTCGGCGAGCTGTTCGGCCTCGTCCATGTGGTGCGTGGTGAGGATGGCCGAGACACCGTCCGCGCGCAGATCGCGGACCAGGTCCCAGGTGGCGCGGCGGGCCTGCGGGTCGAGGCCGGCCGTCGGCTCGTCCAGGAACACCAGTTCGGGTCTGCCGACCACGGCCATCGCCAGCGCGAGCCGCTGCTGCTGGCCGCCGGACAGCCGGCGGTACGTCGTCCGGCCGCAGGAGCCGAGGCCGAGCCGCTCGATCAGCGCGTCCACGTCCAGCGGATGCGCGTGCAGCTTCGCCATGTGCCGCAGCATCTCGTCGGCCCGCGCACCGGAGTAGACGCCGCCGGACTGGAGCATCACGCCGATCCGGGGGCGCAGCAGGGCGGCCTGCCGTACGGGGTCGAGGCCGAGGACGCGCACGGTGCCGGAGTCCGGCCTGCGGTATCCCTCGCACGCCTCGATCGTGGTCGTCTTGCCGGCGCCGTTGGGTCCGAGTACGGCGGTGACGCCCGCCCGGGCCGTCAGGTCCAGGCCGTCCACCGCGGTCTTCGTCCCGTACCGCTTCACCAGGGCCTGGATCCGGACGACAGGCTCAGTTCGCATGGCACAGGAGTCTAGGTTCGCGGACGGGCCCTCCGACGGCCGGGTACGGGAACCGGCCACGGGAGGGACGGCAGGTGCGGGAGAGGGTGACTCCGCCCGGTACGTCACCCCGTCCGGCACCGGCAAGTGGGCCGGTGGGAGGGGGTGCGGGCCGGGTCGCGCGGACCCCTCGGCGGACCCCCGCCGTGATCGATCAGTGATCGTTTCCGCAGGTCAGATTAGGTATGCCTAAGTGACGCAGGGCACCGTCCACCGGTCCGGGCGCGGGTTGCCTGCCCCTGAGGAATTACGCAACAATGGCGTTGTGAAAAACGTCGGCGAGGCTCGGGCGACCCCTCAGGGGGCACCCCAGGAAGAGCTCGCGACCGGGGAGCGCTCCACGCGCAACCGCGTCGCGCGCTCCATCCTGGACCACGGGCCGTCGACCGTGACCGAGCTGGCCGGGCGCCTCGGGCTCACCCCCGCCGCCGTCCGCCGCCATCTCGACGCCCTGGTCGCCGATGACGTCGTACAGGCCCGTGAGCAGCGGGTGTACGGAGCGCGGACCCGTGGCCGACCCGCCAAGGTCTTCGCCCTCACCGACTGCGGCCGGGACGCCTTCGACCAGTCCTACGACAAGCTCGCCGCCGACGCCCTGCGCTGGATCCAGGAGCGCTTCGGCGGGGACGAGGCGGTCGTCGCCTTCGCCCGCGCCCGGATCGCCGAACAGGCCGCCGCGTACCGCGCGGCGATCGAGGCCGCGGCCCCCGAGCGGCGCACCGAGGCCCTGGCGAAGGCCCTCAGCGCGGACGGGTACGCTGCGACGGCGCGCAGCGCGCCCCTCCCCCGAAAAGGCGAGCAGCTCTGCCAGCACCACTGTCCCGTCGCCCATGTGGCCGAGAAGTTCCCGCAGCTCTGCGACGCGGAGACCGAGATCTTCTCCCAGCTTCTCGGCACGCACGTCCAGCGGCTGGCGACCATCGCCCACGGCGACGGCGTGTGCACGACGTTCATCCCCGAGATTTCCCAGACCACCCACAACGCATCCGCCAGCACGGCCGGGAGGAACCCCGCATGACTCTCCCCACGGAGACTGCCCACCCCGAACTCGAGGGTCTGGGCACCTACGAATACGGCTGGGCCGACTCCGACGAGGCCGGCGCCTCCGCGAAGCGCGGTCTGAACGAGGACGTGGTCCGGGACATCTCGGCGAAGAAGTCCGAGCCGGAGTGGATGACCAAGCTCCGTCTCAAGGGCCTGCGCCTCTTCGAGAAGAAGCCCATGCCGAACTGGGGCTCCGACCTCTCCGGCATCGACTTCGACAACATCAAGTACTTCGTGCGGTCGACGGAGAAGCAGGCGGAGTCCTGGGAGGACCTGCCCGAGGACATCAAGAACACGTACGACAAGCTCGGCATCC
>NZ_JAANNX010000044.1:0-42591 GCF_013363615.1 Streptomyces sp. CAI-85 | reverse complement strand
GTTTCCGACTCTATCAGACCTTTTCCCGATCCGATTTCCTCGGCGCTTTCCAGGTTTCCGCTTTTGTTTCGCGGTTTCCTTTCCGGCGGTTCCGACTTTATCAGAAGTTCTGAGTCGGTTTTCCCGGCCCCTCCCGGCGACCCGTTCCGGCACGTGGCGCGGCCCGGTTCCCGTTCAGGCGGAGCCGTAAACGTACTGGAGCGGGGCGCCCCGATGCAAATCGAGGTGCCCCGCTCCGGGTTCACTTGCTACGACCAGGTGCGACCGGGTCGTACGTGGCTCAGACCTCCACCACGACGGGGAGGATCATCGGCCGGCGCCGATAGTTGTCCGAGACCCACTTGCCGAGGGTGCGGCGGATGAGTTGTTGCAGTTGGTGGGGCTCGACCACGCCGTCCTGGGCCGAGCGCTCCAGGACCTCGTTGATCCTCGGGACGACGTCGGCGAAGGCCGAGTCGTCGATGCCGGAGCCCCGGGCCTGGATGTGCGGGCCGCCGGTGATCTTGCCCGTGGAGGAGTCCACGACGACGAAGACCGAGATGATGCCCTCGTCGCCGAGGATCTTCCGGTCCTTCAGCGCCGGCTCGCCGACGTCGCCGACCGAGAGGCCGTCGACGTAGACATAGCCCGCCTGGACCTTGCCGGAGATCTTGGCGTTGCCCTCGAGGAGGTCGACGGCGATGCCGTCCTCGGCGATGACGATGTGGTCGTGCGGGATGCCCGTCATGGCGCCCAGCTCGGCGTTGGCGCGCAGGTGGCGCCATTCGCCGTGGACCGGCATCAGGTTCTTCGGGCGGCAGATGTTGTAGAAGTACAGCAGCTCGCCCGCGGACGCGTGGCCGGAGACATGGACCTTGGCGTTGCCCTTGTGGACGACGTTCGCGCCCCAGCGGGTCAGGCCGTTGATCACGCGGTAGACCGCGTTCTCGTTGCCCGGGATCAGGGACGACGCCAGGATCACCGTGTCACCGGGGACGATCCGGATCTGGTGGTCGCGGTTGGCCATCCGGGACAGGGCCGCCATCGGCTCGCCCTGGGAACCCGTGCAGACCAGGACCACCTCGTGGTCCGGGAGGTCGTCGAGGGTCTTGACGTCCACGACCAGGCCCGGCGGAACCCGCAGATAGCCCAGGTCGCGTGCGATGCCCATGTTGCGGACCATCGAGCGGCCCACGAAGGCGACCCGGCGACCGTACTCGTGCGCGGTGTCCAGGATCTGCTGGATGCGGTGCACGTGGCTGGCGAAGCTGGCCACGATGATCCGCTTGCGGGCGTTGGCGAAGACCGTGCGCAGGACGTTGGAGATGTCCCGCTCGGGCGGTACGAAGCCGGGGACCTCGGCGTTGGTCGAGTCGGAGAGGAGGAGGTCGATGCCTTCTTCACTCAGACGGGCGAACGCGTGCAGGTCGGTGAGCCGTCCGTCCAGCGGGAGCTGGTCCATCTTGAAGTCGCCGGTGTGGACGGCCATGCCGGCGGGGGTGCGGATCGCCACGGCGAGCGCGTCCGGGATGGAGTGGTTGACCGCGATGAACTCGCAGTCGAAGGGGCCGATGCGCTCGCGGTTCCCCTCCGCCACCTCGAGGGTGTACGGGCGGATGCGGTGCTCCTGGAGCTTCGCCTCGATGAGGGCGAGGGTCAGCTTGGAGCCGATCAGCGGGATGTCCGGCTTCTCGCGCAGCAGGTACGGGACGGCACCGATGTGGTCCTCGTGGCCGTGTGTGAGGACGATGCCCTCGATCTTGTCGAGGCGGTCCCTGATGGACGAGAAGTCCGGCAGGATCAGGTCGATGCCGGGCTGCTCCTCCTCGGGGAACAGCACGCCGCAGTCGACGATGAGCAGACGGCCGTCGTACTCGAAGACCGTCATGTTGCGGCCGATCTCGCCGAGACCGCCGAGCGGGGTGACCCGCAGGCCGCCCTTCGGCAGCGGCGGGGGCGGGCCCAGTTCGGGATGCGGATGACTCAAAAGACTCTCCTCAAACACGCGCGCCACGTACCGGTGGGCACGTGGCGCGCGTGACGTTCGTGCAGAAGCAGTTGTCGTTGTGGTGCAGGCACCGGTGGCCTGCTTATTCAGTTGTGAAGTCCGTTGTCAGAGCTGTACCCCGCCCGCGGCAAGATCGATCTTGAGCTGCTCGATCTCTTCGGCCGAGCACTCGACCATGGGAAGGCGCAGCGGTCCGGCGGGCAGGCCCTGGAGGGCGAGCGCGGCCTTGGTGGTCATGACGCCCTGGGTGCGGAAGACACCCGTGTAGACCGGGAGCAGCTTCTGGTGGATCTCGGTGGCCTTCTGGACGTCCCCGGCGACGAACGCGTCCACGAGGGCGCGCAGGTCGGGGGTGACGAGGTGGCCGACGACGGAGACGAACCCGACCGCGCCCACGGAGAGCAGCGGGAGGTTCAGCATGTCGTCGCCGGAGTACCAGGCGAGTCCGGAGCGGGCGATGGCCCAGCTCGCCCGGCCGAGGTCGCCCTTGGCGTCCTTGTTCGCGACGATCCTCGGGTGCTCGGCGAGGCGGACGAGGGTCTCGGTGCTGATCGGGACGCCGCTGCGGCCGGGGATGTCGTAGAGCATGGCCGGCAGTTCGGTGGCGTCGGCGACGGCCGTGAAGTGGCGGTACAGGCCGTCCTGCGGGGGCTTGTTGTAGTACGGGGTGACGACCAGGAGGCCGTGCGCGCCGGTCTTCTCGGCGGCCTTGGCCAGCTCGATGCTGTGGTGGGTGTCGTTGGTGCCGACGCCGGCCACGATGTGGGCCCGGTCTCCGACGGCCTCCAGGACGGCTCGTACCAGGTCCGTTTTCTCCGCGTCGCTGGTGGTCGGGGACTCACCGGTGGTGCCGTTGATGATCAGGCCGTCGTTGCCTGCGTCCACCAGATGGGTGGCGAGCCGCTGCGCGCCGTCGAGGTCGAGCGCGCCGTCCGCCGTGAAGGGCGTGACCATGGCGGTGAGGACCCGCCCGAAGGGGGTCTGCGGAGTGGAGGTCGGAGCCATGGGTAACACGCTACTCGTTGCTCACCCCGCGGTCTGCCCTCGGGGGGTTGCGGAAAGTCAGGACAAATGTGGAGCCCGGTACTGCCTGCTCGGGGGTTCAAGCAGTACCGGGTCCGTTTGATCAGGCTAGATGAACTTCTCCAAATGCCGCAATACGGACACTTCGCTCGGATGACCCGCACATGTGTACCGAGCGTGAGAACAAGCCTTCGCTACGGGGCGACACGGCCGTTGGCATTGAAGGCGGCGTGCGTCAGGGGCATGAGCTTCAGCCACTCGGCCTCCATCTTCTCGCCCACCATCTCGATCTCCCGCTGCGGGAAGGACGGCACCTTGGCCAGCTCGTGCTGGGTCCGCAGCCCGAGGAAGTGCATCAGCGAGCGCGCGTTGCAGGTGGCGTACATCGAGGAGAACAGCCCGACCGGCAGCACCGCCCGCGCGACCTCTCGGGCGACGCCCGCCGCGAGCATCTCCTGATACGCCTCGTACGCCCGGATGTACGACTCCTCCATGGTCCGCGCGACCAGCTTCTGCTGCTCCTCGGTGCCCTCCACGAAGACGTACTTCCCGGGCCGCCCCTCCTGCACCAGCTTGCGGGACTCGTCCGGGACGTAGAAGACCGACTCCAGCTCGCGGTAGCGGCCGGACTCCTCGTTGTAAGACCATCCGACCCGGTGCCGCATGAACTCGCGGAAGACGAAGATCGGGGCGCTGATGAAGAAGGTCATCGAGTTGTGCTCGAAGGGGCTGCCGTGGCGGTCGCGCATCAGGTAGTTGATGAGGCCCTTGGAGCGCTCGGGGTCCTTCTGGAGTTCCTCCAGCGACTGCTCGCCGAGAGTCGAGACACGGGCCGCGAAGAGGACGTCCGCGTCGGAGGCGCTGGATTTGACCAGCTCGACGGTCACGTCACTGCGCATGAAGATCTTGGAGTCGCCGGCGGGCACGGGGGGATCCTTCCCATCACATCTTTGGTCGGCGCCCACTTTACGGGCCGCCGTACCCGGGCCCACTCCATCCGGGCCCCGATGCTGGTGGGCGGGGACCCGGGCGGATAGCCTCACCGGGCACAGCCCACGCATGGACGAGTGAGGACCAGCCGTGCCCCTGCCCTTCATGACGGCCGACCGCGCCTACGAGACCGCCGACGACGCCCCGTTGCCCTTCGAGGACCGGGAGCGCTGGCGGCGCCCCTACCGGCCCGGGCCCTGGCGGGTGGCGACGGCCGCGCTGGCGCTGCTGCTCGCCTCGTACGTGCTGTTCGCGGCGGTCGTGATCGCGCTGACCGGCTCGGTGACCGAGGCCGGGGTCATCTTCGGGGTGTCGCTGCTCGTCATCGCCGCGGCGCTGCGGCTGCTGCGGATGGGGGTGTGGGTGAGCGCGCGCGGGCTGCGCCATGTGCGCTTCCTCGTCACCCGTACGGTGTCGTGGAACCGCGTCGCGGCCGTGCGGACCGTGCAGCAGCCGGTGCGCTATCTGGGGCTGCCGCGGACCGTGCAGGGCCAGGCGCTGATCCTCGTACGGCGGGACCGGGCGGCGGAGCCGGCGACGCTGCTGACGACGCACGGGGCGGACTTCGTGGGGCGGGCCGAGGCGTTCGACCGGGCGGCGGACGCCGTCGAGGCGTGGACCGCGGAGAACCGGCCCGGCTGAGCCCTGGAGTGCAGAGAGGAAGGGGCCCGGTCCGCGTGGTGCGGACCGGGCCCCTTCGCCGTCAGCGGGACGTCTGGTGCAGGCCGATGGCCCGCTGCATCGCCTTGCGGGCGCGCGGGGTGTCCCGGGCGTCGTGGTAGGCGACGGCCAGCCGGAACCAGGTGCGCCAGTCGTCGGGGGCCGCCTCGGTCTCGGCCTTGCGGCGGGCGAAGACCTCGTCGGCCGCGTCGCGGTCAATCCGGCCGGCCGGGGTGCGCTTCAGCTCGTCGACCGGCAGTCCGCCCTCGGCGTCCAGTTCGGCGGCGAGCGCGTTGGCCCGGCGGACGAACTGGGTGTTCTTCCACAGGAACCAGACGCCGATGACCGGGAGGATCAGCACCGCGACACCGAAGGTGACGGTGACGACCGTGCCGGACTCGATGAGCATGACGCCGCGGCTGCCGACCAGGACGAAGTAGAAGACCAGGACGGCTGCCGTGACGGCGTAGGAGAGCTTGGCGCGCATGGGGATCCTCAGCCCAGGTCCAGGAAGTGCTCCAGGCCGAAGGTGAGGCCCGGAGTCGTCACCACCCGTCGGGCGCCGAGCAGGATGCCCGGCATGAAGCTGCTGTGGTGGAGCGAGTCGTGGCGGACGGTCAGGGTCTCGCCCTCGCCGCCCAGCAGGACCTCCTGGTGGGCCAGCAGGCCCCGCAGACGGACCGCGTGCACCGGGACGCCGTCCACGTCGGCGCCGCGCGCGCCGTCGAGGGCGGTCGCCGTGGCGTCCGGGGCGGGCGGGCTGCCGGCCGCGCGGCGGGCCTCGGCGATGAGCTGGGCGGTGCGGGTGGCGGTGCCGGACGGGGCGTCCACCTTGTTCGGGTGGTGCAGCTCGATGACCTCGACGGACTCGAAGTACGGGGCCGCGATCTGGGCGAACTTCATGGTGAGGACCGCGCCGATGGAGAAGTTCGGCGCGATGAGCACACCGGTCTCCGGGGAGGCGGCCAGCCAGCCCTTGAGCCGGGTGAGGCGCTCGTCGGTCCAGCCCGTCGTACCGACGACGGCGTGGATGCCGTGGCCGACGCAGTACTCGAGGTTCTCCATCACGGAGTCCGGCGTGGTGAGTTCGACGGCGACCTGGGCGCCGGTCTCGGTCAGCGTCTCCAGCTTGTCGCCGCGGCCCAGGGCCGCCACCAGCTCCAGGTCCTCCGCGGCCTCGACCGCACGGACCGCCTCGGAGCCGATCCGGCCCCGGGCGCCGAGGACCGCCACACGCAGCTTGCTCATCTGTTGTGCTTCCTTACGTCGGGGATCAGGCGACCGCGTCGTGCAGCCGGGCGGCCTGCTTGTCCTTGAGGGGGCCGATGACCGACAGCGAGGGACGCCGTCCCAGGATGTCGCGGGCGACGGCGCGGACCTCGTCGGGGGTCACGGCCGCTATCCGGCCCAGCATGTCGTCGACGGACATCTGCTCGCCCCAGCACAGTTCGCTCTTGCCGATGCGGTTCATGAGCGCACCGGTGTCCTCCAGGCCGAGGACCGTGGAGCCCCGGAGCTGGCCGATGGCGCGCTCTATCTCGTCGTCGGACAGGCCGTGTTCGGCGACCTGGTCGAGTTCGTCGCGGCAGATCTTCAGGACGTCGTGGACCTGTGAGGGGCGGCAGCCCGCGTACACGCCGAAGAGGCCGCAGTCGGCGAAGCCGGAGGTGTACGAGTACACGCTGTAGGCCAGGCCGCGCTTCTCGCGGACCTCCTGGAAGAGCCGGGAGGACATGCCGCCGCCGAGGGCGGTGTTCAGCACGCCGAGCGCCCAGCGGCGGTCGTCGGTGCGGGCCATCCCGGGCATGCCGAGGACGATGTGCGCCTGTTCGGTCTTGCGGCCGAGCAGTTCGACGCGGCCCGCGGTGCGCAGGAGGCGGCGGCCGTCGCGCGGGGCGATCGGGACGGCGTCGGTGTCCTTGAGGGCGCCGGCCTTCTCGAAGGCCGCGCGGACCTGGCGTACGACCTTGTGGTGGTCGATGTTGCCGGCGGCCGCGACGACCAGGTGGGTGGGGTCGTAGTGCTTCTTGTAGAAGCGGCGGATCCGGTCGGCGGTGAGGGCGTTGACGGTGTCGACGGTGCCGAGGACCGGGCGGCCGAGGGCGTTGTCGCCGAACATGGTGTGCGCGAACAGGTCGTGCACGCAGTCGCCGGGGTCGTCCTCGGTCATGGCGATCTCTTCGAGAATCGCGCCGCGTTCGACGTTCACGTCCTCTTCGAGGATCAGGGAGCCGGTCAGCATGTCGCAGACGACGTCGATGGCGAGCGGCAGGTCGGTGTCGAGCACGCGCGCGTAGTAGCACGTGTACTCCTTGGCGGTGAACGCGTTCATCTCGCCGCCGACCGCGTCGAGGGCGGAGGAGATGTCCAGCGCGGACCGGCGTCCGGTGCCCTTGAAGAGCAGGTGCTCCAGGTAGTGCGTGGCGCCGTTCAGCGAGGGCGTCTCGTCGCGGGAGCCGACGTGGGCCCAGATGCCGAAGGTCGCGGAGCGCACCGACGGCAGGGTCTCGGTGACGATGCGCAGACCGCCCGGGAGGGTGGTCTTGCGGACCGTGCCGATGCCGTTCTCGCCCTTGATCAGGGTTTGGGTACGGGCGACGGCCCGCGCCTCCGAGGAGGTGCGGGCCGTCGCCTGGGAGCTACGGGACGTCACTGCTCGGCGTCGTCCTTCTTCTCGTCCGAGGCGGCTTCCTCGCCCTCGATCACGGGGATGAGGGAGAGCTTGCCGCGGGAGTCGATCTCGGCGATCTCGACCTGGACCTTCTGGCCCACACCGAGGACGTCCTCGACGTTCTCCACGCGCTTGCCGCCGGCGAGCTTGCGGATCTGCGAGATGTGCAGCAGACCGTCCTTGCCCGGGAGCAGCGAGACGAACGCGCCGAAGGTGGTGGTCTTGACGACCGTACCCAGGTAGCGCTCGCCGACCTCCGGCATGGTCGGGTTGGCGATGCCGTTGATCGTGGCGCGGGCGGCCTCGGCGGCCGGGCCGTCGGCGGCACCGATGTAGATGGTGCCGTCGTCCTCGATCGTGATCTCGGCGCCGGTGTCCTCCTGGATCTGGTTGATCATCTTGCCCTTCGGGCCGATGACCTCGCCGATCTTGTCCACGGGGATCTTGACGGTGATGATCCGCGGGGCGTTGGGGGACATCTCGTCCGGCGTGTCGATCGCTTCCATCATCACGTCGAGGATGTGGAGGCGGGCGTCACGGGCCTGCTTGAGGGCGGCGGCCAGGACGGAGGCGGGGATGCCGTCCAGCTTGGTGTCGAGCTGGAGGGCGGTGACGAACTCCTTGGTGCCGGCGACCTTGAAGTCCATGTCGCCGAAGGCGTCCTCGGCACCGAGGATGTCGGTGAGGGCGACGTAGTGCGTCTCGCCGTTGATCTCCTGGGAGATCAGGCCCATGGCGATACCGGCGACGGGGGCCTTGAGGGGCACACCGGCGTTCAGCAGCGACATGGTGGAGGCGCAGACCGAGCCCATGGACGTCGAGCCGTTGGAGCCGAGGGCCTCGGACACCTGGCGGATCGCGTAGGGGAACTCCTCGCGGGTCGGCAGGACCGGCACGATGGCGCGCTCGGCGAGGGCGCCGTGGCCGATCTCGCGGCGCTTGGGGGAGCCCACGCGGCCGGTCTCGCCGACGGAGTACGGCGGGAAGTTGTAGTTGTGCATGTAGCGCTTGCGCGTCACCGGGGAGAGGGTGTCGAGCTGCTGCTCCATGCGGAGCATGTTGAGGGTGGTGACGCCAAGGATCTGGGTCTCGCCACGCTCGAACAGCGCCGAGCCGTGCACGCGCGGGATGGCCTCGACCTCGGCGGCGAGCGTACGGATGTCCGTGACGCCGCGGCCGTCGATGCGCTTCTTCTCCTTGATCACGCGCTCGCGGACGAGCTGCTTGGTCAGGGAGCGGTAGGCGGCGGAGATCTCCTTCTCGCGGCCCTCGAACTCCGGCAGGAGCTTCTCGGCGGCGAGCGCCTTGACGCGGTCCAGCTCGGCCTCGCGGTCCTGCTTGCCGGCGATGGTCAGCGCGGCGGACAGCTCCGGGCGGACGGCGGCGGACAGCGCCTCCAGGACGTCGTCCTGGTGGTCGAGGAAGACGGGGAACTCGCCGGTCGGCTTGGCGGCCTTGGCGGCGAGGTCGGCCTGCGCCTTGCAGAGCACCTTGATGAAGGGCTTCGCGGCGTCCAGACCGGCGGCGACGACCTCTTCGGTCGGGGCCTCGGCGCCGTCCTTGACGAGCTGGATGGTCTTCTCGGTGGCCTCGGCCTCGACCATCATGATCGCGACGTCGCCGTCCTCCAGGACGCGGCCCGCGACGACCATGTCGAAGACGGCGTCCTCGAGCTCGGTGTGCGTCGGGAAGGCCACCCACTGGCCGCGGATCAGCGCGACGCGGACGCCGCCGATCGGGCCGGAGAAGGGCAGGCCGGCGAGCTGGGTGGACGCGGAGGCGGCGTTGATCGCCACGACGTCGTACAGGTGGTCCGGGTTGAGCGCCATGATCGTGGCGACGACCTGGATCTCGTTGCGCAGGCCCTTCTTGAAGGACGGGCGCAGCGGGCGGTCGATCAGGCGGCAGGTGAGGATGGCGTCCTCGGAGGGGCGGCCCTCACGGCGGAAGAAGCTGCCGGGGATCTTGCCGGCGGCGTACATCCGCTCCTCGACGTCCACCGTGAGGGGGAAGAAGTCGAGCTGGTCCTTGGGGTTCTTGGAGGCGGTGGTGGCCGACAGCACCATGGTGTCGTCGTCCAGGTACGCCACGGCGGAGCCGGCGGCCTGCTTGGCCAGGCGGCCCGTCTCGAAGCGGATGGTGCGGGTGCCGAAGGCGCCGTTGTCGATGACGGCCTCGGCGTAGTGGGTCTCGTTCTCCACTAGCGTTTTCTCCTCGTCTTCGTCCCTGGTCCGCCCGTGTGGCGGGGGGACGGTGGCGGAGAGGCGCTCCGTTCCGTGCGGGCCGGTCTTCGATCGAAGCACCCGGGGCTCTTTCGCCCGGGGGCCACTACCGAGGACCGGCGGCGGTGGGGTGCGCGTCTCCTCGTTCGGTGTGCGTTTCGTGCGTGTCGTGCGGGGTGCGTGCTGGCGGGGCACTCGGTGCGAGTGCGTGTCATCACGCTGTGTCGTGCGTATTGCGTTGTGCTACCACACTACAAAGGGGTGGTGACAGTCCGCACGTTTCGGTACGTACGCGGGGTGCGTACAGCAAAGGGAGCGGCTCCCAGAACGGGAACCGCTCCCTGTACGGCGTCTTACTTGGCGCCGGCCGCACCGCGGCGGATGCCGAGCCGGTCGACCAGCGTACGGAAGCGCTGGATGTCCTTCTTGGCCAGGTACTGAAGCAGGCGGCGACGCTGGCCGACCAGGATCAGCAGACCACGGCGGGAGTGGTGGTCGTGCTTGTGGGTCTTGAGGTGCTCGGTCAGGTCGGAGATCCGACGCGAGAGCATGGCGACCTGGACCTCGGGAGAGCCGGTGTCGCCCTCCTTCTGGCCGAACTCGGCGATGATCTGCTTCTTCGTAGCGGCGTCGAGCGACACGCGTACTCCTCGTAGTCTGTGAGTGGCCACCGAGTGCCCCCGGTCTCTGTCTCGGGGGAGCTTCCACGACTCGGAAGGCGGGGATCCGCTGGGCGCGGCCTCCAGGGCTTCCCTCGCGGGGCTCCGGGGGCGCGTACACAAACGGCCGACAGCCAGGGTACCAGCAGGTGGGTACCGCTCTCGCCCGGGTTTCCGAAGGCCGTGGCCGGCGGGGGCTCTGCCACTAGGGTGAACGGTCGGATCATCCGTACGTCGGGAAGGGGTCGCTTCGCCATGGCGGAGGAAGTGAACGAGGACGTCAAGGCACGCAAGGAGCGGGAGCGGGACGAGCTGTACGCGCTCGACATCTCCGGCGTGACCTGGGAGTGCGCGCCGGGTACGGAGCAGCACGAGGAGCGCGTGGAGATCGCCCACCTGCCCGGCGGCGCGGTGGCCATGCGGTCGTCCCTCGACCCGGCCACGGTGCTGCGGTACACGGAGGCGGAGTGGCGCGCGTTCGTGCTGGGTGCGCGGGACGGGGAGTTCGATCTGGAGCCCACGGTGCGGAACGGAGGGGTTTCCGGGGAGTAGGGGGCGTTTCCTCGGGGCCGGTCCGCTGACGGTGTCGTAGGCATCGAGTGACACGATCGTGTGACGGGTGAGGTTGACGCCTGGGGGCTGGCTGCTGCGAGGGCACCTTGCGCTGCCGCAGGACGTGAGCCGCGTGGGGGCCGCCAGGTCACAGGGCCCACCTCGCCCGCCGGGCGCCGAGCGGATCGCGCCCCGGCCACTGCGCCGGCCCTCGCCGGAACGGCGTGGCCCTTCGCGCGTCGGCTGCAGGGCTCGCCCGGGCCGCCCCCGCGCGGGGCCCGCCGTCGATCGCCTGCCCCACCGAAGGCTTGCCGCCGCCAGACCGCACCCTGTGGTGCGGCAGGGGCCCCTCATACACGCGTGCTACCTCGCATCGCGGGGCCACGTGCCCCCGGAGGTCCCACGCCATCCGAAGCCCACGGGCCGCTGCCAGTCTCCCTGGCCGGGCACACGCCTTCCGTCGGCGGAAACAACCTCGGGGCGCCGCGCGGGTCCCTGCGGCCGCGTCTCTCACCACGGCAGCCCGCCCCCTGCGGGGCACACCGCAGCGAGGCCACGGGCCGCCGGCCGATGGCACCCTGGTTGCCGCGCAAGCCCCCGCCGCCGCGACGGACCTCGCGCACTGCTTCCCGGCCACGGCACCCGCGCGCGGGACCGCCGGCCGTGAGATAGGCGTTACGAGCAGCGTCGTCCCACCGCACCGCGCACGCGGGACCGCCGTGCCGTACTTCCCCGCCTGCGGTCTTCGCGGCCTCACCGCCCCGCGCACGCGGGGCCGCCGTAGGCGCGCGTCGGCCGGCGGCGGATCACGCCTCCGGTCGCCGTGCGGGCTCCGCCGCCACCGCGCTCAGCGCTTCAGTGCGCCGGTGTCTCGACCGCCGTCGATCACCCTCCAGCCGTCGCATCGCACCGGGGCTCACCATGCGCCCCGCCCCCATGCTCCGCTAGCTGGTCATCGCGCGGGCTGCCGCGTACACGTCGAAGACCGCCAGGGACAGGGGGACCAGGGTCAGCAGGACGAAGCCCTCGGCGATCTCCATGAAGCGGCCCCAGAAGGGGGTGACGCCGCCGCGGGAGGCGATGAGGCCGATCGCGGTGACGATCGCCGACGTGGCCGCGATCGCGGCGGTCAGCCAGATGGTGCGGAGGTCGAGGTCGGCGCGGTCGCCGGTGAGGGCGTCGCGGATCGCCGGCAGGGGCGGGTTGAGGGCGAGGCCCAGTCCGAGCAGGACGAGGGAGGCGAGGCCCGCGGCCAGGACCGGCGCGACCTGGGCGGTGTAGCGGAAGAGCTGGGCGCGCATCAGCAGGGCGACGCCGACCGCGAGGGCGAGGAGCTGGGCCCAGAGGCCGCCGGCGAAGCCGAGGACCGCGCAGGAGCCGACGGCGATCAGCGCGCAGCCGCCGACCAGGCCGACGAGGAGTTCGTGGCCGCGCCGGGCCTGGGCGGTGATGCGGTCGACGTCGACCGGTTCCTGGGGCGCGGGGTCGGCGCCGTAGCGGCTGCGCGGGGTGGTGTCGGGGGCGTCGAAGCCGATCGGGAGCCGGGCGAAGCGCATGGACAGGCCGGGCAGGAACGCCAGGGCGCCGACGGCGACCGGGGCGCACAGCGCGGCGATCTCGGACGGCGTCCAGTGCGCGAGGATCCCGGAGAACACGGCGACGAGCGCCAGCCCGGAGGCGACCGTGAAGGCGACGAACGGGCCGTCGCCGCCGGGCGAGCACAGGGTGAGCAGCACCGCGGCGAGCAGGACGGCCGCGCAGGCCAGCAGGAACTGAAGCTTGCCGATGCCCTGGCCGTCGGCGAGCGGGAGGAGTCCGGAGCCGGCGACGCCCACGTTCGGCAGGGCGCCGAGGCCCAGGGCGACGGCGGAGGCGCGGTCGTCGTAGACCCGGGCCCGGACGCAGGCGAGAGTGACGAGCAGGACACCGGCGACGGCGGCGAGGACGCCGGGCAGCGAGTGCATGTCGTGGCGGGGGTCGCCGGTCCATGCCACGAAGGCGAGCAGCGCGGGCAGGACGGCGCCGCCGACGAGACCGGCCGCGCGGGTGAGGTCGCCGCCCCACAGGGTGTGTTCGCGGGTCACGGCCGAGGCGACGGCCTCGGACACGTCGTCGTAGACCGCAGGCGGCAGCGACTCGGAGAACGGGCGCAGGGAGAGGAGTTCGCCGTCGAGGATGTGCTGCGCGGCGAAGGAGCGCGAGCCGTCGAGGACCCGGCCGTCGCGGCGGACCAGGTGGTAGCCCACCGGGGCGCCCTCGGCGGGGCTCTGCCGGGAGAGCCGCAGGATCTCGGGGTAGATGTCGACAACGGGGACGTCGTCGGGCAGCGCCACGTCGATCCTGCTGTCGGGCGCGACGATGGTGACCCGGCAGAAGCCGAGCCCGGTCCCGGAGACGGTTCCCGACCCGGAGCCGGTCGCGGAGCCGGGTCCGGTTCCGTGCCCTCCTCCGGTGGCTGCCGCGGACGCCGTGATGCTCACCTGACTGCTCCCCCTCAGTGATGGTTCCGCGTGGGCGGTGTGAAAGTCCTGCGCCGGTTCGCGTCCCGGAGGACCGAAGGGTCCGGCCGGGCGGCACAGCACCTGCCGTCGGGCCTCCGGCGGGCGCCGATCCATCCCCAATTCCGCGGAATGTCCCGGCCGTCGCAGCCCCCGTCGCATGTGCTCACGCGAACATCCGGCACCCTACCGCCCCCTCGTCGCACAAGAAGTCAGTAGGATCACGCGGCGGCCTGCGTCCGCCTGACACGGGGTGGCGGACGGTTTTACCCGGAACTGCCCGGGGCCGCTGAGGGAATTGGTGAGCAGTGAGCCACATCGTCGTGAAGCGGCCGCCGCGGTCGCTGCCGTCCGAAGTGCCCACGGGCGAGATCGCCGTACAGCCTCCGCCCGAACTGCCGCGGGGGCACCAGGAGAGCGTGCTGATGCAACTCCTGCCGACGCTCGGCATGGGTGGCTCGGTGGTCTTCTTCTTCACGAGCGGCCAGCCGTTCATGAGGATCATGGGCATGATCATGATCGCCTCGACGATCGCCATGTCGGTGGCGATGGTGGTGCGCTTCCGGCGCGGCTCCCAGGGGCAGTTGGCGGATCTGCGCCGTGACTACCTGAGTTATCTGCGGCAGACCCGCCGCGGCACGCTGGACACCGCGCGGGCGCAGCGCGACGCGCAGTACTTCCTGCACCCGTCCCCCGAACAGCTCTGGGCGCTGGTCGCCGAGGGCAGCCGGGTGTGGGAACGGCGGCCGGGCGACGAGGACTTCGCGCAGGTCCGGATCGGGCTCGGCGCGCAGGCACTCGCCACCCCGCTCGTCGCCCCCGAGACCGGCCCCGTCGAGCAGTTGGAGCCGCTGACGGCGGGCGCGCTCCAGCGGTTCCTGGCCGTCCACGGCACCCTGGAGGACCTGCCGATGGCGGTCTCCCTACGGGCCTTCTACCACGTGACGATCAGCGGTGAGCCGCAGTCCGTACGGTCCTCCGCGCGCGCGATGGCCGGTTCGCTGGCCGCGCTGCACTCCCCCGAGGACCTGGTCCTGGTGGTCGCGGCGGGCCGGGAGGAGCTGGCGCACTGGGAGTGGGCCAAGTGGCTGCCGCACGTGCAGACGTCGGACGCGGTGGACGGGGCGGGCAGCCGCCGGCTGATCGGCGCCGACGCCCGCGCGCTGGAGGACCTGATCGCGTCGAGGCTCGCCGGCCGTCCCCGGTTCCACCCCAACGCCACCCCGCTGCCGGACGAGCCGCACATCGTCGTCGTCCTCGACGGCCTGTCGCTCGCCGCCGACTCCCTCCTCGCCAACCCCGAGGGTCTTCAGGGCGTGACGCTCCTGGAGGTCGTCCCCGGCGAGCAGACCTCGGCAGGCGGCGACCTGAACATCGTCGTCGAACCGGGCGCGCTGCACCTGGAGTCGGGGCACGGGGTCGTGTACGAGGGGACGCCCGACGTCCTGCCGTACGAGTCCGCCGAAGTCCTCGCGCGCCAACTGGCGCCGCTGCGCATGGCGTCCGGCGGTGACGACGACGAACCGCTGCTGGCCAACCTGGAGTTCACCGATCTGCTGAGCCTCGGCGACGCGGCGTCCGTGGACCCCCGGCGCACCTGGCGGGCGCGGTCGCTGGCGGAGCGGCTGCGGGTGCCGATCGGCGTCGGCGAGGACGGCCGGCCCGTGATGCTGGACCTCAAGGAGGCGGCGCAGGAGGGCATGGGCCCGCACGGTCTGTGCGTGGGCGCGACCGGTTCCGGCAAGTCGGAGCTGCTGCGCACGCTGGTGCTCGGCCTCGCGGTCACGCACTCCTCGGAGACCCTGAACTTCGTCCTCGCCGACTTCAAGGGCGGTGCGACGTTCGCCGGTATGGCGCAGATGCCGCACGTGGCGGCCGTCATCACCAACCTGGCGGACGATCTGACCCTCGTCGACCGCATGGGCGACTCCATCCGCGGTGAGCTGAACCGCCGTCAGGAGATGCTGCGGGACGCGGGCAACTACGCCAACATCCACGACTACGAGAAGGCGCGCGCGGCCGGCGCCCCGCTCCAGCCGATTCCTTCCCTCGTCCTGGTCATCGACGAGTTCAGCGAACTCCTCACCGCCAAGCCGGACTTCATCGAGATGTTCGTGCAGATCGGCCGTATCGGCCGTTCGCTCGGCGTGCATCTGCTGCTGGCCTCGCAGCGACTGGAGGAGGGCCGGCTGCGCGGTCTGGAGACCTATCTGTCGTACCGGATCGGTCTGCGGACCTTCTCCGCGGCAGAGTCGCGTGCGGCGCTGGGTGTGCCGGACGCCTACGAGCTGCCGAACGTGCCGGGTTCGGGCTTCCTGAAGTTCGGCACGGACGAAATGGTGCGGTTCAAGGCGGCGTACGTCTCCGGCGTCTACCGTTCGGGCGCCCAGCGCGCCTCGTTGGGCGGCGGGCCGCTGCCGGTGGACCGGCGGCCGGTGCTGTTCACGGCGGCCGAGGTGCCGGTGCGGTACGTGCCGCTGCCCGAACCGCGGTCCGGCGGGTCCGGTGCGTCCGGTGCGTCCGGAGCGTCCGGAGCGGATGAGCCGGAGGTCGACGAGGCGCTCGCCGACACCGTGCTCGACGTGATCGTGCGCCGGCTGGAGGCGCAGGGCCCGGCGGCGCACCAGGTGTGGCTGCCCCCGCTGGACAGCCCGCCCTCGCTCGACGCCCTGCTGCCCGGCCTCGCCGCCGTGCAGGACCGGGGCCTCACCCAGCCCGGGTACGAGGGCGCGGGCCGGCTGGTGGTGCCGGTCGGCCTGGTGGACAAGCCGTACGAGCAGCGCCGCGACGCGCTGTGGGTGGACTTCTCCGGCGCGGCCGGCCATATGCAGATCCTCGGCGGCCCGCAGTCCGGCAAGTCGACCCTGCTGCGCTCCCTGATCTGTGCCTTCGCGCTCACCCACACCGCGCACGAAGTGCAGTTCTACGGGCTCGACTTCGGCGGTGGCGCGATGGCGTCCGTCGCCGGGCTCCCGCACGTCGGCGGGGTGGCCTCGCGGCTCGACCCCGAGCGGGTGCGGCGCACGGTGGCCGAGGTGTACGGCGTGATGACCCGCCGTGAGGAGTACTTCCGTTCGGCGGGCATCTCCTCCATCGCGGACTTCCGCACCAAGCGGGCCCGCGGCGAGATCTCGGTGACGGACCAGCCCTGGGGCGATGTCTTCCTCGTCATCGACGGCTGGGGCAACTTCCGTGCGGACTACGAGACGTTGGACCCGATCGTCCACGAGATCGCGGCGCGCGGCCTCGGCTACGGCATCCACCTGGTGCTGACGGCGTCCCGCTCGATGGAGGTCAGGGCGGCCCTCAAGGACCACCTGATGAACCGGCTGGAGCTGCGGCTCGGCGACACGATGGACTCCGAACTGGACCGCAAGGTCGCCGCGAACGTTCCGGCGGGCGTCCCCGGCCGGGGCCAGGCACCGCAGAAGCTGCACTTCATGGCCGCCGTCCCGCGCATCGACGGGCTCGCCTCGGACACCGAACTCTCCGACGCCACGCAGGCGTTGGCCACCCAGGTCGCCCGGCACTGGCAGGGCGCGTCCGCACCCGAAGTCCGTCTGCTCCCGCGGGAGTTCCCGGCGACGGACCTGCCCGCGGGCAACCGCCACCCCCGCCAGGGCGTCGCCTTCGCCCTCGACGAGAACAACCTCGAACCGGTCTACGTCGACTTCGAACAGGACCCGTTCTTCCTGGTGTTCGGCGAGAGCGAGTCCGGCAAGTCGAACCTGCTGCGCCTGCTGATCAGGCAGCTCGGCGAGCGGTACTCCGGCGACGAGTGCAAGCTGTTCGTGGTCGACAACCGGCGTTCCCTGCTGGACGTCACGCCCGCTTCGCACCTGGCCGAGTACATCCCGATGTCCAACGCCATGGAGCACCACATGTCGGCGCTGGCCAACCTGATGCAGCGCCGCACGCCGACGGCGGACGTCACGGCACAGCAGCTCCGCGACCGCAGTTGGTGGCAGGGCCCGACGGTCTTCGTCGTCATCGACGACTACGACCTCGTGGCCACGTCCAGCGGCAACCCGCTCGCGGGACTGACCGAACTCCTGCCGTTCGCCCGGGACGTGGGCGTACGGTTCATCATCGCCCGGTCCACGGCCGGTGCGGGGCGGGCCGGTTACGAGGCGTTCATGCAGCGCATCAAGGAACTCGGCGCCCAGGGCGTGGTCCTGGCCGGCGACCCCGGCGAGGGCGACCTCCTCGGCGGCGTCCGCCCCCGCCCGATGCCCCCGGGCCGAGGCATCTTCGTCTCCCGCCGCCGCGGGAAGCCGCTGGTGCAGGTGGGGTGGGCGCCGGAGGGGGCGTTCTGAGGGTCGGGGCGCCGCGCGCCGTTGAGGCGTGGGCCGTGGTGATGTGGGCCGTCGCGTCAAGGCATGCCCCGGCGAACGGGTGAAATACGGCGAGATCCGTGAACACGCTTGAATCGCGCTCACGGATCTGGCCAGTTGGTACCCCAGGGACCGGCCCACCCGAGGAGCGGGCGTCACGGGATCCCTGGGAAGGGGTTCGCGGCGCATGGCGTGGGACGAGTGGGAGCGACTGAAAACGGAGGCCGCTTCGGGTGACGGCCCCCAGCTACGGCTGAACCAACTGGATCCCGGCAGCGGTCCGGTACGGCCCGCACCGGATCCCGGTCGGTACGGGGAGCTGAAGGTGGGCCAGCAGGATCTGGCAAGGATCGGCACGAACGCGTTCGAGCTGTACAACAACCTCTGGAACAAGGGCCGCAGGGCGGTCCCGACGAGCGAGAGCGCCGCGAGCAAGCTGACCACCGCCGGTTTCGCCCTGGGCGGCGCCCTCCAGCACGTGGCGCTGCGCTGGGACGAGCAGTTGGGCTCCCTGCGGGACGCCTGCGCGCACATCTCGAACCACATGACCGTCACGAAGAAGCTGCACGCCGGTGACGACCACTACATCCGCCGTCAGATGAGCAGCATCGACCTGCTGGACGCGGGCTTCGACGAGCGCGTCGGAGAACCCGGCACGCCCAACCCGGTGTACGGCGGGAGCAAGGGCGGGCGGAGCTGATGGATCTCGATGCCCTTCGCACAGCCGACTTCAGCCTTCTGGATGACGCCGTCGAGGACTGGTCGACCACGGTCGGTGACCTGGAGACACTGATGGACGCCGCCGAGAAGGGGCTCCGCGGCGCGGCCAACGCGGCCAACTGGGCGGGCTACAACGCCACCGTCTCGAAGGAGTTCATCGGCAAGACCTCCGGGGAGTTCGCCGACGCGCACAGCCAGGCCTCGTCCATTCACAAGATCCTCAGGGACACCCGGGACGAGTTGAGGAAGTACAAAGGGCAGCTCGACGACGCCATCGAACGGGGCCGGCAGCAGCACCTGACGGTGATCGGGTACGAGGGCGGCTTCACGGTCACCACCGACGTCCCGCCCGAAGGTCGGGCCAAGCAGGACCAAGACAAGAAGGGCGAGATCACCGCCCTGCGCGACGACATCCAGAAGATCCTGGACCAGGCCACGGAGAGCGACTCGTCGGCGGGCAAGGTCCTCAACGCGATCGCCGACCAGAGCAAGCTGGGGTTCTCGGATGTGGACTATGCGGACCGGGACGAGGCAGCCGACGCGCTGAAGAAGGCCGACGAGCTGGCGGATCTGGCCGGGCAGAACCCCGAGGACCTGTCGGTCGCGGAGTTCGACCGGCTCAACCGGGGCCTCAAGGAGTATGCCGACGACCCGCTCTTCGCGGAGCGATTCGCCACACGTCTGGGCCCTCGGGGAACTCTGGACTTCTGGAGTGGACTCAACGACCCGTACGGAGCATCGAGGATCGGTGGGGAGCGGCTCGACCAGTACGACGACCTCCAGAAGCATCTCTCCCTCACCCTGGCCACGGCGTCGCAGAGCGACAACGCCGACATGACCCGGTGGAAGTCCACGATGATCGACCTGGTCGACCAGCCCGTCGGCCCCAACGGCCGGTTCCCGCTGGGTGGGCAAGTCATGTCCAACCTGATGCGTTGGGGCGACTACGACGACCGTTTCCTCGTCGACTACGGCAAGAAGCTGATCGATACGGAGAAGAACCTCACGCACAACGGCCAGTTCGGCGCCTGGCAGCGCACGGGCACCGACTCGTACCTCAACCGCACCGGCAGCGACTCGGGCCGGGACCCCATGACCGGCTACCTCAAGGCCCTGTCCAACAGCCCGGACGCGGCGACGGACTTCTTCAACGACACCTTCGTCACCAAGGACGAGGACCACGACTTCACCCACGACACGGACGGGGACGGCAAACAGGGCAAGCGGACCCTCAGCAACTTCGACTACCTCTTCGAAGAACGCGACTGGCCCAGGGACTACAACGACAAGGGCGAGGACAGCATCGCCGGGCGCAACAATCTGGCCCTGGCCCTTGAGGCGGCCACAACGGGGCATCCGGCGGGCGAACTGCCTACGGCGGACACACCCGCGCACAACGCCGAGCAGGCCCATCTCACGAAGAGACTCGTCGAGTCGATCTCGGAGAAACCGTCGCGTCTCACCGGCCACGGCTACATGTCCGACAGCATGGGCCAGATCGCGGCCGAGTACATGCCGGACATCCACCGGGGGCTGCACCCCGGAGCCAAGGGCGAGACTGAACTGTTCCCCATCGCGGGCTCGGCGGCGACCTTCTCCGAACGGGACACCACGCGCTTCCTCTACACCCTCGGCCGCAACCCGGACAGCTACGCGGCCGTGAACCTGGGGCAGACCAGCTACACCACGCAGCTTATGCAGTACCACTTCCAGCACCCCGACGTGTACGCACCCGACCCCGCCTTCGGCCAGGAGGAGAGCCTCAGGCAGGGCATCGGCGACATCGCCCGGACCGCGGGCCAGATCGAGGGCATGATCGGCGCGGGCCGCGCGTACGAGAGCGAACTCGAAGGCGGCGTCAAGGACGCCGACTACAACGCCACGCTCGAAAGCGTCGGCACCTGGGGCGGTACGGCCGTCGGTATCGGCGTCGGCATGGCCACGACGCCGCTCACCGGCCCGGGCGGCGTCATCGTCGGAGGGCTGGCGGGCACGGCCGCCGACGAGATCATCAGTGCTATCACCGAGGGGTCCTTGAGGGACAGTTCGGATGACGTCGTCTACCGCAACGGCGAGGAGATCGAAGGCACCCGGTCCTCGACCTACGCAGCGGTCGAGGCTGCCGCGCAGAAGGCGGGAAGGAACTCCGGCCACAGCTATCCACTCATCGAGGCTTCTGTAGGCAGTTCGGCCGAGAGTGGATTCGACAGCGCTCGCACGAAGATCCACGACTACCTCGACGGCGAGGGAGTCCCCAGGCAACTCGACACGGAGGGTTGAGCGTTGAAACTCACTCACCGCACGATCCTTCTCGTCACGGGGGGCGTGAGCGCGCTGGCGCTCCTGGCCGGAGCCGCGTTCCTCTTCAAAATGCCGCCCTTCGAGCAGGAGCGTGCGATCGAGGCGTCCGAGGTCTGTGCGTCCCTGGGCACGTCCTCCAGTGCCGCCGAGGCTCTGCGCGAGGTGCTGCCGGCGGAGTCCTCGTACTCCTTCGACGACGATGTGACCCCCCGCGTCGATGCCGCGGACGCCGGATACGAATCCGCCTGCTTCGTGTCAGGCGGAGGCGAGCAACTCCTGGTGGCGGACGTACGTTTGATGGCGGACGAGGAGGGGGAAAGCTGGACGGGGTGGGTCCGGGGGACCGCGGCCAGCGACGCGTCGGTCACGTCGCTCACGCCCTTTCCCGGCGGGAAGAAGGCGGTCGCCTCAGGCAGGTTCGCCGCCGTGTTCGTACCCTGCACTTCGGCGGGTCATATCCCGGGCGGCCAGTACAACCTCAGCATCTCCGTCGAACTGAAGAAGCCGGGAGACGCGGGCGCGGCCGCGAACCGCGCCGAGCTGATCAAGCTGGCGACGAACGCCGCTTCCTTCGCGCACACCGAGGCGAAGTGCGATCTGCCGCGCTGATGAACGCTCTGGCTGTCCCAGCACTGTCGCAGAGCCGGCGCAGGGAGGGCGCATCTGGTCGTCGTCGGTGCGGCCGGCGCCGTCAGTGGCGTGATCCTTGTATGGCGCTGCATCTCAAGACCGATATCTGACCCATGGGAGATGGACTACCCGTGTTTCGCCTGCGCCCCAACCACCCCGTACGAATCGTCCGGGCCTCGGGTTCCGTCGCCGTGGTGCTGGCCACTGTGCTGACAGCCTCCTCGTGCTCGGGCGGGGGTGGAGAGGAGGAGGCCAGGAAATACACGGTCCCCGAGGCGCTCTGCGGTGTGCCCGTGAATCCCGAACTGCTCGACGCCTTCCTGCCGGGAGGCGATTCCCTCTCTGTGAAGGCCTCAGCTCCCAACGGAGGGACGAAACGGTGTGACGTGACGGTCGAAGGTGATGTCTCGCTGCGGCAGACCCGCGACGATGAAGAGGCTGATCACGGGCTACACCCAGGCGCTCGAGAATTCCGATGAGTGCCGCTGATGCCGCCGCAAGTCAGGGAGAACCTTAGTTGGGGGCACCACTCCCTTTGATGGCTCGGCGACTTGCGCAGGCGTCGACGATGCTTGTGGTGTTCGGCATGCTTGTCGGCTGCTCGACGTCCGATGAGCAGAGGGAGTACAGCGTGCCCGCCGCCCTGTGTGGTGTCCCGGTAGACCCTGACCTGGTCTCACCCTTCCTCCCGCCGGGAAAGACGGTGAGCGTCCGGAAGAAGACTCCCGTGCCCAGCAGAACGCGGTGTCAGATCGACGTCGACGGCAAGTGGGCGCTGATCGCCAGTCAGGAGTGGTGGACCGAGGGAAGCAGCATCAGCGAAGTGGCCGATGCCCACCCCGAACTGGAATCGGCCGAGCCGACGGACGGCAACGCCCTTCTTCATTCGGGCACCGGGGCAGTGGCGCGGGTCGGCTCCTGCGCGAACGCGGACCTTCCGGAGCACGTGTTGTACACCGCGATTCAGGTGTACGCATCGGAGCGCGAGGACGCATCCGCCATGAAGAAACTCATCACAGCGTACACGAACGAAGTTGAACGTTCGAGCGCGTGCCGGTAGCAGTCAGACCGGCAAGCGGGAACGCACGTGCCGCCCCGGAAGGAAGCCGATGAGGTCTCATCGTACGAACGCGAGGAAATGCGGTGTGGTCCGCGTCGTCATCGCGATGGTTGTCCCCCTGCTGGCGGGTTGCGGCGAGGGGGGCCCGGAGCGCGCGTACGTGGTCCCTGACGCGTTGTGCGGGAGGGCTGTTGACGGTGACGCCCTTGCTTCATTCCTACCGGGAGGCCGCGAGATCGCCGTCAAGGGGAAGTCCTCCTCGGGAACCGAGGGCTGTCAGGTTGTGGTCGACGGCAAGTTGATCGTGACCACCGCGGAGATGTGGGCGGAAGCGGGCCGGACGACGGCCTTCACCGCTGCCCGGCAGTCGATCGGTGCCCTCGACGAGGCGGCGGAGGGCGGGCGGTTCGTGTATTCGGGGAGCGAGGCGTTCGGGAAGACCCGTGGCTGCGTCGACGCCGAGTATCAGCAGGAGCTGTACACCGTGATTCAGGCGGACGGCTCGAAGCGCCGGGATGCCGATGCGATGAAGCGCCTCATCCTGTCCTTCACCGAGGCGGTCGAGGAGTCGGCGGCGTGTACGGCGGGTGCGTTGTAGCGGCCGCGCGGGGACGGCGAAGGGTGGGCACCTCCCGTGCGTGCCCACCCTGGTTTCGCCTGGCCGTGCCTGCGCGTCTACTGGAAGTAGCTGGCGCCCTTCAGGTCGCCGCCGCGGTAGTCACCGCCGGCCGTGTGGACCTTCTGGGAGATCTGGACCAGCGCCGCGTGGATGGCGCGGGCATGCTTGTCCCACTCCGCGGACTTGCCCTGGAACGCCGAGTACGCCTCACCGCCCCAGCCCTGGGACACGTTGAGGACGGCCTGCTTCAGCGCCTCGAGGTCCTCCTCGAGCTTCTTGGCCTGGTCGCCCAGCTCGGTCGCGAGCGCGTCCATCGTGCCGTACGTGACGGCCAGTTCGTCGTAGTGGACTCCGGACATGGTTCCCTCGTTTCGTCGAAGATGTCAGCCGGGCCGCGCGGCCCGGAGAAGCGTCGGTGACCGTCGTCAGTAGCTGTTGAGCGCCGAGGTCTTGCCGCCGAGGTCCTCGACCGAGATCTTGGTCAGGTCGGCCTCGATCTGGTCCTCGAGGTTGCGCTTGTCGGTCTTGTTGAGGTTGATGCCCTCGAGGAAGTCGTCGAGCATCTTGCCGATCGACACCATGTGGGTGTTGATCTCCGTCTGCTTCGTGTTGAAGGCGTTGGCGCCCTGGCCCGTCCACGCCTTCTCGATCATGTCGATCGTGCCCTGGAGCTTCGCCAGCGAGCCCCGGATGTTGTCGTACCGGTCGATGACCTCGGTCTGAAGCTTCTGTACGTCGCCGTCATTGAGCTTGCGGTCGACCATGTCGGCACTCCTTTTCGTGAGAGCTGTGGGTACTTGTGTAAGGACTCAGGTCCGGCGCCGGGAACGGATCACCGCGAAGGCGCCGCCCCCGACCACCAGTACGGCGGCCGCGGCCCCGAGTGTCACCCGCATCGTGGTGTCGTCGGACGACTCCGAGCTTGATCCTGCCGCCGAAGTGGCCCCGCCTGAAGTGTCCTTGGGGGCTTGTGACGAGGTTGATGCGGACGGGGAGGCGGCCGAGGGGTCCTCCTCGACGCCCTCGGTGTTCTCCGTGGCCAGCGGGTCGGTGTCGGCGGCCACGGGCTTGTATCCGCTGTCCTCCAGCACCTTGCGGGGCCGGATCAGTCCGTATCCGAGGTATGTGCTGGGGTCGTCCCTCGCCCAGTCACGTCCCGCGGTGTCGATCAGGCTGGCCAGCACCTGATTGGCCGTCCAGTCGGGGTGCGCGGACCAGACGAGGGCGGCGGAGGCGGAGGCGATGGCTGTGGCTTGGCTGGTGCCCTGGCCTGTGCAGTACGCCTTGAAGGTGTTGTCGCACCAAGTGGGGACGTTCAGGCCGGGGGAGGCGAGGTCGACGTAGTTGCCGTGTTCGGAGAACTTGCCGACCGTGCCGTCCTTGTCGGAGGCGGCGACGCCGACCACGTAGGGGTAGGCGGCGGGGTAGCCGATGAAGTTCTTCTTCTGGGCGTCGTTGCCGGTGCCGGCGATCATCAATTTGCCCTTGGACTGCGCGTACTTGACCGCCGCCAGTACGTCCGCGTGCTCGACATCCGACGTGATGGACATGCTGATGATCTTGGCGTCACTATCGGCGATCGCCCTGATCGCGTCCGCCACCGTAGGCGCCTTCTCGGCCTCGGCCTTGTTGGTGAAGGCTGTCGTGGCCACACGATACGGAACAATCTTGGCTCCGGGAGCAAGTCCCTTCAGCCCGTCGCCAGCACCAGTACCAGCGATCAACTCAGCCATGCTGGTGCCATGACCGTCGTAATCCTCTGTCGCCTTGTAGCCGACAGCCCCACGGGCTTCGGCAAGCACCTGCCCCTTCAGAGAAGGGGTGTTGGCGTTGACTCCCGTATCGACAACGGCCACCTTCACGCCCTTGCCGGTGCTCACCTTCCACATCTCTTCGGCCTGCATCGCCGACAAGTACCACTGGTCCGACTGCCCGGCGGCCGCAGCGCTCGGCGCCAGGCCAGCCGACAGCACGGCCAAAGCGCCGAGCGCCGAGCAGACGGCCGATACGCGTCTCCCGTTTCGTCCCGCGAAAGGCGCGCTCCACCCGCCGCGTCGACTGATCCCTGACACCATTGCTCTGTCTGTCCTCGCTCTTGTCCGGTCAGTCGTTCGCCGACGTCCCGTCACGCCGCTCCTCGCGACGCGAACGGGTCTCACCGGAACGCTGCTTGCCTCCACGCCCCCGGGGCGCGCCGGCACCGCCCTTCGGCGCTCCGACCACGCCGTCGGGGCTGCCGGCCGTACGGCGGGACATCTGTGCCGGGTTCGTCTTCGGAGTGTTAGCCCCGATGACTCCACGCTGGCCGGGCCGCTCGCCCGTGTTACGCGAGGGCTGTGCTCCCTCACGGCCGATGACCGTGCCGCGCGGCACCCTGGGTCCGTTGGCGCCCGGGGTGGTACCGCCGGTCACCGGCTTCCCGCCGACGACACCGGGTCGTCCGGCGCCGTTGCGGCCGGAGTTCATGGCGTTCATGCCGTTGACGGGTCCGCGCGGGACACCGGCGGCCGGCTTGCCCGTCGAGCCTGCGGGCTTCGGTGTTCCGCCTACGACGCCTCGACCCATGGGACCACTGGTACGGCCCGCCGCCTGGCCTGGCATCGCGCCACGGCCCATCGGACCACCGGTACGACCGGCAGCCTGGCCGGGCATGGCACCACGGCCCATGGGCGTTTGCCCCGGCATGGCGCCACGGCCCATCGGACCGCCCGTGCGACCGGTGGCCTGACCGGGCATGCCGCCGCGGCCCATGGGGCCGGTGCCTGTACGTCCTGCGGTGGAGCCGCCTTGCGTGCCGCCGACTCGTCCCTGCGTCGAGAGGGGGCCCTTGGCGCCGCCGAAGCCGGTCGTACGACCGGACTGGCCTCGTGCCACGGGTGGCGTCACCACCGGTCCGATCGGAGGGTTCGGACCCACAGGGGGACCGCCCGTGGTCGTCGTCGGCGGTGCCACCGGCGTCGGCTTCATGGTGTCCTGGGGCGGCAAGGTGCCGACGCTGTCGATCTCAGTTCCAATGGACCGGGGCGGCGTTACTACAGAGCCTTCGTCGGTCTTCCGAGGAGGAGTCAGCTGATCCGTTCGTGTCTCCGACGTCCCGGAGTCCGCAAGGTGATGCTGCGCCTTCTCCGAACCGACAACCGGGGACAGCGCCTTCTGGCTTCCTGGTTCCTCGATTTTTCCGTAGCCCTCCGGAGGCTGCGGCACCCCCACATCCGGCATCTTAGGAAACACCGGCTCCTCGGCCCCCTGCATCATCCCCCCGGAGACCGTGTAGAAGGACGCCAGACGGTACATCTGGTTGATCGCCTCCTGACGGTGGCTCTCCGCCTTGACCGCCGCCGCGTACTCATCGTTGGTGTCGACGCGCTTCGGGGTCGGGATCTCGTCGACCGTCTTGGGGTCGGTGCGGTTGTCGCGGGGTGGCATGGACTTGCGGACGGAGGCGAGGCCGGAGCCGGCGGCGATGACCTGGGTGCCGACCGTGTCGGCGTAGGTGGCGAGCGAGTAGGCCGTGCTGACGAGGTCCGTGCCCCATGTGGTGAACGCGGTGTGCGCCTCGCCCTTCCAGTCGATGTCGCCCAGGTTGGTGCTGAGTTCCTCGGCAGCCTTGGTGATGGCGTCGCGGGCGGCGACCAAGGCGTTGCCGGCGTCCTCCAGGAGCTCCGGGTTCGCGGACTCCACGATGTCGATCATCGCGTTGAGGTCGTAGCCCTCGAAGCTGGTCGAGCCGAAGTGGAAGCCACGCCCACCCATGCCGAACGGGAGGATCTTGGTCACGTTCATGACCGCGTCCAGGGTGCCGTTCTGCTGGGCGGCGTCCTGGTGTTCCGCCGCGTACTCGGGCTGCTTGTCGTCGCCGCTCATCAGTACCCCGCGTCCGTGTGGTCGGCCTTGTTGTCGCGCTTCTTCTCCTCGTTGAGCATCTCTTCGCGATCCCGGTTGACCTCGGTCCGGATCTCGTGGAACCGGTAGCGGAGGTCGTCCTCGAGGTTGTTGAAGTTGACGTCCACGCCGTGCACGGCGATCTGCATGGCCTCGAGCTGGAGGCCGAGCGACTTGGACAGTGACGTGATGCGCTCGTGGACGCGCTCGTATTCCAGGTGGAGCGACTTCGCTTCCGGGAAGTTCCCCATCCCGAAAGCGTCCGCGGTCAGGCTGTGCGCACCGACCTTCGACGAGCCGCCCGCCGAGTCCTCGAAGGCGGTGAGCAGGTCGTCCACACGCTTCTTGAACGCTGAAAGGGCCATCAGGCCACGCCGTACGTCGGCGGCTCCTCCACCCATGTCTGCAGGAAGCACGAAGCTTTCCCTCCCCGTTGTCCGTTGCCTGTCCTGAGCAGCCCACGCCCCTCAAGTGTTCATGACCGCAACATGACCACTCTAATGACTTCCACCGACAGTCCCAACTGCCATATGCAACAGGTGTGCTACCGCTGCTCGAAACTTCACTGATCCTTCACGGCGTGCGGTCCGGGCCGTAGTCCGCTCTCGGTGCTGCGAGCCGTGCCGCCGTCAGGGTGAGCCAGCCGCTCGGGGTGAGGGGCGCGGGCGGGTCGACCTCCATGCCGAGGTCGGCGACGGCCAACGCGTAGTCCGGCTCCTCCAGTTGGAGGGCGAGCAGTTCGTGCACCTCTCCGACGAGGCGGGCCACGAGGTGCGGGTCGGTGGTCGCGCGGTAGTCGTCCACGGCCGCGTCGTGATGTTCGAACTCGTCCGGCATGTCCTGCGAGAACCATCCGCCGAGGAACTGGCCCAGTTCCGGGAAGCGGGCGTTCCATTCCCAGTGGGTGGCGGGGGTGGCCGGGGGCGGGACCAGGCCGTCGTCCACGCTGCGCCGGATGTGGTCGGCGAGGAGTGTCAGCCAGTCCAGGATCTCGCCGTCGGGGAGGCCGACGTCCGGCAGTGCGTAGAACTCGCCGAGCCGGACCTTCAGCCGTCCCGGCGGGTTGCGGGCGTACTCGCGTAGCTGGGTCTCGGCTGTGGCGAGTGCCCAGGGGCGGGTGTGCCAGGTGTGCCGCAGGTAGGCGGTGAGCGCCGCGCTCGGCGCGTCCTCGGTGTCGTCGGCCGGCTGACCGGCGTACGCACGGAGGACCTGGTCCAACTCGCCGTAGCGGCGGTCGTGTTCAAGGGGTGTCAGCGCCACGGTGACTGCACTGCCTTCACAGGTAGACGGGGAAACTGGCGTGTACGGCGAACCCGTGCGCGGCGGACGGCTCGCGACGCAGGACGACCCGGGCGGCACGGACGTCGATCGCGCCCCGGCCGGCCAGCGCCATCGCCTGGAGCAGCACCCTGCCGACGGGGTCCTCCCGGGACGGCCACGCCGCCTCGATCATGAGCCGTCGCCGGGCGGACTCCGCCAGCCAGCGGTGGACGACCTGTTCGTTGCGGGTGACCACATGCTGCGTCGCCCACTGCGCGGTCGCGCGGTCGGGGTAGGTGGCGGTGCGGGTGCGCAAGGGATTCTCCAGGGTGGGCGGTACGGCGGACAGCATCACATCAGCGGAACGACCAGACCATTCCGACCTCCGTCTCCGACACGAGCACCAAGCCGAAGTCGTAGGTGCGCGTGGAGAAGGGGTACCAGCCGGAAACCCGCTCGTAGTAGTCACGGGTAGCGCTGTCTCGCCCCGTGTTCGCGTAGAAGTGCGAACCTTCGGGGAAGCGCGACAAAATGACGCCAGCGTCAGCTTCGAGGGCCTCCCTGCGCTCCTCGAAATCAGGTTCCATGGTGACGTCGACCCAAGGGGTGGCGAGGGCTACGAGGAACCGTAGGGCCTGGGAACGCGGAATCTCATGCAGGTACGACTTCCAGGCATCCGGCGTCGCGAGGGCCTCCGGAGGGATGGCGAACGGGTAGGACGGCTCGTCGATCCTGTCGAGTTCCCCGTCCCACCTGTCCACGGTGCGCCAACCTCGGACGTCACGCGTCTCACCGTGCATCAGGGTGACCACGTCGAGCAGCCAGTTCTCGTGCTCCCTGCCCGTCACCTTGGCGATGGTCACCCGCCGCTCGTACATCTCCATGGCCTCGGCCCAGGACCGCTCGTTGAGTTCTGTCATCGTCCTCTCCCCGTCACCATCAGCGGAACGACCAGACCATTCCGACCTCCGTCTCCGAAACGAGCACCAACCCGAAGTCGAAGGTGCGCGTGGAAAAGGGCTGCCATTCGGAGACCCGCTGGTAGTAGTCGCAAGTGGCGCTGCTTCGCCCGGTGTTTGCATAGAAGTGCGAACCCTCGGGGAAACGCGACAGGATGACACCGGCATCAGCCTCCAGGGCCTCCCTGCGCTCCTCGAAATCCGGTTCCTTCGTGACATCGATCCAGGGCGTGGCAAGGGCCACGAGGAACCGCAGAGCCTGAGAACGCGGAATCTCATAGAGATACGGTTTCCAGGCATCCGGCGCCGCGAGGGCCTCCGGAGGGATGGCGAAGGGGTAGGACGGCTCGTCGATCCTGTCGAGTTCCCCCTCCCACCTGTCCACGGTGCGCCAGCCCCGGACGTCGCGCGTCTCACCGTGTATCAGGGTGGCCACGTCGAGCAACCAGTTCTCGTGCTCCCTGCCCGTCACCTTGGCGATGGTCACCCGCTTCTCGTACATCTCCATCGCCTCGGCCCACGAACGCTCGTCGAGTTCCGTCATCGTTCTCATCAGCGGAACGACCAGACCATTCCGACCTCCGTCTGCGACACGAGCACCAAGCCGAAGTCGTAGGTGCGCGTGGAGAAGGGGTACCAGCCGGAAACCCGCTCGTAGTAATCACGGGTAGCGCTGTCTCGCCCCGTGTTCGCGTAGAAGTGCGAACCTTCGGGGAAGCGCGACAAAATGACGCCGGCGTCAGCTTCGAGGGCCTCCCGGCGCTCCTCGAAATCAGGTTCCATGGTGACGTCGATCCAAGGGGTGGCGAGGGCTACGAGGAACCGTAGGGCCTGGGAACGCGGGATCTCGTGCAGGTACGGCTTCCAGGCATCCGGCGTCGCGAGGGCCTCCGGAGGGATGGCGAACGGGTAGGACGGCTCATCGATCCTGTCGAGTTCCCCGTCCCAGATGTCCACGGTGCGCCAACCCCGGACGTCACGCGTGTCACCGCGCATCAAGGTGGCCACATCGAGGAGCCAGTTCTCGTGCTCCCTGCTCGTCACCTTGGCGACGGTTGCACGCCTCTCGTACATCCCGATCGCCTTGGCCCACGACCGCTCGTCAAGTTCCGTCATCGCCTTCTCCCCTCTCACCACGCGATGAACGACCAGACCATCCCGACCTCGGTTTCGGAGACGAGGACGAGACCCGGGTCCCAGGTGTAGACGGACACCTCCGTACAACTGGTGATGCGCTTGTAGTAGTCGAGATCCGCGCTCTTCCGTCCGGTGTTGGCATAGAAACGGGAACTCTCCGGAAAGCGGGACAGGACAGTGTCGGCCTTCTCCTCCAGCCGGGCCCTGCTCTCCTCGAAGTCCGGCACCCGCTCCACGTCGATCCATGGCGTCGAGAGAGCTACGAGGAGTCGTTTCGCGGAAGCGCGCGGAATCTCGAACAAACGAAGCCTGAATTCGTCCGCCTTAGCGTGGTTGGACGGCAGCACCGTGAAGGGGTGGAAAGGATCGTCGCGCCTCTCGGGCTCTTCCACGTAAGGGTCGTTGACGCGCCAACCGCGCACATCCGGCGTGTCACCGCGCATCAAGGTGTATACGTCGAGCGCCCAGTCGGCGTGCTTCCTCGCCGTCACCTTGGCGATCGTGTGCCTGCGCTCATACATGCCGATCGCCTCGGCCCACGACCGCTCGTCGAGTTCGCGCATACCTGTCACCTCACTCATCATTTCGGCATGGAGGTAAGGACGATGAACGGCGGATCCAGATCCGGCACATACTTCAGCACCGTCGAAACACCATAAGCATCGACAGGTGGAGTCGGATGACCGTTCACGACGGGCGCCGTGCGCCCAGTGACAACCGGGGCTGTCAAGTTTCCACCAGGAACTGCGGCCACGTCAAAGTTTTCCTTATCGCCGATCGGTGGAGGACCTTTAAGCCATTCATCGATTTCCTGCGCATTGCTGCGAATCGAGTATTGTGTGTACTCCTGCGCCGATTCAAGATCAGTGAAGGTCGAAGCCGCCGGGATGTCCGGCCCGGTCGACCCACTTGCCTGGTCCCGCAACCGCTGCGTCAACTGCTCATCCGTCAGACCGACATGCTTGTCGATGCTGTGTCCGCCGTACAGTTCCTCCTCGGTCGCGAGGTCGAGGCTGTATTTGTAGGGGACCTGGCTTTCCGGGCGTTGCCAGCTATGTTCCTTCTTGAAGTCGTTCAGGGTGCGCGCGCCGTAGCCCGCGGCGCGGGCCGCCTCCGCGCGGAAGGTGGGGACGCTGAGGATCGCCTCGTCCAGTTCCGGGACGAGTCCCTTCACCTTGGTGGCGGCCTCGCTGAAGGCCTGGTGGTACGCCTCGACGGCCCTGTCGGCGGCGCCCTTGTCCATGTGTGAGCGGAAGGTGAGGACGATCTCGCCGAACGCCATGGTCGCCCCGAGCCGGGTCAGTTCGAAGAGGTCGAGGCCGGTCGTCAGGTCCTTGACCGTCGCCTTCGTGGCGTCGATGGCGAGCTGGGTCGTCGTGTCCGCGGTCTTGTTGCGCACGTCGGCCAGATGGTTGAGCGTGTCCTTGAGGGTGGTGGCCGTGTTGCGGAGGATCTCGATGACGGGGCGCTGTTTCGCGGGGACGACATTGCGGTTCGTCTTCCAACTGCGGCCCATGGAGACGCGGTTGCCCTGCGGGTCGTAGGTCCGGCCCCATTCCGTGGTGCCCCAGATGGTCTGGCAGAACGCCTTCATCGCGCCCTGCCACTCGTCGTTGCCCTTGTTGTTGGTGATGAACTTGATGGCGCCGTTGAAGTTGTCCGAGGCGGCCTTCGCCGCCTTCTCGGCCGCTTCCCAGCCGCCGGCCATGGTCTTCAGTTCCTCGTCCCGGGCACCCGGCGTGATCTCGTGCATCTTGCCGAGCCTGAGGCCGTGTTCGATCGCCGGGCGGATGACGTCCGCGAGGAAGTCGGGGATCTCACCGAGGACTCCCGAGATGGCCCAGGAGTCCGCGTCCTCACCCGTGCCGACCCACTTGACGTCGTTGACCGGACCGTACTTGGGCAGGTTCTCGATGACGGCGGGCGGCTGCCTGTCGACAGGGGGCGGGCCGTACATACGGCGGGCCTGCCAGTCCGCCTGGACGTACTTGTTCGTCGTGTCCGTCAGACCGACCGCGACGCCGCCCACGCTGACGACGCTCTTCGCCCACAGTTCCAGGAACTTCTCGTTGACCGTCCGGTACGCCTCGGAGAACTGGTCCGCGCCCCAGCCGGTTCCCGCCGACTGGCTGTACTCGTTCAGGACGTCGACCAGGGACCGGGCGCCCTTGTCGTAGTCGAACTGCCCGTCCCGTACGACGAGCGCGGTGTAGTACACGTGCTGGGGCTGTACGTCGAAGCCGCCGCCGCTCGTCTTGGGCGAGCGGGTGCGGGCGGCCGCGGTCTCCTTGGCGCGCTCCTCGTCCGAGGGCAGCTTCTCCCCCATCAGGCGCCGCCCCAGCCGCGCAGCACCGCGAGGTGCGCGGCGGCGTAGTTGGTGTGGCCCGTGGTCACGTACTCGTGGAGCCACTTCTGGGCGGCCTCCAGGTCCTGCGCGGAGCGGTCCCACTCGTCGAGTTTGTCCACGAAGACTTCACGGGTCTCGCCCTGCCAGGACAGCACGACGGGCACGACCCGGTCGTAGAGGCCGTCCAGCTTGGCGTTGAGCTGCTTGAGGATGTCCTCCAGGTCTGCGGCCAGTTCGTGCAGAGTCGTGAAGGACACGGATATGTATTCGTCGGGTTCGTTGCCGGTCGACATGTTTCCCCCTGTTCGTCGGCGACTTCGGTGCTGGACGGGCTACAGGTCGTCGAGGCTGCTCCGCGGGGCCGTCGGGGCCTCGGTGTTCGGGGTCGACAACCGGTCGACCTCGCTGTCGACGTCCACCTCGATCCGGCGCATCTGCGCCAGCACGTCCAGGTCGTCCTGGGAGAAGCCGTCGCGGCTGAGCCGTACCGCCTCCTCCAGGAGTTTCATCACCTCGCGGATGCGTACGGCGTCCTCGGCGGCGGCGCGGTGGAAGTCCCGGTACGCGGATGCGGCCGGGCCGCTCCAGCCGGCCTCGATCCGGTCGACCAGCGCGTCCATGCGGCGGACCTGTTTGTCCAGGTGGCTCTGCATGCCGTCGAGGTCGTCGGCGAGTTTGGTGAGGTTCTCGCTCGACACCTTCAGGTTCGGCCGGGTGCCTGCTCCTGGGTGTGTCAATGTGCTGTCCTTTCCCCCGTTGTGTTCTTCGGTCTAGGGTCTTTCTTTCGGATCTGGCCGGCTCCGAGTGACGGTGCGTCTCGGCGGACCCGAGCGGGGTCTGGTGCGTGTAGCTGCAAGGCGGAGGAGGGCGGCAACGCGATGGGGGTCCCCCCGCGCGAGCGAAGCCGAGCGTGGGGGAGTTGACAACCGACGGCAACGCCGCTGGGGGTCCCCCCTCTGGGGGAGCGCGTGCCAGACCCCGCGCCCCCCGGCAAGATCCGAAAGAGAGGCCCTAGTCGACCCCCGCCACCCTCCGAGCCCGTCTCCGCGCGTCCCTGATGGCCACCGCCGTGCCGCTCGTGCCGGCGACCAGGACTGCCGCTGCCACCGCCACGTACGTGGCGAGGCGGGTGTTGCGTTCGTCGGGGGTTTCGCCGGTCTGGAACTTGGCCGCGGTGGGGGCCTCGGCGCGGGAGAGGCCGTTCTGGGGATCGGGGGACTCGATGGGGCGGTCGTCCTCCGTCAGGGCGCGGACCGGGTCGACCACGCCCCAGCCGACCAGGCGGTCGTGGCCGGCGATGGTGCGCTCGGCGGTCTGTTCGATCTGGGCGACGATCTGGCGGGCCGTCCAGTCGGGGTGCCGCGCCTTGAGCAGGGCGGCGACGCCCGCGACGTACGGCGCGGAGAAGCTCGTCCCGTTGTCGGAGCAGTGGCCGCCCGAGGGGACCGTGGAGATCATGTCGACGCCGGGGGCGGCGACGCCGACGAAGTCGCCGGACTGGGAGAAGGCGGCGCGTTCGTTGTTGCGGTCGGAGGCGGCGACGGCGAGGACGCCGTCGTAGGAGGCCGGGTAGGTCTCCTTCACGTTGCCGTCCAGGCCGTCGTTGCCTGCCGACGCCACGACGACGATCTTCTGGGCGAGGGCCTCGTCGATCGCCTTCTCCAGGTCGTCGGAGGGCTTCACGGCGTTCGAGGTGTCCTGGGAGATGTTGATGACGCCGGCCTTGGCCCGGACGGCGTAGCGGATCGCCTCGGCGAGGGTGTCGGTGGTGCCGTGGCCCTCCGCGTCGTTCTGCTGGATCGGGATGATCGTCGCCTCGGGGGCGAGGCCCACGAAGCCGGTGCCGGCGGCCGGGCGGGCGGCGATGATGCCGGCGACCTTCGTGCCGTGGCCGACGGTGTCCGTGGTGCCGTTCTCCTTGCCCCGCTCGATCGGGTCGCCGTCCTCGTCCTTGAGGCCCTTGGGCAGCAGGTTGCGGCCGCTCTTGGCGTCGACCGCCGCAGTGAGCTGCGGGTTCTCCACGTCCACGCCGGTGTCGATGACGGCCACCCGGACGCCGGCGCCCTTGGAGCGGCTCCACAGTTCGTCCAGCAGCACCCGCTGGAGGGACCAGGGGCGGCCCGGGTAGAGGCCGTTGGGGAACTGGCACTGGTCCGAGTACGGCAGCTTGTCAGCGGCGGCCGCGGGCGGGGGCGGCGCGAGGAGCGGGGCCGTGGCCAGAAGCGCCACGGCCGCGGCCGTCAGCACCGGACGCAGCAAAGTCGTACGCGGCATCGTCGTCCTCCCCCTCACGAACCCTGCGGCTGGCGGGCCGCCGCGGTCGACAGGCGGGGGCCCGTGGGCAGGAACTCCGACCAGGCGGCCGGGACCGGTGCCGGGTCGACGTCCTTGTAGCCGAGCAGGGTCTGCGCCTGCTGGGCCTCGCGCTGCTGCTGCGCGCGCTGTTCGGCGGTCATGCCGATGCCCGCGTCGTCGGTCGCGCTGTCGCCGTTGGACTGGAGGACGTACCGCAGGCCGGTGTCGGTGACCAGGAAGACCGGGCCCGCTTTGGTCGCCTTGCCCTGGAACTGGCGGTAGAGCTGGCCGGATCCGGGGGTGACGTAGGCGCTGGAGGAGCCGGCGGGAAGCTTCTCGGGGAAGTCGGTGCCCGCCCAGGTGCTCAGGGTGGTCGCGCCCGAGTCGCCGTCGACGTCGCGCAGGACGTTGCAGACGGTGCTGCGGCTTCCGGCGGCGGGCGACGGGTCGTTGACGGGCGTGGGGTCGCCGGTCGGCCAGCGGTGGTCGGTGCCGAAGGGCTTGCCCGGCACGATCGCGCCGGGGCTCACCTCGGCGGCGTGACCGGCCTGGCCGAGCGGTGCCAACTCCTCGCTGAAGAGCAGGAGTTGGGCGATGAAGGCGGAGACGGGGGCGACCCGGCCGGGCAGCACCACGTAGTACTGCTCGGCGTTGTTGTCGAACGCCTTGAGGACGGTGCCGACCTTGTCGGTCGCGTCGTCCAACTGGCCCGGCGCGCCCGCCGGTTCACCGGGGCGGCCCTCGATCTCCGGGAAGGCGACCGCGTCGCCCTGGTGCAGGGTGGCCAGCCACTCCGCGGAGACCCGCTGCGGCTGCCGGTTGGAGCCGACGACGGCCCGCAGCAGCAGTTCGTCGCTCTTGTCGATCGGGTACGCCCGGCCCGTCGCGTCCACGACGAACTGGTCGCCGTCCGGGTCGGCGACGTACAGCAACTCGCCGTCGCCGAGGCGTCCCTTGCCGTCGGTCGCCTTCATCTCGTCGCCGGAGAGCACGAGCGCGGCCTTCTGGACGGAGTCGCCGCCGCCCGCGCTCGGACGCTCGCAGACCGCCCAGCGCTTGGCCTTGCCGGCCTCCTCCGCGGAGGGCAGCCGGTCGGGGGCGTACGGGATGCCGATGGTGACGCCGTGCGGGATCTTCCCGTTGTCGAGGACCGACTCGGCGACCGTGACGACGTCACCGCCGCCCGCCTCCAACAGGAGCTTCGCGGACGCCATGTTGAGGACCGGGTGGAGCTGGACCTCGCCGTCGGTCTTCAGGATCACGTACCGGGTGGTCGACTTGCTGGCGATGATCACCTTGGCGTTGGGCTGGTCCCAGCCCTTCGGCGCGGTCGGCTTGAACATGCCCCACGCCCCGAAGACGGCCATGACGACGACGCCGATGATGACGCCGGGCAGAATCGCGCGCAGCGGCCGCGGCGCCCCCTCCTCGGAGCCGTCGGGCGACGACTGGAGGAAGGCCGCGAGCATACGGCGCTTCGCGAAGGTGTAGGCATTGAGCTGATCGCGCCGGGATGCCATCTGTCTGTGTCTCTCCCCGTTGTCCGTCCTGGCCCCATCCGCGGGGTCACGGTCCCGCGCCCCCGATGTCAGAGCGGCCCCCTACTATGCCTGGTATCCGCCGTGGCTCGGCGAGCGGGTAGGGTTCCCGGGCCGTCAAGTGCCCTGTGCGGTGCTGAAATGCGGGCGAGTCGTGAGCGATACGGGGGGATGGAGTGAGGGCTTCGGGAACGCGCGAACGCTCCGGCGGCCGGGCGCGGACACAGGGCTCCCCGGCCCCGCGGCCGTCCGCGGCGCGGCGCGCACCGGGATCGGGGACGCTTCAGCTCAAGGCGCGTTCGGGGCAGGGTGGGGCATTCCGGCTGCAACGCCTCGTCCTGTGGGAGATCGCGGCCGCGGTCCTGCTGGTCGGCTGGGCGATCGGCCCGGTGGGGATGGCGGTGGCGGCCTCCGTCGCCGTCGTGCTCGTCGTGGTGTCGGTGGCCCGCCGCCGGGGCCGCTCGCTGCCCGAATGGCTGGCCACCGCGCGCGGGTTGAAGGCCCGGCGGCGCCTCGCGGAGAAGCTGGAGATACCGGCCGGCACCGAACCGGGCTTCGGACCGGCCCTGGAGTGCGACCCCAGCCTGCGCACCTACACCTACAACGGCCGTGACCGGCGCCCCGTCGGCATCGTCGGGGACGGCACGTTCGTGACGGCCGTCCTCCAGATCGAGGCCGACGCGACCGCGCTGCGTGCCGAGCGGGACCGCCAGCCGCTGCCGCTCGCCCTGGTGCACGACGCGCTCGACGTGGACGGCATCCGCCTGGAGTCCGCCCAGATCGTGCTGCACACCCAGCCGGCGCCCGCGCTGCACCTGCCCCCGCAGTCCGTCGCCGTCTCCAACTACGCGCCGCTCCAGGAGCAGACCGGCGCCCCGGCCGTGCGCATCACCTGGATCGCGCTGAAGCTCGATCCGGAGCTGTGCCCGGAGGCCGTGGCGGTGCGCGGCGGCGGTCTCCTCGGCGCGCAGAAGTGCGTGGTGCGGGCCGCCGACCATCTCGCGAGCCGGCTCACCGGCGCCGGGTTCCGGGCGACCGTCCTCGACGAGGAGCAGCTCACGGCCGCCGTCGCCACCTCGGCCTGCGCCAACCCGCTGGTCACGGCGGAGGCGGGGCGCACCGGCACACTGGAGCGGCGGACCGAGGAGTCCGGCCGGAGCTGGCGCTGCGACAACCGCCGGCACACCACGTACTGGCTGCGCCGCTGGCCGGCCCTGGGCGGCGGCAACGGGCCTTCGCTGCCCCAGTTCATCGCCCTGGTCACCGCGGTGCCCGCGCTCGCCACCACCTTCAGCGTCACCCTCGCGCGCGGGGAGCGCCAGGAGGTCTCCCTGAGCGGGCACGTGCGCGTGACGGGCCGCAGCGACGACGAACTCGTGGCGGCCCGGCGCGCGGTGCAGGGCGCGGCCCGGCACACCGGCGCGGGCCTCGCCCGGCTCGACCGGGAACAGGTGCCCGGCATCCTGGCCACTCTGCCCCTCGGAGGTGTTCGGTGACGGCTACGACGACACGGGCGGCCGGCGCTCCCGAGCCCACCACGGGGCGGCGCGGGGAGCGTTCGCCGCGCAGCGGCTTCGGTCTCCTCGGCCCCCGGCACGGCCGCCACTCGGTGACCGTCGAGCAACTCGCCTCGCTGGCCCTGCCCATCGGGGACGACGGCGTCGTCATCGGCGTGGACGCCGAGAACCGGCCCGCCGTCCTGGGCCTCAACCGGCCCACGCCGTACGACGTCGTCCTCATCGGCGGTCTGTGGACGGCCCAGGTCCTCGCGCTCAGAGCGGCGGCGACCGGCGCCCGGGTCGCCGTGGAGACCGGACGGCCGCAGGCGTGGGTGCAGATGGTGCACGCCATGGGCGGCGGGCAGAACGGCCTCGCGGTGTACGAGGTCGGACGCGTCCCCCCGCAGGGCGCCTCGGCGGGCACACCCGTGCTCGTCGTGCGGGACTGCGGCATGCGGCCCCCGCGCGGGCGCGTCGCCTCTGGACCGTGGCAGGCGGTGCTGACGCTGCTGCCGTATCTCAGCCCGGTCGCCCCGCGGCTGCTGCGGCAGGCCCGGCTGGTCGGCGTCCAGCGGATCTCGCCGGACGAGGCCACGGAGCTGGGCCGCGCGCTGACCCTGCCCGCGGCCGACGTGACGGCGCTGCCCACGCTCGCCGACGGTCTGACCCTGTGGTGCGCCGACCGCGACCGGCAGTATGTGATGACCCAGCCGACGGACGCGGAGATCGGTCTGCTGGGCACGCCCCGGCGAATGGACTGAGACGGATCCGGTTTCCCTCAGTCGTCGTGCGGTACGCGGCACTTCGGTGACTATGACCGTTTCCTGGGGCGGCGGGTCCGCGTGACGGACCTGTGCCGAGGGGTGGGCGGGCCTGCCGGGGCGGGGCATCTGATGATTAGGCTGGTGCGGGGCGCGGCACCGGAAACCCGTGGGGCGGGTGCCGGCGTCCTCGGGGAGGGCCGGCCACCTCGGACGACCTCCGACGAACGGCCTCGAAGCCCCTGCGTACGACGAGAAGACGAGAACTGGTCGACCGGCACGGCATGAAGGTGCTCGACCACACCAGGAGGAACTGTGAGCAGCGATCGGGACGGGACGCGCGGGGGCTGGGCCACGCCCGGCGATGACCAGCCCGACGCGGAGTCCGCCATCGAGACGACGGGCGAGTTCACCATCGACTACGCACCGCCGGCCTGGTACACGCAGAACGCGGGCGGGGGTGGGGGCGCGGGTACGGGTACCGGTGGTGGTGCGGCCGCGCCTGTTCCGGCGCCTGCGCCTGCGCCCGCTCCTGCGCCGCAGGGTGTGACGGGGACGCCTCCGGGGGGTTTTCCGGCGCCGGTCGGTGAGCCGGTGCCGGGGCTGACGCCGCCTGCGCCTGTTCCGCCGACTCCGGTTCCTGCTCCTGCTCCTGCTCCTGCGGCTGACGTGGCGCCCGCGGCGCCGTACGCTCCGCCCGTGGCCCAGGTTCCGGCGCAGCCCGCGCCGGGGATTCCTGCGGGCGCCGGATTCGAACCCCAGCAGCCCCAGCCTGTCGCCGAGGAGAGCGGTGCCGGGAACGGCGACCTGGAGAGCGGCGCGACCATGCGTATCTCCGCGGTGGCCCTGAAGCGGCAGATCGCGGAGCGGGCGGAGCCCGAGGCCGCCCCGGACACGGACTCGGCGACTTCGGCGGACTCGGCCGAGGAGCCGGGTGACACCGGCGAGGCCGCGGCCGACGAGAACGCCGTTCCCGCGCAGGCGGAGGACGAGACGGAGGCCGAGGCGGCGGACGTCTCCGAGGACACCGTGTCCGACGACGCCGAGGACACCGACGTCGTCGAGGGCGCGGAGACGCCGGACGAGCCGTCCGCCGAAGTGCCGTCGGAGGAACGGGCGGAGGAGCCGGCCGAGGCATCGGCGGAGGTATCAGCGGAGGAGGAGACGTCCGCCCCTGCGGACGACGCCCCGCAGACCGACGTGGCCGAGGACCCCGCGCCGCCCGCCTGGACTCCCCCGCCGCCCGCACAGGGCGAACTGCCGCCGCTGCCGCCGTCGTACCAGCCCGCGGCCCCCGCCCCGGCCGCCGAATGGCCCGCACAGCCCCAGCCGCAGCCCGGGCCCCAACAGGCGGACGCCCCTGCACCGCCCGCACCGGCACCGCCCGTCCCGCAGCAGCCCGGTTACGGCTTCCCCCAGCCCGTCGGCACCCCGACACCCACGCCTCCGGCGGCTCCGGGCGGTTACGGCTTCCCGCAGACGGCCCCTGCCGCCGCCCAGCCGAACCCGCAGTCCCCCCAGGCCCCGCAACCGCCCGCACCCAACGCCCAGGCGGGTTACGGCTTCCCGCACCCCTCGGCCCCCAACGCCCAGGCCGGTTACGGCTTCCCGCAGCCCGTCGGCGTCCCCGAGCCCACGCCCCCGGCGGCTCCCGGCGGCTACGGCTTCCCGCAGACCGACCCGGCCGCCGCCCAGCCCAACCCGCACGCACCGCACACCCCGCAGCCGCCCGCGCCCAACGCCCAAGCGGGCTACGGCTTCCCGCACGCCCCGGCCGCCCAGCCCAACCCGCAGTCCCCCCAGGCCCCGCAGGCAGCCCAGCCGCCCCAGCCCCAGGCCCAGACCCCCCAAGCCCCCCAGCCGTACCCCCAGTTCCCCCAGCAGGCCGACGGACAGCGCCCGGCCCCCGCCGGCCCGCAGCCTCCGCACGCCGCCGCCCCGGCACCCGCGCCCGCCCCCCAGGACGCACCCCAGACGCCTCAGGCTCCCCAAGCCCACCAGGCCCCTCAGCCCCACCCCGTCGATCCCCGGATCGGGGCCTCCTGGCCGCAGCCGATCCAGCACGACCAGCGGCAGCCGGTCAACCCCGGTGCCGCGCCGCTCGGTTACACCGCGGCCGTGGAGCTGTCCTCGGACCGTCTGCTCAACGACAAGCGCCAGAAGGCGAAGAGCAGCCGCCCGACCGGAGGCTCCTCCCGCTTCAAGATCGGCGGAAAGAAGGAAGAGGCCGAGCGGCAGCGCAAGTTGGAGCTGATCCGCACGCCGGTGCTGTCCTGCTACCGCATCGCGGTCATCAGCCTCAAGGGCGGCGTGGGCAAGACGACCACGACCACCGCCCTCGGCTCCACCCTCGCCACCGAACGCCAGGACAAGATCCTCGCGATCGACGCCAACCCGGACGCCGGCACGCTCGGCCGACGCGTGCGGCGCGAGACCGGCGCGACGATCCGGGACCTCGTCCAGGCGATCCCGTACCTCAACTCCTACATGGACATCCGCCGGTTCACCTCGCAGGCGTCCTCCGGTCTGGAGATCATCGCCAACGACGTCGACCCGGCCGTGTCCACGACGTTCAACGACGAGGACTACCGGCGCGCGATAGACGTGCTCGGCAAGCAGTACCCGATCATCCTCACCGACTCCGGCACGGGTCTGCTCTACAGCGCCATGCGCGGGGTGCTCGACCTGGCCGACCAGCTCATCATCATCTCGACCCCGTCGGTGGACGGCGCGAGCAGCGCCAGTACGACGCTGGACTGGCTGTCCGCGCACGGGTACGCGGAACTGGTCTCCCGTTCCCTCACCGTCATCTCGGGAGTGCGCGAGACCGGCAAGATGATCAAGGTCGACGACATCGTCAGCCACTTCGAGACGCGCTGCCGGGGTGTCGTGGTCGTGCCGTTCGACGAGCATCTGGCCGCCGGTGCCGAGGTCGACCTCGACATGATGCGGCCGAAGGTGCGGGAGGCGTACTTCCACCTCGCGTCGCTGGTCGCCGAGGACTTCGTCCGCCACCAGCAGATGCACGGCCTGTGGACGAACGACGGCAACCCGCCCCCGGTGGCCGCCCCGCCGATGCCGGGCCAGCAGCAGTACCCGGGCCAGCAGTACCCGGCACAGCCGTTCCCCGGCCAGCAGATCCCTGGCCAGCAGCAGTACGGCGGCGGCCCGACGCCGGGTCAGCCGCCCGCCCCCGGCCAGCCCTACCCGCCCCAGGCCCACGCCCAGGCCCAGCCCCCGGCTCAGCCCCAGCCCCACGCCCCCGCGGCGCACCCGGGACAGCCGTACCCGCCCCAGCCCTACGCCCAGCAGCCGCCCCCCGCGCCGCAGCCCCCGCACGGCCAGCCGCAGCCGGGTCAGCCGTACGCCCCGCAGGCCCAGCAGCCGTACCCGCCGCAGCCCGGCCCCGGCCAGCCCTACCCCCAGCCGCCCCAGCCCCCGCCGGGCTACGGCTACCCCCAGGCACCGCAGGCGCCCCAGGCCCAGGCCCCGCAGCAGCCGCAGCCCCCGCAGCAGCAGGACGGACAGGCCCAGACGCCTCCCCCGCCCCCGCCACGCCAGCAGTAACAGCACGCGAACCCAGCAAGACAAGAAAAGGGGGCGGCCGGTGTCCGAAGACACCGGCCGCCCCCTTCGCTGAACGCCGCGCCCGCTACGCCGACGCCTCCGCCACCAGCTCCCGGCAGCGCTGCACATCCACCGCCATCTGGTCCAGCAGCCCGTCGAGGGAGTCGAACTTCGCCTGGCCGCGCACGAAGGCGAGGAAGTCCACGGCGACATGGAGCCCGTAGAGATCGAGGCCGACGCGGTCGATGGCGTACGCCTCGACCGTGCGCTCGGTGCCGTCGAACTGCGGGTTCGTGCCGACCGAGATCGCGGCCGGCATCGCCTCGCCGCCCGCGTGCAGCCAGCCGGCGTACACGCCGTCGGCCGGGATCGCGGTGTGCGGCAGGGTCTCGACGTTGGCGGTGGGGAAGCCCAGCTCCC